>NZ_JBFBBS010000011.1:0-185620 GCF_040682835.1 Streptomyces sp. NPDC051104 | reverse complement strand
AGCTGCCCCCGCGTGATGTCACCGGTCGGCGCCTCCAGCTTGATGACGTCGGCTCCGAGCCAGGCGAGCAACTGGGTCGCGGAGGGCCCGGACTGAACGTGCGTCATGTCCAGTACACGGACACCGTCGAGAGCCTTGGTGCCAGGGGTGGGCTTGCTGATCGCGATGGTCACAGGGCCACCTCACTCGTTCGTCGCGGAGCGCGACAGGACGGCAACAGGAAGTGAATACTGTATGCAATGGATGGGACCTTAGCCCCTGCGTGATCCAAGTGACCCGGCCTTGAAGTTGAGGTTTTCTCCAAGAGCGAGCAAAGGGACGGCATAGACATCTCGCGCCGACCGGACGCGCCCCTTTCCGCGAAGAACCGACTGCACGCGCCCCTTTCTGCGAAGCACCGTGACACGAACGCAGCGCGATGGCATACAGTATGCAATCGACGAGGGGAGGCTCAGCAGGCTCCCCGCTCGCCCGGACTTCAGGGAGCCGCTCCATGTCGTACCGCTCCGCTCTCTCCTACGTCTTGAGCAGCACCATCGAGCCCTGCGCCGAGCAGACCAGCGCACGCGAGAGGTTTCCCCGCGCCTCAGTGGTCGCCCTCGGCGAGGCAAGACTGCTCGGACTCACCGCCTCCGCCCACCTCGGCGGTGGCGGCCTCGGACTCGTCGAAGCCGCCGAGGTCGTGACCGAGGTGTCCCGCGCCTGCCCGGCCACCGGCGCTGTGCTGCGGTCCCACTACGCCGCCGTAGCCTTCATCGAGGCGTACGGCACCCCTTGGATGCGTCGGAAGGTCGCCGGCGGTCATCACCTCAGCACCCTCGCTCTGGCCGATGTCGGCGACGGCGGCGGACCGGGCGACGCGGCTGTGCCGACGAGTTCGACGGCGACGCGCACCGGCGACGTGGTGGCGCTCCGGGCCCGGAAACGCGATGTCGTCGCGGCAGGAGAGGCCGACAGCTACATCTGGTCCTCCCGGCCGGTCGACGGCAGCAGCAGGCCGGCCCTCTGGCTGGTCCCGGCGGACGCCCCGGGTCTGTTCGTGCCGGCTCGGCCCAACGGAGCGGGCCCACGCGGCAGCGGCACGTCCACCGTCTGCGCCGACCCCGTGCTGGTCCCGGCGAGCGCGAGGCTCGGACGGGAGGGAGGCAGGCGCGACGACGTGCTGAGCACCGTCCTCAAGTGGCTGGCCACGCTGCCGGACGCGGGCTCCGCGGCCGGCGAGCCGGTCAGCGCCGATGCACTCACCTGACCATCCACGCGGTCGCGACGGTGGACGCAGGCTTGACGACTGCATACAGTATTCGATGAGTTTCGAGGGCAACCAGGGACAACCACAGGGGCGCTCATGCCGTACGAGCAGGAGTGGCCAGGGGGCCGAGCTCGTCGATCACCACCCCGCGGATCCATCCGATCAAGCCAAGGGATTCACACATGCACGACTGTCAGGGGAGGAACCATGACGACGAGCGTCAGTGACCTGACGACGCAGGCCGCCATCAGTGCGATCGTGGCCGCCCATCGCGGGCAACGCGGCCCGCTGCTGCCGATACTGCACGCCATCCAGGCCGAACTGGGGCACGTACCGCAGGAGGCCATTCCGCTTCTCGCACGGGAACTCAACCTCTCCCGGGCGGACGTGCACGGAGTGGTCTCCTTCTACCACGACTTCCGTCGCGAGCCCGCCGGCCGTACGACCGTGCGCATCTGCCGCGCCGAAGCCTGTCAGGCGCTCGGCGCGGGCGCCCTCGTGACCTGTGCACGCGACCGGGCGGGCGTCTCGCTCGGGGAGACGCGCGCCGACGGTTCGGTCACCGTCGAGCAGGTCTTCTGTCTCGGCAACTGCGCGTTGGGGCCGTCCGTGGAGGTGAACGGTGAGGTGTTCGGACGCATGAGCGCGGATCGCCTGCGCTCGATCCTGGACGAGGCGGTCTCATCATGAGTCAGTCGTCCAACTCCCCGGTGACGGTGTACGTTCCTGGCGACTCGGCGGCGCGGTCCGTCGGCGCGGACGCGGTCGCGCAGGCGATCCGGACGGTGGCGGCCGCTCAGGGCCGACCGGTCGAGGTGGTGCGCAACGGGTCACGCGGCATGCTCTGGTTGGAGTCGCTGGTCGAGGTGGTCACACCCGAGGGGCGGATCGGCTACGGACCGGTGGCGCCCTCGGACGTGGAGGGCCTCCTGGACGCCGGCCTCCTGGACGGGGCGGACCATCCGCTGCGGCTCGGCCTCGTCGACGAACTGCCGTGGCTGGCTCGGCAGAACCGCGTCACCTTCGCGCGCGTCGGGATCACCGACCCGCTCTCCCCCGAGGACTACGAGCGCCACGGCGGCCTCGCCGGACTGCGCAAGGCGCTGCAGCTTCCGCCCGCCGACGTGATCGCCGCGGTCACCGAGTCCGGCCTGCGCGGCCGGGGCGGCGCGGGATTCCCGGCCGGCATCAAGTGGAAGACCGTGCACGACTGCGCCGACGAGCTGAAGTTCGTCTGCTGCAACGCCGACGAGGGTGACAGCGGCACCTTCGCGGACCGCATGGTCATGGAAGGCGACCCGTTCATGCTCATCGAGGGCATGACCATCGCCGCACACGCCGTCGGCGCGCGCGAGGGCTACATCTACATCCGCTCGGAGTACCCCGACGCGGTGGCCATGATGCGTGCGGCCATCGGGATCGCGCGCGAGAACAACTGGCTCGGGGAGCGCATCCTCGGCTCGGACCTCACCTTCGACCTGCACGTGAGGGTCGGCGCCGGCGCGTACATCTGCGGCGAGGAGACCTCCATGCTGGAGAGCCTGGAGGGCAAGCGCGGTGTCGTCCGCGCGAAGCCGCCCATTCCGGCGATCGAGGGGCTCTTCGGCAAACCGACCGTCGTCAACAACGTCCTCACCCTCGCCACCGTCCCGGTGGTCCTCGCGAACGGCGCGAAGGCGTACCAGGAACTCGGGGTGGAGCGCTCGCGCGGCACGCAGGTCTTCCAGCTCGGAGGCAATATCGCGCGCGGCGGCATCGTGGAGACCGCGTTCGGTGTCACCTTGCGCGAGCTGGTCGAGGACTACGGCGGCGGCACGCTCACCGGACGCCCGGTGCGCACGGTGCAGGTGGGCGGGCCGCTCGGCGCCTATCTGCCGACATCGATGTTCGATCTGCCCATGGACTACGAGGCGTTCGCGGCAGCCGGCGCGATGGTCGGCCACGGTGGCGTCGTCGTCTTCGACGACACCGTGGACATGGCCGCCCAGGCCCGCTTCGCGATGGAGTTCTGCGCGGCCGAGTCGTGCGGCAAGTGCACGCCTTGTCGCGTCGGTTCGGTACGCGGCGTCGAAGTGATCGACCGGATCGTGGCCGGCGAGGAGCGCGACGAGAACCTCGCTCTGCTCGAAGACCTCTGCGAGCTGATGACCGACGGATCGCTGTGCGCCATGGGCGGGTTGACCCCGATGCCGGTGCGCAGCGCCATCACACACTTCTCCGACGACTTCCTCGTAAGGAGGGAGGGCACGGTATGACACTGCTCAAGGAGCCCGACTTCGGAACCCCGGACCGGCCCGGCGAGGCGACCGTCTCGGTCGAGGTGGACGGACTGCCCGTCACGGTGCCCGAGGGCACCTCGGTGATGCGCGCGGCCGCGCTCGCCGGCATCGACATACCCAAGCTCTGCGCCACCGACAGCCTCGAGCCGTTCGGATCCTGCCGGCTGTGCGTGGTGGAGATCGACGGCCGCCGCGGCACCCCGGCGTCCTGCACCACCCCGGTCGCCGAGGGGATGGTGGTACGCACCCAGACGCCCAAGGTGGAGAAGCTGCGCCAAGGGGTCATGGAGCTGTACATCTCCGACCACCCGCTGGACTGCCTCACCTGCTCGGCCAACGGCGACTGCGAACTGCAGGACATGGCCGGCGTCGTGGGGCTGCGCCAGGTCCGGTACGGGTACGAGGGCGAGAACCACCTCGATGCCGAGCCCGATCTGAGCAACCCTTACTTCGACTTCAACCCGTCCAAGTGCATCGTCTGCTCCCGCTGCGTCCGCGCCTGCGGCGAGGTGCAGGGCACCTTCGCGCTGACGATCGAGGGCCGCGGCTTCGACTCCAAGGTCTCCCCCGGCGCCGGTGAGTCCTTCCTGGACTCCGAGTGCGTCTCGTGCGGCGCCTGCGTGCAGGCCTGCCCGACGGCGACGCTGCAGGAGAAGTCGGTCGTCGAGCTCGGCATGCCGTCCCGCTCGGTGATCACGACCTGCGCGTACTGCGGAGTCGGCTGCTCCTTCAAGGCCGAGTTGCGCGGAGACGAGCTGGTCCGGATGGTGCCCTACAAGGACGGCGGGGCGAACGAGGGGCACTCCTGCGTCAAGGGCCGCTTCGCCTTCGGCTACGCCACCCACCCCGACCGCGTCCTCAAGCCCATGGTCCGCGACAGGATCACGGACCCGTGGCGCGAGGTCGAGTGGGAGGAGGCCATCCAGACCGTCGCCTCGAAGATGCGCGCGATCCAGGAGGCGTACGGCCCGGCCTCGATCGGGGCCATCAGCTCCTCGCGCTGCACCAACGAAGAGGTCTACGTCGTCCAGAAGATGGTGCGCGCGGCCTTCGGCAACAACAACGTCGACACCTGCGCCCGCGTCTGCCACTCCCCCACCGGGTACGGGCTGAAGCAGACCTTCGGCGAGTCGGCCGGTACGCAGGACTTCCGCTCGGTGGCGAAGGCCGACGTCATCATGGTGATCGGTGCCAACCCCACGGACGGGCACCCGGTGTTCGCCTCGCGGATGAAACGCCGACTGCGGGAGGGCGCCAAGCTCGTCGTGATCGACCCGCGCCGTATCGACCTGGTGCGCTCGCCGCACATCGAGGCCGCACACCATCTGCAGCTCAAGCCGAGCACCAACGTCGCCGTCATCAACTCCATGGCGCACGTGGTGGTCACCGAGGGCCTGGTCGACCGCTCATTCGTGGCGGCGCGGTGCGAAGGGTTCGACGAGTGGGCGGAATTCGTCGCCCTACCGGAGAACAGCCCGGAGGTCACCGAGTCCATCACCGGTGTGCCGGCCGAGGAACTGCGGGCCGCCGCCCGGATGTACGCGCAGGCGCCCAACGCTGCCATCTACTACGGCCTCGGCGTGACCGAGCACAGCCAGGGTTCCACGATGGTCATTGGGATGGCGAACCTCGCGATGGCGTGCGGCAACGTCGGCCGCGACGGTGTCGGCGTGAACCCGCTGCGCGGCCAGAACAACGTGCAGGGCTCCTGCGACATGGGCTCCTTCCCGCACGAGCTCACCGGCTACCGCCACGTCTCGGACGACGCGGTCCGCACCGTCTTCGAGGAGCTGTGGGGGCGCTCCCTCCTGCCCGAGCCAGGGCTGCGGATCCCGAACATGTTCGACGCTGCGATCGACGGCTCCTTCCGGGGCCTGTTCGTGCACGGCGAGGACATCGCCCAGTCCGATCCGAACCTCCAGCACGTCAGTGCCGCTCTGGAGGCCATGGACCTGGTCGTGGTGCAGGATCTGTTCCTCAACGAGACGGCCAAGTTCGCACACGTCTTCCTGCCCGGCGCTTCGTTCCTGGAGAAGGACGGCACCTTCACCAACGCCGAGCGCCGGGTCAACCGGGTGCGGGCGGTGATGAAGCCGAAGACGGGCAAGCACGAGTGGCAGATCGTCTGCGAGATCGCCACCGCCATGGGCTACCCGATGGCGTACGACCACCCGAGCCAGATCATGGACGAGATCGCCCAGGTCACGCCGACCTTCAAGGGCATCTCCTTCCAGGTGCTGGACAAGCTCGGCAGCGTCCAGTGGCCGTGCAACGACGAGGCACCGGAGGGCACTCCGACGATGCACGTCGACGAGTTCGTCCGCGGCATGGGCAGGTTCGTGGTCACCGCCTACGTGCCGACGGACGAACGCACGACCTCGCGCTTCCCGCTGGTGCTGACCACGGGCCGCATCCTCAGCCAGTACAACGTCGGGGCCCAGACACGCCGTACCGGCAACGTGGCGTGGCACCCCGAGGACGTGCTGGAGCTGCACCCGCTGGACGCCGAGAACCGCGGCATCACCGACGGCGACCTGGTGACGCTGGCCAGCCGGGTCGGCAGTACGACACTGCGTGCGCGGGTGTCCGACCGGATGCCGCCGGGCGTCGTCTACACCACGTTCCACCACCCGGTGACCGGCGCCAACGTGGTGACGACGGAGAACTCCGACTGGGCGACCAACTGCCCGGAGTACAAGGTGACCGCCGTACAGGTCGGCCTCGCGTATCAGTCCGAGCGACGCGACACCGGGTCCGTGGAGACCGGCCGGCTCGCGGGGGTGGACTGAAATGGCCGACACCGTGCCGCCCGAACAGCGGATGGCGAACCAGATCGCCGCGAACTTCCGGCATGTACCCGCGGACCAGGCCGCCGAGGCGATCGCGGGCCACGTCCGCCGGTTCTGGGATCCGCGGATGCGCAGTCGGCTGTTCGAGCTGGTGGATGCCGGGGCGGGCAGCCTGGATCCTGTGGTCGTCGCCGCCGCGCAGCTGCTGAGGCAGCCGCAGGGGGCCTCGGCCGGCTGACCCGGCCCAGGTGCATGACACCGCCTCATCTCCCCTCTGTTCGAGGGGAGATGAGGCGGTTGTGGTGTGACGGAGCCCGAACGGCTCAGGCGGCGGCCATGTCGTCCAGTCCGCGGCTGGTGACCAGCCGTACCCGTCCGCCGCCGAGATGGTGGGCGGCAGGTCCACGGTGTGCCGTATGTGCTCGTCCACGATGTGGGGCTCCTTGATCGGCCCCGCCACCCGCGCGGGCGGCGCACTGGGCGTGACGCGCTCGACGACATCGCGCACGTACCCGGCCGGAGCCAGGCCCTCCTTCAGGGCGGTGCGTGCGGCGCGGATCGCGCCGCACGCGTCTTGCACTACACCTGCAAGGGTCGGTGCTCACGCGGGGGCGGCTCCGGGCCCGGCCCCGACACCTGAAGCACTCTGGGCATTGCGGCGCGCGAGCAGGTCCGTCGCCGCATGGATGGCCCGTAGCGTGGGCGCCTCCGCGCCGGTGATGTCGGCGATCTCGACCACCGCCGTCACCACGGCGTCGAGTTCGAGCGGCTTGCCGGCCTCCAGGTCCTGGAGCATCGAGGTCTTGTGGTCTCCGACCCCCTCGGCACCGCGCAACCGCTTCTCGATGGAGATGTCCGGCTCACTGCCGACCCTGGCCGCGATGTCGAGGGTCTCCTCCATCAACTGGGCGACCAGCCGCCGGGTTTGGGGGTGGAGGCAGATCTCGACCATGGTCGCCCTGGTGAGCGCGCTGAGCGGATTGAACGCGACGTTGCCCATGAGCTTGATCCAGATGTCGTCGCGCAGATTTGACTCGACCGGTGCCTTCAGACCGCCGGCGACCAAGGCTTCGCTCAACGCCGTACAGCGTTCGGAGATGTGTCCTGACGGCTCCCCGAGGGAGAACCGGGTGCCTTCCAGGTGCTTGATCACTCCGGGTGCCTCGATGACTGTGGCCGGGTAGACGACACAGCCGATGGCCCGCTCCGGCGACAGAACGGCACTGGTGGCGCCGCCCGGGTCGACCGCTTCCACGCGACGGCCCTCGTAGGGCCCCGTCAGCCGGTGGAAGTACCACCAGGGGATGCCGTTCTGCCCGGCCACGACAGCCGTGTGATCGGCGAGCAGCGGCTTGATGAGAGGTCCACAGGACGGATACGAGTGCGCCTTCAGTCCGAGGAACACGTAGTCCACCGGGCCGATTTCGGTGGGGTCGTCCGTGACGTGCGGCCGGGCGGTGAAGTCGCCGCGGGGACTGTTCACCTGGACCCCGTCGGCCTGCATGGCACGCAGATGGTCGCCCCGGGCGATGAGGTGGACCTCGGCACCGCCCCGGTGCAGTGCGGCACCGACGTACGCACCGATGGCACCGGCCCCGAGGACTGCGATCTTCATGGCGGCTCCTCTCGATTGAAGACTGCATACTGTATTCAGCCCCTTCCGTACATGTCCACCAACGCTGCGTAACCAAACGGACGAAACCCAAGGGATTGCATACAGTATTCGATCCTCCTATCCTTGTCTGATCGAGAGGTTTCCGTGGCGGCCCGTTGACGGGCGGGAAACCCCCACCCAGCCAGGAAGAAGCACCTGACAGTGACCGGCACCCTGATCCCGGACGAGCAGTACGAACAGGCCGGAGCCACCCTCGGTGAGCCCGGGGGCGGCCGACGTCGTGGCCAAGGTGAACCCCCCACCCCCACCGAGATCGGCGTGCTGAGCTCAGGCTCCGCGTCGTTTGATCGCACTCGGCCGGTACCGCACGGTGAAGCACATCACGGTCTGCTTGCGTTGGCCCGCATCCGTCTGGCGGGTAGGTTCCAGCGATCAAGAGGGAAGGACTTCGTACGACTTCCCCGAACGCAGATCCCGCCTAGAACCCTCCTCTGACGAGAGATACAGGACATGTCTGCTCAAGAACCCGCACACCATCCTCCCCAGCGCATAGGCGTGGTCGCCGAGTCCGTCCCCGGGGAGACACGCGTCGCGGCGACCCCCGCGACGGTGCGTCTGCTGCTGGGGCTCGGCTACGAGGTCGTGGTCGAGCCCGAGGCCGGTGAGGCCTCCGCCTTCGCCGATCAGGCCTACGTCGATGCCGGCGCGGAGGTCGGCGAGGCCTGGGACGCGGATGTCGTTCTGAAGGTGAACGCCCCCTCCGACTCGGAGATCGCCCGGCTGCGGGAGGGCGCGACCGTGGTCGCCCTACTGGCCCCGGCACAGAATCCCGAGCTGCTCCAGGCGCTCGCCGACGCCGGCGTGACCGCCCTCGCACTGGACGCGGTGCCGCGCATCTCGCGCGCACAGTCGATGGACGTGCTGTCCTCGATGGCGAACATCGCCGGCTACCGCGCGGTCATCGAGGCCGCGCACGTCTTCGGACGGTTCTTCACCGGCCAGGTCACCGCGGCGGGCAAGGTGCCGCCGGCGAAGGTCCTGGTGGCCGGCGTGGGCGTGGCCGGTCTGGCGGCGATCGGCGCCGCTTCCAGCCTCGGTGCGATCGTGCGCGCCACGGACCCGCGGCCCGAGGTCGCGGACCAAGTGAAGTCGCTGGGCGGCGAGTACCTCCCGGTGCACGTCGCTCAGGAAACGAGCACCGACGGCTACGCCAAGGCGACCTCCGCCGACTATGACCGCGCCGCTGCCGAGCTCTACCACGAGCAGGCCGAGGACGTGGACATCGTGATCACCACCGCGCTGATCCCCGGCCGACCGGCGCCGCGCCTGCTGACAGCCGAGGACGTGGCCGTCATGAAGCCGGGCAGCGTCATCGTCGACATGGCCGCCGCCCAGGGCGGCAACGTCGAGGGCACGGTCGCGGGCCGGGCGGTGGTGACCGACAACGGCGTGACCATCATCGGCTACACCGACCTCGCCTCCCGGCTGCCCGCACAGGCCTCGCAGCTGTTCGGCACCAACCTGGTGAACCTGATCAAGCTGCTCACGCCCGGCAAGGACGGGCAGCTGGCGATCGACTTCGACGACGTCGTGCAGCGGGCCGTGACCGTGGTGCGGGACGGCGATGTCACCTGGCCGCCGCCGCCCGTCGCGGTCTCGGCCGCGCCCGCCGCGCAGCCCGCGACCGCGCCCACCAAGCCCGAGCCCAAGCAACCGAAGCTGACGCCTGCGGGACGCTTCGGCCTGATCGGACTCGGCATGCTCGCGATGTTCCTGCTGGTGGCCTTCGCCCCCGCGCAACTCGCCGGGAACTTCACCGTGTTCGCGCTGGCGGTGGTGATCGGCTACTACGTCATCGGCAAGGTGCACCACGCGCTGCACACACCACTGATGTCGGTGACCAACGCGATCTCCGGGATTGTCGTGATCGGCGCCCTGCTGCAGATCGGGCACGAGGGCCGGATCGTCACCACGCTGTCCTTCGTGGCGATCCTGCTGACGAGCGTCAACGTCTTCGGAGGATTCGCTGTCACCCGCCGCATGCTGTCCATGTTCTCGAAAGGCTGAGCCGAGATGACCTCCATGACCGCCTCCCACGCGGCCGACCTGGTCGCCGCCCTGTTGTTCATCCTCAGCCTGGCCGGCCTGTCCCAGCACCGCACCTCCCGCGCCGGCGTCGTCTACGGCATCGCCGGCATGGTCCTCGCACTGGTCGCCACGGTCGTGGTGGCGTCGCAGAGCATCACCGCCGGGGCGGTGGCCCTGATCGTGCTGGCCATGGCGCTCGGAGCGGCGACCGGCCTGTGGCGGGCCCGCCAGGTCGAGATGACGCAGATGCCCGAACTGATCGCGGTGCTGCACAGCTTCGTCGGCCTCGCCGCGGTGCTGGTGGGCTGGAACAGCTACCTGGAGGTGGAGTCGCACGGCAAGGCGCAGACCCGGATCGGCGCCGATCTGCTGAGCATCCACCACGCCGAGGTGTTCATCGGCATCTTCATCGGCGCGGTCACCTTCACCGGCTCGATCGTCGCGTTCCTGAAGCTTTCGGCGCGGATCAAATCCCGTCCGCTGATGCTGCCGGGCAAGAACGCGCTGAACCTCGGCGCGCTCGGCGCCTTCGTCGCGCTGACGGTCTGGTTCACCATCACCCCGGACCTGCCGCTGATGATCGCGGTGACCGTGCTGGCGCTGGCCCTGGGCTGGCACCTGGTCGCCTCGATCGGCGGCGGCGACATGCCCGTCGTCGTCTCCATGCTGAACAGCTACTCGGGCTGGGCGGCGGCCGCGGCCGGCTTCCTGCTCGACAACAACCTGCTCATCGTGACGGGCGCGCTGGTCGGTTCCTCCGGTGCCTACCTGTCCTACATCATGTGCAAGGCGATGAACCGCTCCTTCATCTCTGTCATCGCGGGCGGTTTCGGCATCGAGGCGCCGTCCGGCCGCGAGGAGGAGCAGGGCGAGCACCACGAGGTGCGCGCCGCGGAGGCGGCCGAGATGCTCGCCCAGGCCCGCTCAGTGATCATCACCCCCGGCTACGGCATGGCCGTCGCGCAGGCCCAGCACCCGGTTGCGGAGCTGACGCGACAGCTGCGCGAGCGGGGCGTCCAGGTCCGCTTCGGCGTCCACCCCGTCGCCGGGCGCCTGCCCGGGCACATGAACGTGCTGCTGGCCGAGGCGAAGGTGCCCTACGACATCGTCCTGGAGATGGACGAGATCAACGACGACTTCGCCGACACCTCGGTCGTGCTGGTCATCGGCGCGAACGACACCGTCAACCCGGCCGCGACCGAGGACCCGGGCAGCCCGATCGCCGGCATGCCGGTACTGCGGGTCTGGGAGGCGGAGCACGTCATCGTCTTCAAGCGCTCCATGGCCTCCGGCTACGCGGGCGTGCAGAACCCGCTGTTCTTCCGCGAGAACAGCAGCATGCTCTTCGGCGACGCCAAGCAGAGTGTGGAGGAGATCCTGCACGCGCTCGGCACCGACGGCCGACGCGAGGCGGCCCCGGCCGCACGTCAGGTGACGGTGGCGGGCTGAGTGTCCTGTCCACGCTCGATGAACCCCGGCTTCGCCGGCATGGACAACGAGCTCTCCTGCACGCCGAAGACCGCGATGCTCTTCGGCGACGCGAAGACTTCCGTGGCCGAGATCACGGAGGAAGTCAGGCCGCTGTGAGCTCACAGCCCTGCCACTGTGGGGCGGTCGAACGCGAAAGCGTCCGACCGCCCCACTCCCGTGACGGACAAGAGGCAGCGGAAGCTGCCGATCAACGCCTGGCCACGGCCTGATCGCCACCCTGCGCTGCACCGCGTGCAGCCTGAAAGAGCCCGGCCCCCGCCGAGCGCCGGGTTGAAGGCGGTCCGGCCACGGTCGGGGTGAACGCCTCGGAGCCCCTACCGTTCTGCCGGCTTGTGACCGCCCCCGGCTGACGGCCGATGGGAAGATGCGCACCTGCCTGCAACCCACGCGCCCTGCGTCCGTCGAGGGCACCTGTGTCCGCCATCGGCGGCCGGGCTCCGGATGAATGCCACCTGACGGACGCCGGCAGGGGCTGGCGACGGATGGCGCCCGGACACGTCCCGCCGTTCGGCCACGCAAGAGCGTCGCCGTTCGCGCGGCTTCTATGACCTGCTCGGCCCAGATGGTCTTGCCGTCCCGGCCGTGGCGGGTCCCCCGGCGCTGTGCGAGCTGAGCGACGGTGAACATGCCACGCCCGCCTTCGTCGAAGGCCGGGCCCGCCGCAGGTGCGGAGACGTGTCGCTGCCGTCCGACACCTCACAGGTCAGGCTGCTCCCTCTCAAGGATGACGCGCAGTTGGATGGGGGCCTCGCGTGGCGGATGGCGTTGGTGACACGAGGCTTACGCCGAACGACGCCGCCACTGCCGAGACGACGACCCGGCCGCCCACAGACAGCCCGTTGACCGCGAAACCGTAGGTGGCGATGGTAATCGCCACGCTGAGGGCTCCCACGATCAGGGTGCGCGGGAACGGCAGCACCGCGGCGGGCACGAGAGGCACCAGCACCGAGTAGCCCGACCACCGGACGAGACCGCTGCCCGCGGTCTCGAACTGTACGACGGAGATCAACACAACGGAAAGGACGGGTAGCCCGAAGACGAAGACGCTCCGCCCGTCACGTCAAAAGAGAGTCACGGTACCTCCCTTCGTATTCAGACTCCCACACGACCGGACATATCGCCCCGGCCCGGGCCCGAGCGCCGACGTGATCGGTGGGTGGAACAAACAAGCCAGCCCCAGGTCAGCGACCTGAGGCTGGCTCTCATGGTGACCCGGGCCGACGCCTTCCCCTACGGCGGTCCAGGGCCGGGACCTGCCGGCGTCTCGTCCGGGAAGCCGGCGCGAGGCACCCGGCGGTCCGGTTCAGATGATGACCTGCTTGTCGCGCATCCCGGCGATGACACCCGCGTCGTAGCCCAGTTCGCTCAGGACCTCGTCGGTGTGCTCACCGAGCAGCGGGGCGCCCTTGATGTCTGGCTTGAACCGGGAGAACTTGATGGGGCTGCCGACGGTCAGATACGTCCCGCGTCCCTTCTGCTCGACCTCCACGACGGTCCCGCTCTTGCGCAGCGCGGGGTCGCCGGCGATCTCCTTCATGCTCAGCACGGGCGCGCAGGGCACCTCCCACTTGCGCAGGATGTCGACCGCCTCGTACTTCGTCTTGTCAGCCAGCCACTTCTCGATCTCCTCGAAGATCTCGAAGATGTGGGACTGACGGGCCTTGGCGGTGGCGTACTCCGGGTCGTCGGCCCACTCGGGCCGGCCGATGGCCTCGGCGGTCCGCTTCCAGTTCTGCTCCTGGACCGTGAAGTAGATGTAGGCGTTGGGGTCGGTCTCCCAGCCCTTGCACTTCAGGACCCAGCCGGGCTGACCGCCGCCACCCGCGTTGCCACCACGGGGCACGGCGTCGCCGAACTCGCCGTTCGGGTACTGCGGGTACTCCTCCAGGTAGCCGACCCGGTCGAGGCGCTGCTGGTCGCGGAGCTTGACCCGGGACAGGTTGAGCACGGCGTCCTGCATGGACACCGCCACCTTCTGGCCCTTGCCGGTCTTGTCACGGTCGATCAGCGCCGTGAGGAGACCGATCAGCAGGTGCATGCCCGTGTTGCTGTCTCCGAGGGCGGCGCCACTGACGGTGGGCGGGCCGTCCCAGAAGCCGGTCGTCGAGGCGGCACCGCCGGCGCACTGGGCCACGTTCTCGTAGACCTTGAGGTCATTCCACGGCGAGTCCTCATTGAACCCCTTGACGGAGCCGAAGATCAGGCGCGGGTTCCACTCCTGGAGCGTCTCCCAGCCCAGGCCCATGCGGTCCATGGCGCCCGGCGCGAAGTTCTCGACCAGGATGTCGGCCTGGCGGATCAGCTTCTCCATGACCTCCCGGCCCTCAGGGGACTTGGTGTTGATGGCCAGGGAGCGCTTGTTGCTGTTCAGCATGGTGAAGTACAGCGCGTCGGCGTCGGGGATGTCGCGCAGCTGGTTGCGCGTCACGTCGCCGCCGGTGGTGCGCTCGACCTTGAGGACGTCTGCGCCGAGCCAGGCGAGCATCTGCGTACAGGCCGGGCCGGCCTGTACGCCGGTGAAGTCGATGACCTTGATCCCGGAGAGGGGCAGTTCAGTCATGTTCGCTTTCTTTCTCGTGAATCGTCTCGGTGCGGAAATTGCGGGTGCCGGGACGTGACTCAGCGCTGAACGCTGATGCCCTTGGGGTTGAGGTGCGCGATGTTGCCGCTCTCCGTGCCGTCCGTCGGGTCGATCACGCAGTCGATGAGCGTCGGCCCGCCGGCGGCCAGGGCCTCACGGAGGACGGTGGCGACCTCTGCGGGCGTCGTCGCCTGGTAGCCCTTGCCGCCGAACGCCTCGATCATGAGGTCGTGGCGGGCCTTCAGGGCGGTCGGCGCCGGGTCGTCGGAGGCGGAGGGGTCGTCTCCGCGGTAGACACCGCTGTTGTTGAGGACGACGGTCACGATGGGCAGGTTGTAGCGGCAGACGGTCTCGATCTCCATGCCGCTGAAGCCGAACGCGCTGTCGCCCTCGATGGCGACTACGGGGTCGCCGGTCTCGACGGCGGCGGCGATCGCGTAGCCCATGCCGATACCCATGACGCCCCAGGTGCCGCTGTCCAGCCGATGGCGCGGCACCTGCATGCCGATGGTGTTGCGGGCCAGGTCCAGCGCGTTGGCGCCCTCGTTGACGACGTAGGCGCGCGGGTTCTCGTGCAGCACGTCGCGAATGGCCTGCAGCGCGCCCAGGAACTTCATCGGGTGCGCCGTCTCGGCGGCCTTCAGGCGGCCGGCCATCTTGGTGACGTTCTGGGCCGAGCGGGCGGCGAGTTCCTCGCGCCACTGCGCCGGGGCCGTGATCCGGCCCGGCTTGCTGCGCTCGACCAGGGCCTCCATCACGGAGCCGACGTCGCCGACGAGCGGGGCCGCAATGGGCTGGTTGCTGTCCATCTCGGAGGCCGCGATGTCGACCTGGACGAACTTGGCGTCCGGGTTCCACTGGGGCGCGTCGCCGTGGCCGAGCAGCCAGTTCAGGCGGGCGCCGACCAGCATGACGACATCCGCCCGGCGCAGCGCGAGCGACCGGGCGGTGGCCGCCGACTGCGGGTGGTCGTCGGGCAGCAGGCCCTTCGCCATCGACATGGGCAGGTAGGGAATGCCGGTCGTCTCGACGAACGCCCGGATCGTCTCGTCCGCCCGCGCGTACGCGGCGCCCTTTCCGAGCACGACCAACGGCCGCTCGGCGCCCGCGAGCAGGTCGATCGCCCGGTCCACGGCCTCCGGCTGCGGCAGTTGGCGCGGCGCCGGGTCGACGAGCTGCCACAGCGACGCGGCGCCTTTCTCCGCGTCGATGACCTCGCCCAGCACCGCAGCCGGAATGTCGAGGTAGACCCCTCCGGGGCGTCCGGAGACCGCGGTGCGAATCGCGCGGGCCAAACCGCGGCCGATGTCCTCGGCACGGTGTACTCGGTAGGCCGCCTTGACGAACGGTTTGGCGGCCGCCAACTGGTCCATCTCCTCGTAGTCCCCCCGCTGGAGGTCGACGAGGTGCCGCTCGCTGGACCCGGAGATCTGCACCATCGGGAAGCAGTTGGTGGTGGCGTTGGCGAGCGCCACGAGCCCGTTGAGGAAGCCCGGCGCGGACACCGTCAGGCAAATGCCCGGCTTCTGCGTGAGGAACCCGGCCGCCGCCGCTGCATGCCCGGCGTCGCTCTCGTGCCGGAAACCGATGTAGCGGATGCCCGACGCCTGCGCGAGACGCGCCAGGTCGGTGATCGGGATGCCGACGACCCCGTAGATGGTTTCGACTCCGTTGAGCTTCAACGCGTCGACGACCAGATGGATCCCGTCGGTCAAAGCAGCCGGTTCATCGGCGCCCTCCACGCCCGTGTCCTGTACGACAGCGTCCGTCATGGTCCGGATCCTCCCTAGCGGGTCACCGAGTTCGTGCTTACGTGCCTCACCATCCGCGTCAGAGGGCCGACACGTCCAAGATCTTTTGCCAACCAGCTGATTTACGGTGTTTATCAATGCGGGTGCAGAACATCCGCATGCGTCACGTTGCGCACGCGGGCACCTGTCAGCGGCGGTGGTGACAGGGCTCCCTGCGAGTCCCGGCGGGCTCCGTCAGCACACGACGCGGACGTCCACGGGCCGGCTGTCGTACGGGGCCTCGTCCGTGCCGGATGAGACGGCGAGGTCCGGCCGCTCCGGCACGAAGACCTCGTCCAACGACAGCCCCGCCACCACGTTGAGGAACGCCCTGGCCGCCACCGATCCGGGCGTCGCCGCGTAAATCGCCGCCGAGATCTGGGCCCTGGCGTCCGGCTCGACCAGCCGGACGGCCCTGGTCGGGCCGCTCACCGGCATGGCGTTCAGCCATGTGTGCGGGACGACGCTCGCCCACGCGCCCGTGGCGACATGGGCGCAGAGGGAGGCGACGGAGTCCGTCTCGACCTGGGGGGTCGCCACGGCCCCGCAGCTTTCGAAGGCGTCGTCGATGAACTGGCGGAACCGCATGTCCGGCGTCAGCAGCGCCAGCGGGAGCTGGGCCGCCTCGGCCCAGGTGATCGTGGGGCTCGCGGGCACCAGGTGCTCGCCGGACACCAGCAGCACGTACTGCTCCTCGTACAGCGGCACCATCTCCAGGCCCTCCCGGTCCTCGGCACCGAAGTGGGCGATGGCGGCGTCCAGCTCGAAGTCGCGCAGTTGTCGCACCAGTTCCGCGGAGGACAGCCGGGAGCAGACCTTCACCCTGGCCAGCGGGTGCATCGCGCAGAACGCGGCCACCGGGAGCCCTGTCGTCGTCGACACGGTCGGTCCTGTCCCCAGCCGCAGCGTTCCGGTGATGCCCGACTGCATGACGGCCACCTCGGCCTTGAAGGCGTCGTGCTCGGCAAGGATCCGCTTGGCCCAGACGACGAGCCGCTCGCCCTCCGGGGTCAGTCCCTCGAAGTTGTGCCCTCGGTTGATCAACGTGACGTTCAGCTCTCGCTCCAACTTGGCGATGGCGATCGACAGGGCCGGCTGCGAGACGTAGCAGGCTTCCGCCGCGCGCGCGAAGTGCTTCTCCCTGGCCACCGCCACGAAGTACTCGAGCTGCCGGAACAACATGAGCGGCTCCTCTGGGCCTGGATCGGGTCACAGGACTGGGCCGGTCCCTGTCCGTGCCGCGCATCATCGACGACCAATTGTATGCAGTATTCTTTATTCAGTAGGGTCGCGCCAGTACCTCGACGACGTCGAATCGGAGATGGCGCGCCCGCCACACGCATGTGATTGCGGTCGTGGGCCGCGCCCTGGAGAAGGGGAAACCACCGTGGGCGAGAGCAGCAACACGACAGCCGGAAGCGAGGCCTCGACAGGGATGGCGAGCTCCGGCCCCGAGCGCATCGGCGAGCCGGAGGCCTGGCTGGCCCAGGCGATCGTGCGCGAGTCGTCCGAGGCCATCGTGGTGGCCGACCCGGACGGGATCATCCAGGTGTGGAACAACGGCGCAGAACGCATGTTCGGCCACACGGCGGCCGAGGCCGTGGGTCGGAGCCTTGACCTCATCATCCCGGAAAAGCTGCGGGAGCGGCACGGGAAGGGCTACCGGCACACGATGGCCACGGGCGAGACCCGATACGGCGACACGCTGCTCGGCGTGCCGGCCACCCATCGGGACGGTCACCGCCTGTCGATCGAGTTCACGGTGGCGCTGCTGCGGGACGAGAACGGCCGGATCGCCGGAATCTCCGCGGTCATGCGCGAGGTCACGGAGCGCCGGAACACGGAGAAGGCCCTGTACAAGAGGCTGGCCGAGCTCGAGCGGCAACTGCCCGACACTTCCCCGGCGGTCTGACGGCCCGCCCGGCGGGTCGCACCCGGCAGGAGCGGAACCAGCCCGACGCAGGCGACCCCGCAAGGTCGGTGCCACACCTCGCCCGAATGGCGAGGCTGCCACGCGTCGGCGCGGTGAGGGACCGGACGCCGAGGACACCGGCCACGGCCGCGCCCACAACGAGACCCGGGCGACGCGTGGCCCCGGCACCCGGTTCACCTTTACGCCGCCTGCCGCCTGGACCTCCGAGCGCATCGCGGCGATGGCTGAGATGGGATGTTCGGCACCCGCGCGCCGACGGCCCTTACCGGTCGTCGGCCACCGCGGGGGTCAGGCCTTGGTCGTGAAGCCGTCAGCCACCGGAGGAGAAAGCCGAGTCGAAGGACGGACCCCGGCTCGATCGCCCCGAGCCGGCGGATGAACTGCAGGGCGTCCGGGGCACCGACCATGCGGTCCATCCCGGCGTCCTCCCACTCCACCGAGATGGGTCCGTCGTACCCGATCGAGTCGAGCATCCGGAAGCACGCCTCCCAGGGGACGTCCCCGTGCCCGGTGGAGACGAAGTCCCGGCCGCGGCGCGGGTCCGCCCACTCGACATCGCACAGACCGACACCGTCGCAGACGCCGAGAGGCCGAAGGTGTCACACGTGACGCCCGCCCAGGTGGTACTGCGCTGTCGCGCATCAAGGAGAACATCGATGTCTTCGGCTTCGAGCTCGACGCTGGGGACATAGCCGCCATCACGGAACTGGAAACCGGCGAGCGGGTCGGGCCCCACCCCGAAGAGCGCAACTGATCCAAACGTGCCTCTCCCCTCTTGGCCGGAGCCGCACCGCCGCCTCGCCGACCACATCGCCGTCGAGTTCGTGCCGGAGCCCGCGGGCGAGGTCCTGCGTGGCAACGTGTTCGCCGGTGGGCCTGGAACTGCTGTGACTCCATGACACCTGCATCCGTAGTCCGCGCGCTGCGGCTCGAAGCCCGCGCCGTCGTCGTCGCGGGCATGCCCGCCACCGGCTTCGGGCCCCCGACCGGGACTGCGGGCGGGAAGGGCACGGGGGGGTAGACTCCCCGGCCGGATGTATGAAGGAGGGGACACGTGAGCGCAGCACCCGTACGTCTCGGCATCGTAGGCAGTGGCTGGCGCGCTGCGTTCTTCGCAAGGCTGGCGCGGGCACTCCCGGAACGGCTGGCAGTAGCCGGCGTGGTTGCGCGCTCGGCAGCGCGAGCCGCGCAGGTTGAGGCGGCGTGGGGGGTACCCGTCTTCCGGACTGTCGGCGAACTGTGCGGCGCCGGGCCGGAGTTCGTGGTCGCGTCGGTGCCGTGGGACGTCACGCCAGAGGTCGTGCGAGAACTCGTCGAGCGCGAGGTACCGGTCCTCGCCGAGACACCGCCGGCACCCGACGTCGTAGGGCTGCGGGAGTTGTGGGGCGCCGTTGGGGGCGCGACGCGCGTCGGCGGCGGTGCGCTCGTCCAAGTCGCCGAGCAGTACCCGCTGATGCCGGGCCACGCCGCTCGTATCGCGCTTGTGAGGGAGGGCCTGATCGGCGAGGTCACGTCGGTCCAGGTGTCCTCGACGCACATGTACCACGCGATGTCGCTGATCCGGCACACGCTGGACGTCGGTTCCGGGCCGGCGACAGTGACGGCCCGGGCCTTCACCGCCCCGCTGGCCGACCCGCTGTCCCCCCGCGGCTGGTCGGACGACCTGACGCCCAAGGACGCCGTCACCACCCTGGCTTTCCTGGACTTCGGCGGGGCCCGCACGGGTCTGTACGACTTCACGGACAACCAGTGGTGGAACCCGCTGCGGGCCCGTCGCGTTGTGGTGCGTGGATCACTCGGCGAGATCGTGGACGACACCGTGGTGCGGATGGCCGATCCGCGTACGCCCGTGGAGTCCCCCCTGATGCGGCGCCGCACCGGCACGGACCTCAACCTGGAAGGCGCCGAGGTGCACCACATCTCCTTCGACGGACGGGTGATGTGGCGCAACCGCTATCTGGGCGCGAGCCTGTCCGAGGACGACCTCGCCGTGATGGATCTGCTGTGCCGTACGGGCGCATGGGTGCGGGACGCGGGCCCGGAACCGTATCCGCTGGCCGAGGGCTGCCAGGACCATCTGCTGGCGATGGCGATCGAGGAGTCGGCGCGGACGGGGGCGCCGGTGACCACAGCGGTGGAGGCGTGGGCGACCGCTGACACCGCCGACCCGTTGATGCCGCCCAGCGCTGAGCGGCCGGCAAACTGATCAACGCCTCGGCGGCGCCGATGTCCTGCTGAACGCCGCGGGGCAGCGCCGAACGACCCCGTCACCCGCCCTCACTCAGGAGCATCAGGACGGCAGGGTCAGCGGCAGGACGTCACGAACCTGCTTGACCGAGAGGGGCTGGGCGAGGAACTCCTGCGATGCCTTCGCCCACCGGGCGTATTGAGCGGTCTCGCGGTGCGCGGCCACCGCCTGTTCGTCGCGGAAGACCTCAACGAGGTGGTAGGTGTCCGGGTCGGTGGCGTCCTGGAAGGCCTCGAAGCGCAGACACCCCGGCTCGTCACGTACCGAGCAGGTGGCGTTGTCCTCAACGGCCGCGAGGAACTGCGGACGCCGGTCCGGCTTGATCTTGAGAGTCACCAGAGAAACCTGCACGTCATGCCCCTTCCGGCTGAACACGATGACGAATCGATCTTGATGACCGGCCCAAGTGGGCGCGCCCGCCTCCCAAAGAAGGGGAACTGCGCGCTCCGCCGGCGGATGGACACTAGAACGAATGCGCATTTCGCGCAAGGTGCCCGAAACGGGCAAGTCAAGCGGACCTCGCTTCCGACGCGTCCATACGGAGCAGTCGGCACCTCCGCCGCAAGGGCACCGCGACGGCAACCCTGCTGCTCCGGATGCATCGGACGTTGAACCCGTGCAGCCGGTCGTCCCGACCCCGGCGCGTTCCAGCGGATGCAATGAATAGCAGATCACAGGAAATTGATGGACTGAGAACTGAAAGATCGGTTGGTCCAGACCTCTTGACGGGGTCTTTGTTTCAGCAGTTGAATCCCCGCATACCTCAAACCGCAGATGCAGTAGCGCTCAGCGTGGTGTGCGCCCGCTCCGGCCCACGCCTCCCCCACCGCAAGTCTGCGCAAACAAAGCGGAAATCTTTCACGAATTTGTGGGCCTTGCGCACGCACGCGAGTCAGGGACGCTGCGTTCAGCTGTTGAACATTGGAGTCAACATGGGTGTGACGCGTCGTACATTTCTGACCACGGCGGTCGGCGGTTCGGCGGCCGCGGGGCTTTCCGTGCTCGGCCTGGCCCCCACCGCATCGGCGTCCAGCGCGCCGGGAGACGTGGTCGGGAAGATCACGGTCGGCTACCAGGGCTGGTTCGCGTGCATCGGGGACGGCGCGCCGATCAATGCCTGGTGGCACTGGAGCCCCAACTCCAGTCAGGCGCCGTCCCCGTCGAACAACGGCATCAAGTGCTGGCCGGACGTACGCGAGTACACCAGGACCTACCAGACCGGTTTCGCCGCGCTGGGCAACGGCCGGCCGGCGACACTGTTCTCGTCGTACGACCAGCAGACGGTGAACACACACTTCCTGTGGATGCAGCAGAACAACATCGACACCGCGGCCCTGCAACGGTTCAACCCCAACGGCGCCGAGGGCCCGACCCGCGACGCGATGGCCACCAAGGTGCGCAGCGCCGCGGAGTCGTACGGCCGCAAGTTCTACATCATGTACGACGTCACCGGCTGGACGAACATGCAGTCCGAGATCAAGACGGACTGGTCCGACAAGATGAAGGCGCACACGGCGTCTTCGGCGTACGCGAAGCAGAACGGCAAGCCGGTCGTCTGCATATGGGGCTTCGGCTTCAACGACAGCAATCACCCGGCCACCGCCGCGCAGGCCCTGGACGTGATCAACTGGTTCAAGTCCCAGGGGTGTTACGTGATCGGCGGCGTGCCGACCTGGTGGCGGACCGGCACCGGCGACTCAAGAACCGGGTTCCTGGACACCTATCACGCCTTCGACATGATCTCCCCGTGGATGGTCGGCCGGATCGGCACTGTCGCCGACGCCGACAACTTCTACAACGTGGCGACCGTGCCGGACGTCGCCGACTGTGCCGCGCACGGCATCGACTACCAGCCGTGCGTCCTGCCCGGAGACGTCTCGGCGCGGCAGCGAGCGCACGGAGACTTCATGTGGCGGCAGTTCTACAACATGGTGCGGGCCGGGGTGCAGGGCATCTACATCTCGATGTTCGACGAGTACAACGAGGGCAACCAGATCGCCAAGACAGCCGAGTCCCAGGCCTGGACACCGGCCAACAGTGGCATGCTGGCCCTGGACGAGGACGGCACCGCCTGTTCCTCCGACTACTACCTGAGGCTCACCGGTGACGGCGGGAGGATGCTCAAGGGCCAGATCGCCCTCACCGCCACCCGCCCCACCCAGCCGGTGCTCTCGGGCACCACGCCCGGCGTCGGCTCGGTGATCTCGCTGAAGGCGCTGGCCAACAACCAGTACGTCTGCGCGGACAACACCGGAACATCCCCACTGATCGCCAACCGGACGAGCGTCGGAACCTGGGAGCAGTTCACCCTCGTCGACGCGGGCAGCGGCAACGTAGCGCTGCTCTCCCACTCCAACAACCAGTACGTCTGCGCCGACAACACCGGTGCGTCCCCGCTCATCGCCAACCGGACGGCCATCGGAACCTGGGAGAGCTTCCAGCTGATCAGGAACTCGAACGGCACGGTCAGCTTCAAGGCGCTGGCCAACAACCAGTACGTCTGCGCGGACAACACCGGAACGTCCCCACTGATCGCCAACCGGACGGCCATCGGAACCTGGGAGCAGTTCACCATGGCCACCGCGTAACCCGCCGGCCCGGCCCTGCAGCACTGTGCGGCGGCCGTCGCGCTCGCGCCGCCTGGAAGACACCCGGCCCGAATGCAGGGCCCAGGAGGAGCCCTCGGGGGTGGGGAGGCCGACTGCCTGAGCGCCGAACCGCCGGGAAAGCGGGGGCCGGAAGACCGGTTCCCACTGGGGGCGTGCCTCCAGTGGGAACCCGGGCCGGCGACGGGCACCGGCGCTCTGCCGCGGCGGCTACTCGTAACCGAGGACCTTGAAGTCCTTGCTGACGAAGATGTGGTGCGGCCAGTTGACGCTGATGTTGTGGACCTCGTACTCGCCGTCGCTCAGCTTCACCACACGGTCGTTGATGCCTCCGGGGACGACGGCCTGCGCGGCCTTCGTCGCCTTGTCCGCTTTCGTCCCGCTGACGATCGTCCCCTCTCCTTCGGTGTAGTCCGGAATCCGACCGACCGACTTCACCGGTGACGGCGTGCCCTGCTGGAAGGGGATCACCCCCGCCGCCTTGGCAGCCGCAGCTCCACCATCGCCCCCGGGTTGCACGATGACCCGCGTGGCCGTGATGGTCGCGCTGTCGACCGTTCCCAGGACGAGGACGCTTGCGCCCTTCTTGACGGTCTTGGCCGAGGCGCGATGAACTCCCTTCTCATAGGTGGTGGACTTCGCCACGTCGACGGTGACCTCCACGCCCGTTGCCGTCGAAAAGGTGAAGCCCGACGCGGACGTGGTGTCGACGATGCCGGTCGCACCCCCGGCGGCGGGGGCGGAACGGGACCCGCCGCCTGCGGGCAGGCTGGGCGATGGAGCCGGTGAGGACGTGTCGGCGGCTGAAAGGGACGACGCGGACGACGAGAAGTCCGCCGCGGCGGAGGTGCCGGTGAGTCCAGCCACCGCACACGTCAGTCCGGCGCCCACGATCCATCCGCTTCTCTTCTTCGACAGCAACCGCCGCACACCCGGCCGACGCGTTTGCGCGGCCGCGGTCGCCGGGGCTGAACCGGCCGGCGAGTGGCTTGTCGGGTCGTAGTCGTTCATGATCGCACTCCTCGCGATTGGGGTGACGCCACAGAGCCTGCCGTCCGTTCATATGACGACGCTTAGGCTGATCTGAGGAACTCCTGTAAGTGATCCGGGCCAGGGCCGGCGCAACGCTGAGGGAGCTTTCATGAGCGTCGGCTCATCAAAGCCCCCTCCGGTGTTCCCTCTCAGCTCAGCCGACGCCGATGCCGAACAGGTGCATGTTCACGTTCTCCGGCAGGGTGACCGACGCGATCAGCTTGCCGTCGGGAGCGTCCGGTCCTTGCCGCCGAGGCGCTGCGCGGCCACGGTGAACGTCGCGGACCTGCCCCGGCCGACGGTGACCTGGCCGGGCGAGACGCTCGCCAGGAACGGGTGCTCGCCCTCCCGGTACGACGGCGGCGCGGCCTTCGCGCCGGTCGCCCAGGTGGTGTCCGCGCTCTCCCAGCGTGAAGTCCAGCCTGGCTCCCTTGCTCACGGCGCGCTGCATCGTCCCGAACGGGGCGGCGGGGCCGGGGAAGTTGTTGACCTCACCGAACGAGTTGGCGCTCAGGCCGTGCCGATCAGCCGATCGAAGAAGCGGGACGGGTCGTCGACGAGGGAGACGTTCGCGGATTGCGACAACGTTGCCGTCGCTGCCGACAACGTTGTCGGATCGGCTTGGGCTGTGACGGCAGCGCCCGTGAACAGCGCCGTCGCGGCGGCGACGGCGCTCAGACGACTGCGCAACCTTCGATGTCTCACATGGGACTCCTGCGACGGGACGGGCTGTGCGGGGCCAGCGACACCTTCCAGTGCGATGGCCCCGCGGTCAACCCCTCTGCATGCGTCGGCGGCTACCAGCCGACGGCGACCAGCAGCCACTGCGGGTTGCTGTGGGAGATGAAGGAGGACTGACCCGCCACGTCGTCGTAGGGGAAGCCGTAGGCGAGGTTGTTGATGGCGTTGTCGTGCCAGAACTTGGCGTAGTAGTTCGCCGGGGCGGCCTTGTAGTACTGGCTCGGGTCGGCCTGCTGGGAGACCGGCAGCGTGGCCACGTGTCGGTTGAGGGCCGCACACATGTCCGGGTTACCGGCCAGCGAGGCGGCGCAGCCGAAGATGTCGGAGGTGGCCGCGTTCACGCCGACGGACTGGGCGTAGGAGGTGAAATAGTTGGCGTTGGCGCCACCCGCGCGGAAGCTCGGGTCGCTGCCGGGGGCGATGATGCGATACGGGGCCTGGGTCTGCGCAAGTACCTTGAACTGGGACGGGACCGCGTCGGTGAAGCGCTGGAACGTGGTGGCGCGGTCCTCGGCGAAGGTCTGCCGGTTCTCGCCGACCTCGACGTCATAGCCGTCCTTGGCGTGCAGCCGCATGGCGAGTTTGAGGCCGAAGGCGTCGACGCGTGTGGTGTTGCCGTTGAAGACGTTGTTGCCGACCGTGAACTCGATGAAATCGTAGTAAGGGCTGTTGGGCGAGCCCAGGTAGAAGTACATGCGACCTGCGGAGTTCGCCGGCATGTCCAGGTAGGGCTGTTCGGCGATGGAGTGCGTCTGGCCGTTGAAGCTCCAGTAGACCTGGCTGTCAGGGTACTTGCCGTTGGTGCGGTTGAGGATCTTCACCTCTACGGCGTTCTGCGCGGGCGGGATGTCACTGGTGCTGCCCCAGAAGTCGTCCGGCGGAGTGGTGCCGCCGCCGGGGCCGTAGACCTGGAACTCCCAGAGGGAATAGCCGTATGGGGTGGCCCGCGCGGTCCCGTAGAGGCGCACGTATCGGCCGCTGCCGGTGACGGTCAGGTTCTGGGTGCCGCCGGTGGCAGTGGTGGTGGAGTAGACCGTCGTCCAGTTGGTCGCGTCGGTGGAGGTCTGGATCTGGTAGGCCTTGGCGTAGGCGGCCTCCCAGGTGAGGGTGACCCGGGTGATCTGCTGGACGGAGCCGAGGTCCACCTGGAGCCATTGGGGATCGGCGAAGGCCGAGGACCAGCGGGTGCCGGGGTTGCCGTCAACCGCTGCGGCGGCGGGGAAGGACGCGCTCTCGGTCGAGGACGCAGTGGCGGGCCGCCCTTGGGACAGCAGCTGGTCGGCGGCCCGTGCGGGCGAGGGCGTCAGGGCTAGGAAGCAGGCTGCGAGCAGGGCGATGACCAGGCCCAGAGCCGTGCGGGAGCGCGCCATTTGGGCTGCCGGTCTGCGCGTGAGCGCAGTGAAGGAAGTCTGCATGGGGGGTCTCCGGATGCCGAGTGGGCGGGCGTGGGGGCTGGAGGAACAGCAGGTGTGAGAGCGCTCTCGGGGTTTGTACTCCCGCCTCTGCCCGGCGTCAATAACCGAACGCGAAACCAGCGGAGTTCACAGGCCCGGGTACGGCGCACCTGCGTCTGTGACGACGGAGTCAGGCACAGCACTGCGCGACCTCTTCGGAACCCGTTCAGTTGGCCGATCCCAAGCCCTCTTCACCGTTCACCACTTGACGTGTCTGGTACAGACCTTCTAGGTTCCGGCCGACGGGCTTCATGAACGCACCCAGGCTTCACGTCAGTTGAGCTGGCGTGTCGTCCCCGTGCCCCCTTGTTTCCGAAAGGCTGTGATCGTCCTCCATGGCCGGACACTCCCCCACACATTTCGCCGCGTTACGGTGCAGCCTCGTCGTGGCCACGCTCGCACTCTCGGCCTGTCTTCCGACAGCCTCCACCGCACTGGCCGCCCCCCAGAAGGCAGGCGACCAGTGTTGGGCCACGCACTACGGGCCCCAGCCACCGGGCGCCCTCACCGCCGACGGATAACTCTTCGACGACAACGCGGACACCGCTGCGACTTCTCTCAGCCGTCGGCCTCAGCTGCCGTTCGGCACCCGTGTCCAGGTCACCAATGTCGCCAACGGCAGGTCGCTGGTCGTACGCATCAACGACCGGGGCACCTTCGCCCAGACGCCCCAGGAACCCAAGTGCCTCGACCTGACCGACGGAGCCTTCGCCCGGCTCGGCGGAAGCCTTGATCCTGACGCCGGTCACATCGTCGTCACCAGCAGGTTCCGAACTGAGAGCGCCGCTAGCCCAGAACGCCCGTACCCGTCAAGGACGTTGAAGGGTCGCGCTCGTCCCGATGTGAGTGCCTGAGTCCCTCACCATCAGCAACACGACCAAGGAGCCACCTCAGCCATGTCCACCCCCCACGTCATACGGCTCTTTCCCAGACGCATGGCCTTCGGCCGACTCGCGGCCGGTGCCGTCGTCGCCGCCGTGCTCGCCGCACTCTTCACCACCGCGCCCGCCCACGCCGCCGACGGCCAGATCACCGGACTCGCCGGGAAGTGCGTCGACGTAGCCGGCGCCGCCAGCGCGAACGGCACCGCCGTCCAGCTGTACGACTGCAACGGCACCGCTGCCCAGCAGTGGTCCAACCCCGGTGACGGAACTCTTCGGGCACTCGGCAAGTGCCTGGACGTCGTCGACCGCGGCACGGCCGACGGCGCGGCCGTCCAGCTGTGGGACTGCTCGGGAGGGCCCAACCAGCAGTGGGTGGTCACATCGGCCCATGACATCGTCAACCCGGCTGCGAACAAGTGCCTCGACGTGCGGGACAACAGCAGCGCCAACGGCACCCGTCTGCAGATCTGGACCTGCACCGGGGCTGCGAACCAGAAGTGGAACGCCCCGGCGAGCGGCGGCAGCAGCACCCCGTCCGGATTCGTCGTCTCCGAGGCCCAGTTCAACCAGATGTTCCCGAACCGGAACAGCTTCTACACCTACAGCGGCCTCGTCCAGGCCCTCGGCGCCTACCCGGCCTTCGCCAACACCGGAAGCGACACCGTGAAGAAGCAGGAGGCCGCCGCCTTCCTCGCCAACGTCAGCCATGAGACCGGCGGGCTGGTGTATGTGGTCGAGCAGAACACGGCCAACTACCCCACCTACTGCGACTGGAGTCAGTCGTACGGCTGCCCGGCCGGCCAGGCCGCCTACTACGGCCGTGGCCCCCTCCAGCTCAGCTGGAACTTCAACTACAAGGCCGCCGGCGACGCCCTGGGCATCGATCTCCTGGACAACCCCTGGCTGGTGCAGAACGACGCTTCCGTCGCCTGGAAGACCGGCCTGTGGTACTGGAACACCCAATCCGGCCCCGGCACCATGACTCCGCACAACGCCATGGTGAACCAGGCCGGCTTCGGGCAGACCATCCGCTCCATCAACGGTTCCCTGGAGTGTGACGGCAAGAACCCCGCCCAGGTGCAGAGCCGCGTGGACGCCTACCAGCGGTTCGCGTCGATTCTCGGCGTCAGCCCCGGCGGCAACCTGTACTGCTGATCGAACCCGGTCACTTCGTGTTCTGCAGCGGCGCGGCGCCTTGGACGTCGTCCGGTGCGGTCTCTGTGAACGACATCTCCGGCGGCGGGACGCGGAACATCCGGGTCAGGTAGGCCAGGTAGACCACGCCGAGGCCGAGCCAGATCAGGCCCAGGGTGAGCGCCCTGCCGTCGAGGTGGTACAGCAGGTAGAGGTCCACGACCGCGCCGATCGCGGGGGCGACGACGTACGACAGCGGGTTCAAGACCTTACCGGCGCGGCGGCGCCGCACATACGTGGCCAGTACGGAGACGTTGACGAAGGTGAAAGCGGTGAACGCGCCGAAGTTGATGAAGGACGTCGAGGCGGCCACGTCCAACCGCAGGGCGATCAGGCCGACCGCGCCGGTCAGCAGGATGTTGAGCGCGGGGGTGCGGTAGCGCTCGTGGAGGCGGGCGAAGACCCTGCGCGGCAGGGCGCCGTCGCGGCCCATCGCGTACAGCAGGCGTGAGGTGCTCGCCTGCGCGGCGATGCCGGAGGCGAACTGCGCGACCACGAGCCCGGCCAGGAACACCGAGGAGAACAGGTCGCCGCCGATGGTCTTAGCGATCTCGAAGGCGGCGGAGCTGGGGTCGTCGAAGGCGCTGCCCGGATGGGCGAGCTGGGTGGTGTAGGCGACCAGGACGAAGATGCCGCCGCCGATCAGCGCGGTGAGCAGGATCGCGCGCGGCATGGTGCGCTTCGGGTCGACCGTCTCCTCCGTCAGCGTGGTGACCGCGTCGAAGCCGAGGAAGGAGTACGCGGCGATGGCGGCGCCTGCCGAGATCCCGGCGGCGGTCGTCGCGCCGTTGGCGAAGGGTGTGGTGCTCACCAGCGCACCGGCGCCGCCCGTGTGGAAGACGTGGCGCACCGAGAGGGCGACGAAGATGCCGATGACCAGCACCTGGAAGACCATGAGCAGGTCGTTGACGCGCTCGGCGGTCTTGATGCCCCGGATGTTGAGCGCGGTGGTGACGGCGACGAAACCGATGATCCAGACCCAGTGCGGCACACCGGGGAACTGCGCCTGGAGGTAGGCGCCGCCGATCAGCCAGATGACCATCGGCAGGAAGAAGTAGTCGAGCAGGGTCGCCCAGCCGACGAGGAAGCCGAGGCGCCCGTCCATCGCCTTGCGGACGTAGGTGTAGGCGGAGCCGGCGACGGGATACGTGGCGGCCATCTTTCCGTAGCTGTGGGCCGTGAACAGCATGGCGACCAGGGCGAGCAGGTACGCCGTCGGGACCGCGCCGCCGGTACCGGCGGCGACCACGCCGAAGGTGCCCAGCACGATCAGCGGGGTCATGTAGGCGAGACCGAACAGGACGACGGCTCTGAGGGTGAGGGTGCGCGCGAGTGCGGGCGCGCCGGGGGCGACGTTGGCCATGGAGGGGCTCCGGGGACGTACGGGTGTGGACGGAAAAAGGGTGAGAGCCGAGGTGTCAGGCTCCCGGACGCCAGGTGCGCGGGTCGATGCGGCCGCCGTACAGCGGCAGCTCGATGGGGGCGTCGGTGTCCGTGAACTGGTCCCACATGCGGTTCATGCCTGCGGTGCCGTACGTCCGGACGCGGGTCACGTCGTCCAGGTCGATCACGTCGGTGAGGATGGTGCTGCCGTCGCCGGGCGCCTCGGCCCGGATCCGGCCCTCGGGGTCGACGACCAGGCTGCGGCCGCTGCCCATGGGGCCCGCGGTGTTCACGCTGACCACGTGCACCTGGTTGACGATGGCGTTGGCGCGGGCCAGGACGACCTCCTGCGCGCGGTCGGCGGTCGTCGTCATCACGGGGTTGACGATGACCTCGGCGCCCTGCCAGGCCAGGTGTCGGGCGACCTCCGGGAACCAGGCGTCGTAGCAGATCGCGAAGCCGATCCGCCCCGCCTCCGGGACGTCGAAGACCACGAACCGGTCGCCGGGATCGTAGGGCTCGCTCGGCCGCCAGGGGAACACCTTGCGGTACCAGGCCGCCAGACGCCCCTGCGGGGAGAAGGCCAGGGCGGTGTTGAACAGCTCCCCGGCCGGGCCGCGCTCGCACACCGAGCCCGGCAGCAGCCAGATGCCCAGATCTCCGGCCAGCGCGGCGAGCTCCTTGACCCGCGGGCCGTCCAGGGGCTCGGCGATCTCCCGCAGCTGTTCGTGTGCCTGGTCGCCGAGGGCGTCGACGCCGCACAGGTGCAGCTCGGGGAAGACCGCCATCCGGGTGTGCGGGAAGCGGGCCAAGATGCTCTCCGCCTCAGCCGCGAAACCCGCGAGCGGGGTATGCGCGGGCCTCGGGGGGAGCTGGGCGAGAGCCAGGGGCAGGGGGCGGGACATGGAACGCGAACTAGTTCAATATGAGCAGTTAAACAAGAGTGCTCAAGATGAGCTTTTTTCAGCGGTGATCGACGCAGCTGGTTAGGGTGACGCCATGCCCGGCAGTGACAACGCCTCGACCACCGGCCTCACGGCCCCCGAACTCAGCGGCGTGCGCAGGCTGTCCGCCCTGGAAGCGGTCCGGGCCCGGATCGCTCTCGCCGTCGATCTGGGCCTACTGGCCCCCGGCGACCGCCTGCCCGGCACCCCCCAGATCGCCCCGGCCCTCGACGTCAGCGAGATCACCACCCGTCGAGCCCTGGTATCTCTGTGTAACGACGGCGTTCTGGAGCGCCGCCGCGGGCGCGGCGGCGGCACGCTGGTCGCCGCGCACCCCACCCCCGGGACTGTCCTCACCACGGACGCCTACCGCATGGCAGGCGACGCCGTGCACCGGCTGATCGACCACCGGCTCGCCCTGGAATGCGGCATCGCCCACCTGGCGGCGGTGCGTGCCTCCGACGAGGACCTGTCCGAGCTGCGGGAACTCGTCGAGGAGATGGACCGCGCGCCCAGCTGGGCCGAGTTCCACAGCTGCGACGAGCGCTTCCACCTCCGGCTCGCCGAGGCGACCGGCAGCTCCTCGATCACCCTACGGCGCGGTTCTGCGCGAGCTCTACCGCTACTACCTGCCCTACCCGTTGGACGAGCTGCGCGCTTCCAACCGTGAGCACCTCAGCCTCCTCGATGCCCTGCGCCGCCAGGACACCGCGGCAGCTGGGGAAGTCGCCCGGCGCCATGTGGAAACGCTGCACCAGACCATGTTCGTAGGCCTGCTCAGCACGTCCGCCGACACCGGAACCGCCACCAGTAGCAACTGAACTCGATGGGTCGATCGACTGCCCAGGGAGGTCCGTTTGTACCGACCCGCGTGGTGAAGCCCGTACCCCCCAAGGGGCGCCCTCCCAAGGAAGAAGCCGCTGCCGTACCCGACGAACGGGTCCTCCCGGCGGCTCTGCCGGCATTCACCACCCACGGTTTGGGGTTCGGGAATCTTGTGGCGGAGCCCCAGGCAGCCGACGAGGAATCGGCCGTGCCACTGAAGCGACTGCACGCCTTGGTCGGGACCTTCGTCCGCGTTGCCGAGCATCCCGAACCGCAGCGCCCGATGCACATCGAGGGCGGCCAGTCCGGTGACCCGTTCAGCCACACCAGCGGCGCCTTCATACCGCTGGCCACGTCGGGCGGCACGGCAGTGTTCGCCAACCAGGCACTGCCCGAGAGGCCCTTCACCGACGCCCGCCGGCGTTCTCGCGCATCGGCCGGTTCGCGGACACCCTGACCGACCTCGTCGTAATCACCTTGTGCCTCCTGATCGCCGGCGGCACGGCCGTCGGCCCGCGGGAGAAGTCCACACGGATCACCGGCCAGTACGGAACCGGAGCGGTCGGCGCGTCTCGCTCGGCCACCGGTCCGGGCACGACCAGGAACATCCGCGACGGCCCTTGATCTCGACGCAGGAAACGAAGAGGATCACCTCAACTCACCTTCCTACAAGAGGAGTTGCAGTGCACAACACATCTTCATCACCGGTCCCGCAAACGGAAACCGCTGCCCACCAAACGAAACGCCCCGGCAAGAGGATCCGCCAACTCGCTCTCACCAGCGCCCTTGCCGCCGCAGCCCTGGTCATCGCGCTCCCGACCGACGCGAACGCCAACGTTCTCACCCTCCTGCCGCAGAACGCCGACGGCTTGGAGCAGACGTTCTCCCCCGCCTACGACTACGACGGCGACGGCTGCTACGCCACCGCCGCGATCGGCGCGGACGGCACCATCAATCCCGGCCTGCCGCTGGGCGGAGACGTGAACGGCCACTGCCACGATCCCGCTCAGCTGGCGAACGCCAACACGTACTCGCGCGAGAAGTGCAACAACGGCTGGTGCGCCGTCATGTACGCGAGCTACTTCGAGAAGGACCAGGCCACGCTGGGACCGGCGGCCATCGGCCACACCCACGACTGGGAACACGTCATCGTGTGGATCTCCAACAACCAGGTCCAGTACGTCTCCGTGTCGCAGCACTCCTCATACCTGGTGAGTCCGAGCTCCTCGGTGCGCTTCGACGGAACCCACCCGAAGATCGTGTACCACAAGGACGGCGTGTCGACCCACGACTTCCGCTTCGCGAACACCAACGACGAACCTCCGGAGAATGCCACCGGCGGCTGGTTCTACCCGCGCCTCGTCGGCTGGGAGGGCTATCCGGCCGGCTACCGCGACAAGCTCATGAACGCCGATTTCGGCGAGGCCACGATCAAGATCAAGGACGGCTCCTTCAATGACAACCTCGCCTACTCCAAGCCCTCCGGAATCCCATTCGACCCCTACGCCTGAGACATCGATGCACCACTGAGGGGACATCGAAGCCGTTGCATCACGGTCCGCCGCGGGCCGAAGCGCGCCAACGGCGGCCACAAGTAACATTCTCGTGGTGCACGCGAGGAACTGCTCCTGACCAGCAGTGTCCTGGCCGAGCGCCTTCGCATCCGCCACGAACGACGTGCCGATCTCCACCAAGGCCTGCTCGAACTGGTCTGCAGCCTCATCTGCCTCCCGCGGCTCCGGAGGGTTTGACCACCCGCAAGCGACGGTAGGGCTGACGGACTCACCACATCCGCGGGCCAGTCCCCACCTTGTCGGGTCACAGGTCTTCCCGAGTCCACTCGAGCCGGGCGATCACTGCCAGGGCACAGGGCGGCAGCCCGCGGATCACCGCGGGTCGGGGACGAGATGGGCACCGGAGCCGAAGCCGATCTTGTCGAGCAGCAGCTTCGCGGCCACCGTCGCGCCGTCGGTGCGGATCGTGCCGGCCACAGCGGCTGCCCGGGCTCGGGTCTCGGGAGCCAGGGCGACACCGAGCGCGGCCGACAGGGACTCGAAGGTCGGGTTCGGGCCGTCGTGTGCCGCGCCGATGCCGAGGTCGGCCACGCGGCCGGCCCAGTACGGCTGGTCAGCCAGCTGGGGTACGACCACCTGAGGCGCACCGGCCCGGGCGGCCGTGGTCGTGGTGCCCGCGCCGCCGTGGTGGACGACGGCGGCGACACGCGGGAACAGGGCGTGGTGGTTGACCTCGCCGACGGCGAGGCAGTCGTCCTGGTCGTCGGCCACGGCCAGGTCGGCCCAGCCGCGGGAGAGGAGGATACGGCGGCCCTGCGCCCGGACCGCCTCGACGGCCGCCCGGGCCACGTCGTCCGCGTCGCGCAGGGGAATACTGCCGAAGCCCACGTACACCGGCGGTTCGCCGGCGTCCAGGAACGCCTCCACGTCGGCCGGCAGCGGGCGGTCGTCCGTCCGGAACCACGCGCCGGTCTGCACCACGTCGAGGTCCGCCGGCTCCTGCCACGGGCCGAGGACCGGGTCGGTGGCCAGCCAGGGGCGGTCGGTGAGGACGTAGTCGCGGAAGTGGCTCACCGGCCGCAGACCGATGGACGCCCGGTGGGTGTTGAGACCGGTCCCGAACAGCTCGCTCATGGTCTCGGTGTCCAGGTCCCACAGCGTTGGGTTGTCGGTCACGCCGGGCGGGAAGGGCCGGCCCGGCCGCTCGAACGGCGGGTGGTGTGGCGAGGGCAGGTAGGCGGGGAAGTAGGCAACGAACACATATGGGATGCCCAGTTGCTCGGCTGCCGTCCTTGCGCCGGCCGCGGCCGGGAGCAGACCGGTTGCCAGGATCGCGTCGCATCCCTCGGCAGCCGTGACGACCGCCTCGTACGTCGTGGCGGTCATCGCGGCCGCGCGTGCGGGCATTCCCTCCACGGGCGCCTTCGTCTTCCCGGTGAGCACCCCCTTCACGAACGGGCGCACCGGCTCGCCGATCGGCGCCAGAGGGAGGCCGACGGAGTCGAACAGCTCCGCGAAGTCCGGAGGCGTGCACATCCGCACGTCCACTCCGAGCTCCCGCAACTGCACGGCAACCGCCACCAGCGGTTCGACGTCTCCGCGTGACCCGTAGGCCATCAACAGCATGCGCATGCAGTGGGTCTCCTTTCGTGGGATTCCGGGTTCTGCCAGGCAGGGGCCCGGTCTTGCTGTCAGCAGCAGTGGTCAACGCAGGTCAGCTTGCGCAAGGGGACGCGTGAGCCGCGTTCAGCCGGTCTTGCCACGGCTTGGCGACGCCGCCGAACAGACCGCCGACCCGGCACTTCTCACCGACCGCGAGGAACCTGGCCGGCAGGCCGCGCTGGTCCATGATCTCAACGCTGCGCGCGTGCAGGCCCGGTCCCCGGGACTGCACGCCCGGCTCGGTCAACCGCTCCAGCGCGACCACGCGCACGCTGTGCCCGCTCGGCGAGTCCCACCGGCGGTTCCACGTCCACCCCTTCGTCAGCGAACACGTAGCCTCCGTCGGCCGCAGCCGGAATGACGGTCACGCGATGGCCGGCCCGTATGGTCGTCAGGTGCGCTGGTAAGTGAGGAACGCCGCGCCGCTGGGCAGCACGGTGTGGCCGGTGAGCGTGAACGGGCGCGGGTCGGCCTCGACCTTTCCCGCGAACAGACGAATGCCCGCGCCGACGGTGACCGGGTTGACCTTGAGCACGAGTTCGTCGATCTCCGGGTAGAGAGCCCCGGCCAGCTCGCCGCCGCCGACCAGCCAGATCCCCTTGCCCTCCTGGGTCTTGAGTTCGCGGATCTTCGCTGCCGGGTCGTCGGCGACCACTTCCACGGCCGGATCCGGGCTCTGGTCGAGGGTACGGGAGAAGACATAGTGCCGCAGGTGCGGATAGGCGTCGGTGATGCCCGCGTCCAGTCCGAGCTGGTAAGAACGGCGGCCTTCCACGACGGTGTCGAAGCGCGTGCCGGGCGCGGTCACGCCCAGCGCCGCGCGGGCGGGGGCCGGCAGCGTCTCCGGTAGTGCGCGACGATGTGCTCCAGGTAGTCGGTCCTCCCTGGTCGCGGCCGGTCTCGGCGTGTCCATCGTGGCGGCCCGCGCAGCCCGCTACCACGACCGTCCCGGCATTGTCTTCGTTCCCTTCCGTGACGGGCCGACCATGGACTACGGCGTGCTGTGGCGAACCGCCGGGCAGGCCTCATCCATGCCTGCGGCCTTCGTCGACGTTCTCCGCGGCCTCTCCCTCCGGACCGGGCCGTGTGAGGCCGGCCACGATGCCGACCCAGCAGACTCTTCGCCGACCACCGCTACGACTACGACACCCACCGCCGCGCCCTCCAGCGCCGCGGCGTCGCCCCCGGCTCCGGACTCGGGAAGACCCGATGCATGGTCGAGCGGACTTTGAACCGCCTGGCTGCACCAGTTCAAACGCCTGCGCATCCGCTACGAGATACGCGCCGACCTCGCTTGAGCCTGCTTCACATCGCCTGCAGCATCACCTGCCTGCGACGACTCCGAACCTCATTCTGAAACGATCAGTAAGTCGTGTGTGCGGTCGGCAGCGCCCGTGAGAACCATAGCGGTGTCCCATCCGGGGGGGGCCACGACCTGCCCGTTCATCCCGTGACGGCGGTGCTTCGTCGAGTAGTACGGTTCATCCGCCGCGACACGGTCGATGGCGATCAGGGTGCCGTCGAAGATGACGAACCGCTCCGGCGGCGGCTCGCGCGGAGCATCGTGCAGCCTCGGAGCGCATGCGGCGAGGAGCTGAACGGTCTCGGTGACGTACCGCCCGGCGGTGGCGGTGGAGACGCCGAACCCTGCGGCGACCTGAGCCCAGGTTGCGCCAGCGGGAGTTGATCAGGTGGATCAGGGCGGGCGCGCTGGGCGAGCCAGAGCGCACTGATGACGGCGAAGCTGAGCAGCTAGGCGGCGATGGCGGGCACCGTGTCCCGGACCGCGTGGGCGACTTTCGAATCGGGCGGGCCCACAGGGACGGTGATCGCGAGTGCGAACAGGGTGATCGCGATGGCGATCAAGGCGTCGCCGAACAGGGCCAGTCGTTCGGAACCCACGACGATGGCGCGGCGGCGGAGGCCATGGGGCGGCGGTTGGTCATGTCGGCGACATCACGGGATTCGTTGGGGACGAGGATGCCGCACACACCACGGGCCGCTGTGCACGGAGTGAACCGACACCGAACTCCCTTGCCTTACCTCTTACTTCACGACTTGACGGAACTGGTCCGTACCTTTAGTTTCTCCAGGCGACCACACTCCCGTGCGTGCACTCGACCGTTCGCAAGGCGAACGCGGCCCGAGCACCACATCCCCCACGAAAGGCCGCCCCCCATGGCCAGAGCCAGGTACTTCCCCGCATTCGCCGCCCTGTCGGTCTCTGCGCTCACCATGTCCTCCGCCCTGCTCACCGCTTCACCCGCCCAGGCCGCCACCGGCGCCATTACGGGCCTCGCCGGCAAGTGCCTCGACGTCGCCGGCGCCAACTCCGCGGACGGCACGCCCGTCCAGCTCTACGACTGCAACGGCACCTCGGCCCAGCAGTGGACGGTCGGCACCGACGGCACCATTCGCGCCCTCGGCAAGTGCCTCGACGTGACCGGCAATTCGACCGCCGACGGCGCCAAGGTGCAGCTGTGGTCCTGCACCGGCGGCGCCAACCAGAAATGGACCGTCACCGCCGCCCACGACATCGTCAACCCGCAAGCCGACAAGTGCCTGGACGTCACCGACAACAACTCCGCCAACGGCAGCCGCATACAGATCTGGACCTGCAGCGGCGGCGCCAACCAGAAGTGGAACGCACCCGCCGCGGGCGGCACCCCGACGCCCTCCGCGCCGATGGCCGTGGCACCGTACCTTTACAACGGCTGGGGCAGCCCGCCCAGCCCGACCACGATCACCAACGCCACCGGCGTGAAGTGGTTCACCCTCGCCTTCGTGCTCAGCAACGGCTACTGCAACCCGCAGTGGGACGGCAGCCGCCCGCTGACCGGCGGGGTCGACCAGCAGACCGTCACCACCGTACGGGCCAACGGCGGTGACGTCATCCCGTCCTTCGGCGGCTACAGCGGCAACAAGCTGGAGAGCTCCTGCTCCAGCGCGGGCGAACTCGCCGGTGCCTATCAGAAGGTCATCAACGCCTACGGCCTGAAGGCGATCGACATCGACATCGAGGCCGACGCCTACAGCAACGCCACCGTGCAGCAGCGCACCGTGGACGCGCTGAAGACCGTGAAGGCCAACAACCCCGGCCTGAAGGTCTACATCACCCAGGGCACCGGGCAGTCCGGCCCGGACACCAGCCTCATCAACCGGGCCGCGTCCACCGGGCTGACCGTCGACGCCTGGGCCATCATGCCGTTCGACTTCGGCGGCGCCGGACAGAACATGGGCAACCTCACCACCCAGGCCGCCGAGGGCCTGAAGAACGCGCTGAAGAACGCCTACCACTACAGCGACGACCAGGCCTACCGCGACATGGGCATCTCGTCCATGAACGGCATCACCGACAACAACGAGACCGTCACGGTGAACGACTTCCGCACCATCCTCGCCTACGCCCAGCAGCACCACCTGGCGCGGCTGACCTTCTGGTCCGCCAACCGCGACCGGCCGTGCACCGGCGGCCCCGCCGACAGCTGCTCCGGCGTCTCCCAGTCCAACTGGGACTACACGCGCGTCTTCGCCGCCTACACCGGCTGATCCCCCCGGCCGTCCTGACCTCGGCCGAACCCCCCGCTTCCGGCTAGGAGAACCGATGCCTTCCCTACCGCGCCGCGGCAGATCCATAGCGGCCGCACTGGTCGCCGTGGCGGCCGCGTCACTGCTCACCGGCGCCCCCGCACGGGCCGCGACCACCGCGCTGCCCACCGGCTTCGCCACCGTCATGAACGCCGCGAGCGGCAGATGCCTCGACGCCAAGGCCGCCGCCACCGCCAACGGCACCGTCGTGCAGCAGTACACGTGCAACGGCACCACGGCGCAGCAGTGGAGCTTCACCGCCACCAGCGACGGATACGTCCGCATCAACAACGGCAACGACACCAATCAGGTTGCGGACGTCGCCGACCTCTCCACCGCCGACAACGCGCAGGTCCACCTGTGGACGTACGGCGGCGGCAGCAACCAGCAGTGGCTGCCGGTGAACGACGGCGGAGGCGCCTACCACTTCGTCAACCGCAACAGCGGCAAGTGCCTCGATGCCCCCGGGGCATCAACCGCTGACAGCGTGCAGTTCGTCCAGTACACCTGCAACGGCACCGCCGCCCAGCGCTTCCAGGTCGTCCCCGTGACCCAGTCGGCCACCAACCCCGACCTGGGCCCGAACGTCGTCATCTTCGACCCGTCGATGTCGTCCTCGACGATCCAGAGCAAGCTCGGCTCGATCTTCCAGCAGCAACAGACCAACCAGTTCGGCTCCCAGCGCTACGCCGTGCTGTTCAAGCCGGGCGCCTACAACGCCGATGTCAACGTCGGCTTCTACACCCAGGTGCTGGGGCTCGGCCTGTCGCCCGACGCGGTGACGATCAACGGGGCGGTACACGCCGAGGCCGACTGGTTCCAGGGCAACGCCACCCAGAACTTCTGGCGCGGCGCGGAGAACCTGTCCGTCAACCCGACCGGCGGCAGCGACCGCTGGGCGGTCTCGCAGGCGGCGCCGTACCGCCGGATGCACCTGCGCGGCAACCTCGCCCTGGACGACGGCGGCTGGTCCAGCGGCGGCCTGCTAGCGGACAGCAAGGTCGACGGGCAGGTCAACTCCGGTAGCCAGCAGCAGTGGCTGACCCGCAACTCCCAGCTGGGCAGCTGGACCGGCTCCAACTGGAACATGGTCTTCGCCGGCAGCACGGGCGTCCCCGCCACCAGCTTCCCCAGTCCCCCGTACACCACGGTCGCGCAGACCCCCACCAGCCGCGAGAAGCCGTTCCTCTACGTTGACAGCGACGGCGCGTACAAGGTGTTCGTGCCGTCCCCGCGAGCCAACTCCACGGGGATCAGCTGGGCGAACGGGCCCTCCGGTACTTCGCTGTCGCTGGACACCTTCTACGTGGTGAAGCCGGGTGCCACCGCCGCGCAGATCAACGCCGCCCTGGCCGCCGGCAAGAACCTGCTGGTCACTCCCGGCGTCTACCACCTCGACCAGACTCTCCAGGTCAACCGCGCGGACACCGTCGTCCTCGGCCTGGGCCTGGCCACCTTCGTCCCCGACAACGGCGTCACCGCGATGAAGGTCGCCGACGTGGACGGCGTCAAGATCGCCGGCCTGCTCTTCGACGCCGGCACCACCAACTCGCCCTCCCTGCTGGAGGTCGGGCCGGCCGGCTCCTCCGCCTCCCACGCGGCCGACCCGACCTCCCTGCACGACGTCTACTTCCGCGTCGGCGGCGCCGGCGTCGGCAAGGCGACCACGAGCCTGATCGTCAACAGCGACAACGTCATAGGCGACCACACCTGGATCTGGCGCGCCGACCACGGCAGCGGCGTCGGCTGGACCAGCAACACGGCGGACACCGGACTGATCGTCAACGGCGACAACGTCACCATGTACGGTCTGTTCGTGGAGCACTTCCAGAAGTACCAGACCATCTGGAACGGCAACGGCGGCCGGACGTACTTCTTCCAGAACGAGATGCCGTACGACCCGCCGAACCAGTCCGCCTGGATGAACGGCTCCACCCAGGGCTACGCCGCCTACAAGGTCACCGACTCCGTCACCAGCCACCAGGCGTTCGGCCTCGGCAGTTACTGCTACTTCAACGTCAGCCCCAGCGTCGTCGCCGCACACGCCATCGAGGCGCCGAACAACGCGGGCGTCCGCTTCACCAGCATGGTGACCGTATCCCTCGGCGGCGTCGGCACCATCAGCCATGTCGTCAACAACACCGGTGGCCCGTCCAACTCGAGCACCAACGTGGCCGACCTGACCAGCTATCCATAGCGCGTCCGGGCATCGGGGACGGTCAACACCCCGGTCCCGTCCGGCGTCGCCGGACGGGACCGGGGTTCTTCACATCTCAGCGCTGTCATGGCTGCCGCTCCTGTGTGTGGCCGGGTTGAAGTTGCCTGGGGCCCATTCGGGCATGTCCGCGGTCACCGAGATCTTCCACCACCCGCGACTCGAACAGCTCATCGCCGAACTGCTGCAGGAACTGCAGGTCGTAGGGCCGTCCTGTGTGCAGGGATTCCATCAGCCCGACGGCATCGTCTTCACGGAGACCAACGTACGGTTCGGGGCGGATGCGCTGCGGCGTTCTGGGGCCCGACGCATCCGGTGGAGCAGTACTTCGCCCTGCTGACCACCGGCCGCCGAAAACTCACCAAGGATCTGCACCTGTCGGCCTCCTTGGTCGGCTGGATGGCCGGAGCCTGCGCGGCGCCGGAGATTCCGCTGGTGATCACGGTGGGCCGCCTGGTCGACCGCGTCGGAAAGATACGGGTCGTGGCCGCCGCAGTGGTCCTCGCCGTCGTCTTCTTCTGCCTGCCGATGGCGGGCTCGGCGCCCGTACTGATCGCCCTCCAGATGCCGAACGCCATGTGGATCGCGGTGATCACGAGTATCCCGATGGTGGTGGTGCAACAGGAGGTTCCGGCGGAACGGGCACGGTGTCCGCACTCTCTCGTCCACTTTCCCGGTAGCCCAGATGCTGGCCGGAGCCATCACCGGGGTGGTCACCGCGCAGGCTGGTCACCGCAGCGTCTTCTGGATCCGTGCCGGTCTGTCCGCACTCGCCGCCGTGTTCCTCCTCATGTCCACGACCGGCCGCCGACCGACATCATCGCCGCGTGCGAAGCCGGCGGGTACGACTACGTCAAGGGCGCCGTGCTGGACCGGGTGGCCGCCGGCGGCAGTCCGGCGGCGTTGAAGCGGCACGAGTCCATCTGGACGCAGTACCCGCTCGCCGGGCTCGGGACGCTGTGCCTGCCGGGAGCCGATCGTCCAAGGTGACCCTGGCCCCGCGGCGACGTACGACTGCACCTGGGAGAGCACGTGGCCGAGACAGGGCGGCTCAGCCCCGCCGAGGAGGCCTTCTCCCAGGTCCACCACTTCAAATGGGCCGGCTCGGTGCTTCCCGGCTCATCCAGCGGGAACAGGCGTACTCGTCCGGCGACTGGCACCTGACCCACCCCGACACCGTGGACGAGTCGCGCCGGCGGGCCACCAAGCCACCACCCACCTCACGGTGGACATTTCCACAGCTCAGCGGCGCCTTGGATATACACCACCAGCAGACGAAGAATCTGCTGGGATGAAGGCGCACCACGCCCGGGCGCAACGCCTTGTCCGTGCCCAAAGAGCCGAGCGGTGAAGCCGGGTCGGCCTCTCAGCCCGGTCACCGACCACGCAACGGCCCCGAGCCGATCAGCCCCAAGGTGTCCGAGTTCAACGGAGCGCAGTCAGCCAAGTCAGCGCGAGAGGGGTGAACACGGGTGATGACGTGGGCTTTTAGTCAGCACCAAACCAGCACGGGAGCCAGCGCCGCACCATCAAATCACCCCGAACCGTGCGTCCCGGACAGCACTCGTTTCGACCATCTTCGAGCCCCTGAACCGCCCTTCCGTGAGCCGGCATGGTGGCCGCACGCATAGCCAACGCTCGAACTATGTTGCCCCACCACATGTGCGCCTGACCTGCAGGTTTCTACCGTGTGCCGACACGTACCCGTCCCCACCGCACACGAGGAAGTGGCGCACATGGCCTCCGCAGCATCCGCTCCACCCACGCCCGCCAAGCTCCCCAGGATCGTCGCCGCCAGCCTCATCGGCACCACCATCGAGTGGTACGACTTCTTCCTCTACGGGTCCGCCGCCGCGCTCGTCTTCAACAAGCTCTTCTTCCCCGACTCCGACCCGCTCGTCGGCACGCTCCTGTCGTTCCTGACCTATGCGGTCGGGTTCGCCGCCCGGCCGCTCGGGGCCCTGGTGTTCGGGCACTACGGCGACCGGCTCGGGCGCAAGAAGCTGCTGGTGCTGAGTCTGCTGCTGATGGGCGGGGCGACCTTCGCCATCGGGCTGCTGCCCACGCACGCCACCGTCGGCGCCGCCGCGCCCGTGCTGCTCACCACGCTGCGTCTGGTGCAGGGCTTCGCGCTCGGCGGCGAGTGGGGCGGCGCCGTTCTGCTCGTGTCGGAGCACGGCGACGCCCGGCGGCGGGGCTTCTGGGCCTCCTGGCCCCAGACCGGCGCGCCGGCCGGGCAGTTGCTCGCCACAGGTGTGCTGTCGTTGCTGACCGCCGTGCTCTCGGACGACGCGTTCGGCTCCTGGGGCTGGCGCATTCCGTTCCTCCTGTCCGGGGTACTGGTGATCGTCGGTTTGTGGATTCGTCTCTCCGTCGATGAATCGCCCGTGTTCCAGCAGGCGTTGGCTCAGGCCGAGGCCCGTAAGGCGGCCTCTGACGGCGGTGCGGAGAAGTTGCCGCTGGTGTCCGTGCTGCGTCACCACTGGCGGGACATACTGGTCGCGATGGGCGCCCGCATGGCGGAGAACATCAGCTACTACGTGATCACCGCCTTCATCCTCGTCTACGCCACCACGTCGGCCGGCGTCTCCAAGCAGACCGCGCTCAACGCCGTCCTCATCGGCTCCGCCGTACACTTCGCCGTCATCCCGGCCTGGGGCGCGCTGTCGGACCGGATCGGCCGCCGGCCCGTGTATCTGCTGGGCGCGGCCGGGGTCGGCCTGTGGATGTTCCCGTTCTTCTCACTCATCGACACCGGCGGCTTCGGGAACCTGATCATTGCCGTGACCGTCGGTCTCGTGCTGCACGGGGCGATGTACGCACCCCAGGCGGCCTTCTTCTCCGAGATGTTCGCGACCCGCATGCGCTACTCGGGTGCGTCCATCGGTGCCCAGTTCGCCTCGGTGGCGGCCGGCGCTCCGGCCCCGCTCATCGCGACCGCGCTGCTGTCCGACTACGACAGTTCCACGCCGATCGCCCTGTACGTGATCGCCGCTGCCGTCCTGACCCTGATCGCGGTCGGTGCCGCCAAGGAGACGCGCGATCGCGACCTCGCCCGGGTCGAGGCCGCGGACGCCGAGCCCTCGGGGGCACGGGCCGCTGATGCGCGGACCGTCTGAGTCCGAGTCTTCCCGGCCGGCCCCGTGCGTTCACGCGTGCGGGGCCGGTGCGCGTCGTAGCAGCGGCGTACCAAGTGAGCCGCTCGGCGTCAGGGCCGGGACGACAACCGGTGCAATCGAAGCGCCAGTTGTATCTCCAGGGCGCGGGCGGGGCTCTGCCAGTCGTCGCCGAGGAGCCGGCCCACCCGCTCCAGGCGCTGCGCCACCGTGTTCACATGGACGTGCAGTTCGTCCTTGGTGCGGGCCGGGCTCATCCCGCAGGCGAAGTACGCGTCGAGGGTGCGGACGAGGTCGGTGCCGCGCCGTTCGTCGTAGGCGACGACCTCGCCGATCGTGCGTTCGACATAGCCGGCGATGTCCCGGTCCCCGGCGAGCAGCAGGCCCAGGAAGCCGAAGTCCTCGGCGGCGGCCCCGTCTCCGGCGCGGCCCAGCAGGCGAAGGGCGTCGAGGCAGCGCTGTCCCTCCGCGTAGGCGGCGGCCACGGCGTCGGGGTGGCCGGCGAGGTCCTCGACAGATGCGGAGGCGCCGACGGTGACCGGTTCGTGGACCGCGGTGCCGAGGTGCCGGGCGGTGCGGCGGGCCAGGTCCGTCGCCGTGTCGCCCGCCTCGAGCGGCAGTAGCAGCACCGTACCGCCGTCGCGGGCGGCGGCGAGTCCGTGCCGTGTGGCCGCCAGGTGGGACGCGGCGGACCACAGGCGGCGGCGGGCGGCCGCTTCCTGGTCCGCGTCGGCGGCGGCTCCTTCCAGGCGGGCGGCGAGCACCACATGGGTGGCGTCGAGGTCCGCGTGCAGACGGGCGGCGCGTTCGCGCAGCACGCGCGGATCGCGGTCGCGGGCATCGAGCAGGTCGTCCAGCAGCTCGCCCCGGACCCGCTGTTCGGCCTCGACGGCCGAGCGGCGGGCGAGCAGCAGCAGGGAGGTGACCATGGCCGCGCGCTCCAGGGTGCGCTGGTCGACGGGGTCGAGCCCCGGATGGCCGCGCAGCACCAGCGCGCCGAGCAGTTCGCCGCCGTCGGTCACGGCGGCGATCCAGTCGTCCCCGTGCCGCACGGCGTGGCCCTCGGCACGGGACGCCTCCAGGGGTGAGGCGGGCGCGGCATCCGCCTCGGTGAACTCGACGGTGCCGTCCAGGACCTGGGACACCGCCGCCGCCACGTCGTGGACGCCGCCGCCGCGCAGGACGAGTTCGGCGAGCCGGTCGTGGACGTCCGAGGCGCGCTCGATGACGGCGCTGCGGTCGCGGATGATCTCGTTGGCACGGGCCAGCCGGTCCAGGGCCGAACGTGTCTCGGTGAGGAGGTTGGCGGTGTCGATGGCGGCGGCGGCCAGCGCCGCGAACGAACCGAGGAGCGCGATCTCCTCCCGCTCGAAGACCCGGGCCCGCCGGTCGGCGGCGAACAGCACTCCGATGACCTGGGCGCCGATCATCAGCGGCACGCCGAGGATCGCCACGAGCCCCTCGTCACGCACGCCCGTGTCGATCGTCCGGGTGTGCTGGAAGCGGTCGTCCTCGAAGTAGTCGGGCGTCACGTAAGGGCGGGCGGTCTGGGCCACGAGCCCGCCGAGCCCCTCCCCCATGCCGAGCCTGAGCTGCTGGAAGCGGGCGGCGACCGACCCCTCGGTGACCCTCATATAGGTGTCGCCCGCGGACTCGTCGTGCAGGGTGAGATAGGCGACGTCGGTGCTCAGCAGGGAGCGGGCGCGCTGGACGATCGCCTGCAGGACGGCGTCGAGGTCTCGCAGCCCGGCCAGGTCGTGGGCGGTCTCGAAGAGCGCGGACAGCTCCGCCTCGCGGCGGCGTCTGCCTTCCATCTCGGCGCGCACGTGCAGCGCGAGCCGCTTGGCCTGCTCGAGCGCACGGATGCGCTCGGGCGGCAGGCCCTCGGCGCGGGCGAGCAGCACCGGCTGCTCGTAGGCGTCGGCCGACGCGCCCCGGGCCAGGAGCTCCAGGAAGGGCGCCTCGGCGCCGGTGCCGGGGCGCTGCGCGGACTGTACGTGATCGCGGGACATGTCCCCAGAATGGCCCACGACCGGCCCGGACCCACCGGGCCTGTGGACAACGTCCGACATGTCCCCGCTCAGTGGGCGGTCCAGCCGCCGTCCAGGACCAGCGACGTACCGGTGATGAAGGACGCCTGCGGGCTGCACAGATAGGCCACCGCCTCGGCGACCTCATCCGGTTCGATCAACCGTTTGACGGCGCTGTCCTGGAGCAGCACCTCGGACAGCACGCGTTCCTCGGGGATCCCGTGCGCCCGTGCCTGGTCGGCGAGCTGCTTCTCCACGAGGGGGGTGCGCACGTACGCCGGGTTCACACAGTTCGAGGTGACGCCGTGCGGGGCGCCTTCCAGAGCGGCGGTCTTCGAGAGCCCTTCCAGCCCGTGCTTGGCGGAGACGTACGCCGCCTTGTACGCGGAGGCGCGCAGCCCGTGGACCGACGAGATGTTGACGATACGGCCCCAGCCCTGCCCGTACATGTGGGGCAGCGCTCCGCGGATGAGCCGGAACGGGGCTTCCAGCATCACCGTCAGGACGGTGTGGAACACGTCGGGCGGGAACTCCTCGAGCGGGCGAACCAGTTGGATCCCGGCGTTGTTGACGAGGATGTCGGTGCCGGCGGCGGCGTGTTCGGCGGCGTCCAGGTCGGTGAGGTCCAGGACGTGAGGTTCGACGGTGCCCGCGAGATCGCGGGCCGCGCCGGCGAGGGCGTCGAGACCGGCGGCGTCCCGGTCGACCGCTCTCACCTTGGCCCCGGCGGCGGCCAGCCGCAGCGCGCAGGCGCGGCCGATGCCGCCGGCGGCGCCGGTGACGAGCGCGGTTCGTCCGCCGAGATCGACTGAGGTGGTGTGGGGGTGGGGCACGGTCATGTGCCGACCCTAAGCAGTGCCGGTGCCCCACCCCATATGGTCACCACCCATACTTCACAGTGGATTCGTGGGTTCGAACCATGTGGGTGCATCCGACAGGGCCTGCTTGATCCGCAGCAGGCCGTACTCGTTCAGCTTCGGCAGAGAATCCACCGGGAACCAGCCGACCTCCAGGGACTCGTCGTCGTTCACACGCGCTTCGCCCCCTACGGCCCGGCAGCGGAACGTGATGTCCATGTACTGGCAGGTGTCGCCGTTGCCGTAGGTCACCGGAGCCAGGGCCTGCACGAGGACCACACGTTCGGCGACGCACCGCACGGCCGTCTCCTCGTAGACCTCGCGCACGGCGCAGGCCGCGGGCTGCTCCCCCGGCTCCGGGATGCCGCCGATCGCCGACCACCGGCCGGTGTCGGCCCGGCGCCCCAGCAGCACCCTGCCGTCGTCGTCGAAGACGATGGCGGTGACGCCGGGGAGCCAGAGCAGCTGATGACCGGCGGAGGCCCGGATGGTCCGGATGAAGTCGGGAGTAGCCATGGGCCGACCCTAGCGGGTCGGTTCCGCCACTCCCGCGTCTTCGGGACGGACGGCCCGGACGTGACGGTCGCGGCGGCCGCGTGCCGCCGACGCCGCCGCCCACCCGAGGCCGCCCGCCGCGATGAGCACCAGGATCATCTCGGGGAGGGTGCCGAGCCGGGTGGCGGGGGTCGTGTAGGAGCGCAGTGGCACCTTCTGGACGAGCGAGTCGGCGACGAACATGCCCGTGCGCTGGGTGATCCTCCCGTCGGGCATGATGATGGCGCTGACGCCGCTGGTCACCGGGACGGTGACGGTACGGCTGTGCTCCACCGCCCGCACACGGGACATGGCGAGCTGCTGGTAGGTCATCTCGCTGCGGTCGAAGGTCGCGTTGTTGCTGGGCACCGAGATCAGCTGGGCGCCGTCGGTGACGGTCGAGCGCACCGTCCCGTCGAAGGCTGCCTCGTAGCAGGTGACCAGCCCCACCTTGGCGCCCGCCATGGTGAACACACCGGGCTTGTGTCCCCGGCTGAAGTCCTGGCGGACCATCGCCGTCCAGTCGGGGTTGATGGCGTTCAGCAACGAGCGCAGCGGAAGGTACTCGCCGAACGGCTGCACCTGCCGCTTGTCGTAGGTGTCGACGGGGCCCTTGGCCGGGTCCCACAGGATCTGCTCGTTGTAGAGCCTGCCGCCCCGCTCCACGACGCCGCCGACCGAGATGGGCACCCCGATCGCCTTGGCGGCGCGATCGATCACGGCGGCGGCGTCGGGGTTGGCGAAGGGGTCGACGTCGGAGGAGTTCTCGGGCCACAGCACGAAGTCGGGCCGCGCGACCTTGCCCGCCTCGACCTGGGCGGCCAGGCGCTCGGTCTCCCGCGCGTGGTAGTCCAGGACGGCGCGCCGCTGGGCGTTGAACTCGAGTCCGGAGCGGGGCACATTGCCCTGGATGACGGCCACGGTCGCCGTCCCGTCCTCCGCCTTGTCGCTGACCAGGGAGCGCGCGGCGACAGCCCCCACCACGGGAGCGGCGACGCTGATCAGCGCCGCGACGGCCGCCCCGCGCCGCAGCGCGTTTCCGGTGCGCCGCCACTCCACGACGAGCCGCACGATCTCGTAGAGCCCGAAGCCGCACAGGACGACCGCGAAGCCGAGCACCGGGGTGCCGCCGACCGCAGCGAGCGGCAGGAAGACACCGTCCGCCTGGCCGAAGGCGATCTTCCCCCAGGGGAAGCCGCCGAACGGCACGCGCGCGCGTGCCGCCTCTCCGGCGATCCACACGGCCGCCGCCCACACCGGCCAGGCGGGCAGCCGGGAGACCAGCGCGATGCCAGCGCCGACCAGCGCGATGAAGATCGCCTCCACCGCGACGAGCGCGAGCCACGGTCCGGAGCCGACCTCTACACCGGTCCACACGAGCAGCGGCAGCAGAAAGCCGAGGCCGAACAGATAGCCGAGGCCGAGACCCGCCTTCCAGGTACGGCCGCGCACGGCCCAGCCGAAGACGGCGAACGCCGGAAGGGCCAGCCACCACAGGGTCCGGGGCGGAAAACTGACGTAGAGCAGCACGCCGGACAGCGAGGCGACGGCGGCCGGAACGACACGCCGCACCCGGCGGACGCCACGGGCGGGTGCTGGTGCGGCCGCGGGTTCGAGCTGTTCCGGCTCGCCCACGGATGTTGCGGTGACGGTCACCCGGGGAGTCTACGGCGCGCGACCACGGCGCGGACAGCGCGGCCCGTGGCTGCACCATGGACGGTCCACCCCTTGTGCCCGGACATGGGCCGCCCCCTGCTGCATCGTTTCTGCACAACCCGTCCACAACCGGCGCACCACCCGATACGGTGTGCCGGAGCTCTGCACCACGGCCGGACGGGGCGGCCGGGACGGTCGGGTCCGTCACAGGGGGGCGGCGGTGGGATCCACGAGGACGGAGTCCGAGGCCAGGGCCGAGGACACGGAGGACGAGAGACGGAACGCCTCGGACACGGCGGGCGTCCTGGTGCTGGGCGCGTGCGCGGTGTGGTCGCTGATCACGGCCGCCGCACACGGCGGCAAGCCCGAGGGCGTCCTGCTCGCTGTGCTCGCGGTCGCCGCGGGATACGCGTCCGGACGTATCTTCGGCGCGCTGCTCCCGGTCGCGGCACCCGTCGCGGGCGCCCTGGCCGGTGTCGGATTCGCCGTGGCCGCCCCGCACGTCGCGGTGGGCCCGCAGTTCGCCGTGCCGCTCGGGCGCACCGGCGGGACCGCAGCGCTGCTGACGCTCTCCTCGGGGGCGGCGTGCTGCGCCGCGTGGGCGGCCCGGGCCCCCGCGGCACGGCTGGCGCTACGTCTGTCGGCCGCCGGGATCGCGGTGGTCGCGGCGGCGATCGGTTCCACGACCGGCCTCGTGGCCTGCACCGGTGTGCTGCTGTGCTCGCTCGCCGCCGACCGGACCCGGCACCGCGCCCCTGCACTCGCCGCCCTCGGGTTCGTGGCGGCCCTGGTGACCGGCCTGACCTGGGGGATCACCGAGGACGTCCTCCCCGACGGACTCAGGTCGTTCCTGACCGACCAGCTCAGTCGGCACCGGGTCCTGCTCTGGCACGACGCGCTGGCGCTGGCGCACCGGGACCCCGCGCTGGGCGTGGGCCCCGGACGCTTCGGCGATCTGAGCGTCACGGCCGCGCAGTCCCTTCTGCCCGACGGCAAACCGCACTCCGCGCCCGTTCAGCAGGCCGCCGAGGAGGGGCTGCTCGGCGCGGCCCTGCTCGCGGCGGTCTTCTGCTGGGTGCTGTACGCGCTGTGGCGCACCCGGCGCCCCACCCCGCTCGCGCTCACGGCGGGCGCCGCGCTGACGGCGCTGGCGGTGATCGCGTCGCTCGGCAACGCGCTGAGCTTCACCACGGTGACGGCGGGAGCGGGACTCCTGGCCGGGATCGCTACCGCGCGTCCGCTGGCGGACGAGGAGCCGCCGGGCCAATGAAGAGGAGGCCGGCCACTGATACCACCGGTCAGCGAAGAAGAGGCCGGGCCGGCCATCCGAGTAATACGAGTAATAGAGGAAAAGGAAGACAGCAGTCAGTGCGTGGCGCCGGGAAGCGTCGGATGCAGCCGGGCACGGATGACCTGTACCGCCGTCTCGGCGTTGTCCACGGTGATCGTGAAGGTGTGACCGTCCCACAGGCGCAGGACGAGACCCTCACCACGCCGTACGACGACGGCGGTGCCCTTCTCAGGCCGCCAGCGGTAGCCCCAGCCTCCCCACTGGCGTGGTGTGACGCGGGGCACGAATTCGGCACCGGCGACGTGGGCGAGGGGGATGCGGCGGCGCGGCACACCGATGTGGCCGCAGCGCACCTCGAGGCATTCCTCGTCGACCTTCACGGCGACGTGCACGAACGCGAGCGTACCGAAGAGGACCAGCAGGCCGGCCGCGATACAGCCCACGACCGACATGACGAGCGGGGCGATGCCGGACGTCCAGGCGGAGTCGACGGCCAGTTCGATGCCGAGCGCCATGCAGGCCGCACCGACGAGCGCCGCCAGCCACTGCGCCCGATTGGTCGCCCGCCCTGTCCAGATGTCGGGGTGCGGGGCTTCGTCACCGTGGGGGTGGTCCCTCATGCCACGAGAGTACCCATGTTCCGTAACGGGGGCACCGCATCGTGCGGCATCACCGGTTTAGGCCAAGAGCCGGTTCTGTCGCCCGCGTCGCTCACCGCGCCGGGCTGACCGCCTGCAGGAACCTGCCCTCGGGGTACGTCAGCGCCTCGGCCGGCAGTACAGTCTCCCGACCGCTCAGCAGGACCGTCAGACCGCCCTCGGCGGGAGCCTCCGGCACCGGACCCTCACCGATGCGGCGCAGCGCCTGCGCGGCCACCGCCCCGGCGCTTCCGTGCAGGATGAGCGGCGCCGCGCCGGGCTTCTGCACGGCTTCGCGGATGCGGTCGGCGACCAGTTCGTAGTTGGTGCAGCCGAGCACGACGGTCGTGACATCGTCCGGGGTGAGCGCCGCGGCGGCGGCGATCGCGGCCTCGGTCGCGGAGTCGTCCGCATGGTGCACGGCGTCCGCGAGTCCGGGGCACGGCACCTCGGTGACCGTCACGCCGTTCGCAAACTCCTCGATGAGCCCCCGCTGGTAGGGGCTGCCCGTGGTCGCGGGCGTGGCCCAGATCGCGACAGGTCCGCCCCCTGCGGCGGCCGGCTTGATCGCCGGGACCGTGCCGATGATCGGCAGGTCCGGTTCGAAACGGGCACGCATCTCCGGCAGCGAGTGCACGGACGCGGTGTTGCAGGCGACGATCAGGACATCGGGACCATGGGCGGCGGCGGCCTCCGCGACGGCCAGTGCCCGCTTCGTGATGTCCTCCGGTGTGCGCGGCCCCCACGGCATCCCGTCGGGGTCCCAGGAGAGGACGAGGTCCGCGTCTGGCCGCAGACGGCGTACCGCGGCGGCGGCCGGCAGCAGTCCGATTCCGGAGTCCATGAGCGCGATCTTCACCCGGCAACCATAGACGATGCACCCAACGGACCCCGTGGTGGGGCAGACTGCCACGGGTGAGTGCCGTTGTGTGGATCGCCGTCGCGTCACTGGCAGCCTGGGTGTGGCTGCTGCTCGGCCAGGGCTTCTTCTGGCGTACGGATGTGCGGTTGCCGCCGCGCCGGGAGCCCGAGGAGTGGCCGTCCGTCTGTGTGGTCGTACCGGCGCGGGACGAGGCCGCCGTACTCCCGCACAGTCTCCCCTCGTTGCTCGCGCAGGACTATCCCGGGCGCGCCGAAGTCTTCCTGATCGATGACGGCAGTTCCGACGGCACCGGGGAGCTGGCGCGCGAGCTGGCGGAGCGGCACAGCGGGCTGCCGCTCACCGTGGGCTCCCCCGGCGGGCCTCCTCCGGGCTGGACGGGCAAGCTGTGGGCCGTGCGCCACGGAATCGGACTGGCACGCGCGCGTGCGCCCGAGTATCTGCTCCTGACGGACGCCGACATCGCCCACGCGCCCGACAGCCTGCGGGAGTTGGTGGCGGCCGCGCACACCGGCGGCTTCGACCTCGTCTCCCAGATGGCGCGGCTGCGGGTGGAGAGCGTGTGGGACAGGCTCGTCGTGCCCGCCTTCGTGTACTTCTTCTCGCAGCTGTATCCCTTCCGCCGGATCGCCGTGAAGGGGTCGCGGACGGCGGCCGCGGCGGGCGGCTGCGCGCTGCTGCGGGCCGACGCGGCCGAGCGGGCGCGGATTCCGGACGCCATCCGGCAGGCCGTCATCGACGACGTGGCGCTCGCTCGCGCGGTCAAGAGGAGCGGCGGCCACGTCTGGCTGGGGCTTGCCGACCGGGTCGACAGCGTGCGCCCGTACCCGCGGCTGCACGACCTGTGGCGGATGGTCTCGCGCGGTGCCTACGCCCAGCTCAGGCACAATCCGCTGCTGCTCGTCGGTACGGTGCTCGGACTCACCCTGGTCTATCTGGTGCCGTCCGTCGCGCTGGTCGCCGGGATCGTCAGCGGCGATGTGGCGGCCGTGGTGGTGGGCGGGCTCGCGAAGGCGGTGATGACGGCGACGTACGTGCCCATGCTGCGCTACTACCGTCAGCCGCTGTGGCTCGCTCCGCTGCTGTCGGTCACCGCTTTCCTGTACCTGCTGATGACGGTCGATTCGGCGGTGCAGCACTACCGGGGGCGTGGCGCGGCATGGAAGGGCCGCACGTACGCGCGCCCGGACGCGGTGCCGGACGAGCGCTGAGCGGGCCGGATGGCGATGGCGATGGCGATGGCGATGGCGATGGCGCACGATCCGGTCATTTCCTGCCCGGTGTCCAGTTCATGCCCCATCCGTAGGCCCGGTCGACGGTGCGCTGCGGGCTGACCCCTCGCTCCGGGACGAGATAGCGGGCCTCGCGCTGGACGACCAGGTCGCCGCCGGTGTTCGTGATGAGGGCGAGCGCGCACACGGTGGAGGGCACCGTGCACTCGTCCAGGAAGAACTCGACGGGGGCGCCGTGCTGCGGCTGGAGCGTGACCGTGGCGTGCAGGTCGGCGAAGGAGCGGGCGCCTTCGTAGATGGTCACGAAGACGAGGATGCGCCGGAAGCGGTCCTTGTGGTCGAGGTTGACGGTGAGGTTCTCGCCGGTGTCGAGGGCTCCGGTGCGGTCGTCGCCGTCGAGGTGGATGTACGGCGGCCGGTGCAGCGAGCCGAAGGAGTTGCCGAGCGCCTGGACGACGCCCTTGCTGCCGTCGGACAGCTCGTACAGGGCGCACAGGTCCAGGTCGAGGTCCGCGTGGCGGGGCACCGCCCGGCCCTGTTCGCGGCCCCCGCCGGAGTGCTGCCCGCGCACCTGCCAGTTGAGGTTGACGCGCATCGCTCCGGAGGTGCCGCCCTGTTTGGCCAGCGAGACGGTGGGGGCCTGCTTGGTGAGCGTGACCTTGGTGAGGCGTACCGGGGTGGGAGGTGCCGTCGGCGGGGCGGGGGGCGGAGGCTGGGGCGCGGCGTGCTGCGGCTCGTCCACCGTGATCCCGTAGTCCGTGGCCAGGCCCTCGAGTCCGCTGCTGTAGCCCTGACCGACGGCGCGGAACTTCCAGGCGCCCTGGCGGCGGTAGAACTCCCCCAGCACGAACGCCGTCTCGACGGTGGCGGCGGGGTCGAAGCGCGCGACCTCCGTGCCCTGCCGGGCGTCGAGCACCCGGATGTACAGGCCGGGCACCTGGCCGAACGTGCCGCCGTCGGCCGAGGCGGCGAGCACCACCGTCTCGACCTCGGGCTCCACGCGCGTGAGGTCGACGAGGAGGGTGTCCGTCACCTGTCCGCCCAGGTCCCGCTTGCCCTCGTGGCGCACCGCGCCGGAGGGATGCGCGGGCTGGTTGTAGAAGACGAGGTCTCCGTCCGTACGGACCCTGCCGGAGACCAGCAGCAGCGCCGAGGCGTCCGCGTCGGGCACGCCCGGTCCGGAACGCCGGCCCAGTTCCACGCGCAGCGCCTTGGTCGGCACCTGAAGGTTGGACCCCTTCGCCATCGACATGTCCGCCCCCATCCACCTGTCGCCACGCCGGGACCGGGGCCCGGGCAGCGCCTCGCATCCGTGGGGCCAACCTATTCCCCCGGGGGCCCGGACTCCCACGACCCGCCCCGCGAGACCGCTGCTCAACCGCCGGTAACCCACCCGGAACTCGGCCTTTACACGATCCGGACCCAGTTTGCCGCCCTTTTTTGCCAAGTTCGCTCGCATTGGGGATCCCGCGTCACCCACGGCACGGAAAACAACCCTCTTATCGGTCTCCCCAACCAGCACATCGTGGGCTTAACTTATGTCCCATGACCTCCCCCCGCTCCACCTATGGCGGCGGTTACTACTCCGCGTCGCCCTTCCCGGACACTCCGATCTACGACAAGCTCGTCGCCGAGCGGGGCACCCCGCAGATCGCTCCGATCCGGGTCCCCTCCGCGTACGAGACGCCGGGCAGCAGCCTGCCCGCACTGCCGTCGGCGCTGCCCGCGCTGCCGTCCGGGCCCTCCCATCAGGCCCCGGCTTACGGCTACCCCCAGACACCGCAGCCCGCACCGCTGCAGCAGGCCCCGACCGCGTACATCCCGCAGCAGGCGGGGCCGCGCGGCTACCCGGCCCCGCAGCAGATGCAGCAGCCGCGCCCGATGGCCTCGGGCTACGAGTCGATGCGCCCCGCGGCGCAGCGGCCGGCCCCGGCGCCCTACCAGGACCCGTACAACAACGGGCAGCAGTACCGCGGATACTGATCCGCGGACCGGGTGAGGCCGTCGATGCCGGTGGCACGATGGCCTCATGCCGAATTCAGCGCTGCACTCGATTCACGTCCACCCGGTCAAGGCATTGCGGGGTCAGGCGCCCCACGAGGCCGTGGTGGAGCCATGGGGGCTGGCCGGGGACCGGCGCTGGGCACTGATCGACGACACCGGCAAGGTCGTCACCCAACGCGAGCGCCCGACTCTGGCGCTGGCGGCCGCCGAGCCGCTGCCCGGCGGCGGTGTCCGGGTGTCCGCGGAAGCTCTTGAGCCGCTGACCGTCGCCGTGCCCGATCCCGTCGGCACGACGACCGCGAAGTGGGCGGGAGAGAAGATCGAGACGGTTCCCGCAGGCCCAGAGGCGAGCGAGTGGTTCAGCGCCTTCCTCGGTGAGCGTGTGACCCTCGTCCACCTCGACGATCCGGCCACCCGCCGCCCGATCGACGACCCGCCGTACGGGCGCCCGGGCGAGACCGTGAGCCTGGCGGACGCCTACCCGCTGCTGCTCACCTCGGTCGCCTCTCTGGATGCCCTCAATTCCCTGATCGCACAGGGTGATCACGCCGACGAGGGCCCGCTGCCCATGAACCGGTTCCGGCCGAACCTCGTCGTGGCCGGAACCGACTCCTGGGCCGAGGACGGCTGGAAGCGGATCTCCCTCGGCGAGGTCACGTTCCGGGTCGCCAAGATGTGCGGGCGCTGTGTCGTGACCACCACGGACCAGAGCACCGCCGAGCGCGGCAAGGAGCCGCTGCGCACCCTCGCCCGCCACCGCCGCTTCGGCGGCCGACTCGCCTTCGGGCAGAACCTCGTACCGGAGACGACCGGCCTGGTCCGCGTCGGCGACCCGGTCACGATCCTCGAATAGGGCCCGGCCGGCCGCTCCGGCCGTTTCCCCCGACCGCGCCGAGCCGTTTCCGGCTGCCCGCGCCGCAGTGCGAACAGGATGTTCCGAACCCGGGGCGCGAAAGGCCGCGATGCCACGCACGGGTGGGAACCCGGGCGAGGGCCGCGGTCGTTGAGTCCGCGTGAGAAGTTCGTGAGAGGCGTGCGGGGCGGGAGAGAGGTGATTTCCCTCTCTCTTCCCCGGCCTCGAGAGTGAACGGCCGGGTGCGGGGGTTATCACGGACGCGGAAGGGGGTGCGGCACGTGCGAGCAATCAACGGCCTGTGGCGCTGGCGGCACAATCCGCTGCGCCGCACGACCGACCTGATCGAGGCCTGGGTGGCGCTGGTCGCCCTACTGCTGATCCTCGTCGCCGCGCCCGTCGCCGGGTCGCTGATCGGCTCGGTCGCCCAGGACTCCCTGCAGCGGTCCGTACGGGACCAGCAGCACAGCCGTCACCAGGTGGCGGCCACCGTCGTCAAACAGCTCAACCGCGGATCGCTGGACCCCGATCCGGACTCCTCGACGACCCGGGACGCGCACAGCCGCGTCCTCGCCGACTGGACCGCCCCGGACGGCACCGCGCAGCATGGCACGGTTCTGGCCACCCTGTCCTCCCCGCACCCGGGTGACCGTTTCCCGCTCTGGACCGACGACCACGGCCGAACAACCGCCCGCCCGCTGGACAGCGCCACCGCCACGACGCACGCCGTGCTGGCCGGTTTCGGCGCGGCCGCGATGACCGCGGGACTCATCGAGGGCTGCCGCCGACTGATCGTCTGGCGCCTGGTCCTCCGCCGCTACGCCCGCTGGGACCAGGCGTGGGACAAGGCAGGCCCGGACTGGGGCCGTACCGGCACGGGCAGTTGACGGCGTTCGGCCTCCGGTCACCGGCCGCGTCCCCGCACGCTACGGTTGACCCGCCGGGCCGTCCGGCATCTTCGCGAGAACCCGCGTGAGCAACGAGGTGGGGGCACAGCAGCGCCATGGCACAGGGCACGGTCCAGGTGACGCACACCGGCACATCGCGGTGGCGGCGCCGCACGGGTGAATACGCGTCACTCGCCGCCGCCCTGGAGGCCGCGGGCGACGGGGACGTCCTGACCGTCGCGCCCGGCACCTACCGGGAGAACCTCGTCGTCCAGCGTGCGGTGACGCTGCGCGGGCCCGAGGGCTCCCCCGGCTCGGTGCGCATCGCGCCGGTGGACGGCGTGCCGCTGACCGTACGGGCCTCCGCCGTGGTCCAGGACCTGCACGTCGAGGGGCAGGACGCGGCGGCGCCCGCGCTCCTCGTCGAGGAAGGCACGCCCGAGCTGGTCGACGTGCGGATCATGACGCGGTCCGCGGCCGGCATCGAGGTCCGCGGCAACGCTCGCCCCACGGTGCGGCGCTGCACGGTCGACAACCCGGCCGGCATCGGCATCGCCGTCCTGGACGGCGGTGGCGGAGTGTTCGAGGAGTGCGAGGTGGTGGCGGCGGCCCAGTCCGGCGTCGCCGTGCGCGGCGGAGCGCACCCGCGCCTCGAGCGCTGCCGGGTGCACCACACCTCGGGCGCGGGCCTCTCGGCGACCGGGGAGAACTCCTCGCTGGAGGCGGTCGGTTGCGAGGTCTACGAGGTGAAGGGCTCCGGTGTGCAGATCACCGGGCGGGCCACGGCGCACCTGACGGACTGCGATGTGCACCGCACCACCGCGGACGGGGTCACGATGGACACGGACGCGGTGCTCACCCTGGCCGACTGCCGCATCCACGACATCCCGGAGAACGCGGTCGACCTCAGGTCCCGTTCGGTGCTCACGCTGACCCGCACGACGGTGCGGCAGTTCGGCCGCAACGGCCTGTCGGTGTGGGACCCGGGCACTCGTGTGGACGCCAACCAGTGCGAGATCTTCGACAGCACCGGGGACTACCCGGCGGTGTGGGTCAGCGACGGCGCGACCGCGGTGCTCGACTCCTGCCGGGTGCACGACGTGCCGGACGCCCTGTTCGTCCTCGACCGGGGTTCACGCGTGGACGTCGTGGACAGCGACCTCTCCCAGGTGCGCAACACGGCGGTGTCGGTGAGTGACGGCGCCACCGCTCAGCTGGACGACTGCCGTGTCCGGGAGGCGGCGACGGGCGCCTGGTTCCGGGACCACGGCAGTGGCGGCACGCTGTCCGGCTGCACCATCGACGGCACCCGGACCGGCGTGATCGTCACCAAGGGCGCCGATCCGACCATCGAGCGCTGCACGGTGACCTCGCCGGCGGAGGCGGGCTTCTACGTCTCGGCGGAGGGCCGGGGCAGCTTCCTGAACTGCCGGGTGACGGGCAGCGGCGGCTACGGCTTCCATGTGATCGACGGCTGCCGCGCCACGCTGCGGAAGTGCCGTACGGAGCGGTGTGCGCGCGGGGGCTACGAGTTCGCGGACGGCGGCCCGGGCGCGCCCGGCGGGGGCGGTGCGGTCGTCGAGGACTGCGCCAGCGACGAGAGCGCCGGACTGCGGCCCGCGGTGACCCAGGAGACGGCCGTGCAGACGACGAGCCCGTCGCCCGGTCTGCTGGGCATTCCGAGCCAGCGCACCACCGAGCAGGAGCCACTCGTCACGCCGCTCCCCGAGCAGCCGAGGCCCGCACGCACCTCGCAGGATGTGCTCGGCGAACTCGACGCCCTCGTGGGCCTGGAGAGCGTCAAGCGTGAGGTGCGGGCCCTCACCGACATGATCGAGGTGGGGCGCCGCCGGCAGCAGGCGGGCCTGAAGGCGGCCTCCGTGCGGCGGCATCTGGTGTTCACGGGCTCCCCCGGCACCGGCAAGACGACGGTGGCCCGTCTCTACGGCGAGATCCTGGCCTCGCTCGGCGTCCTGGAGAAGGGCCACCTCGTGGAGGTCTCCCGGGTCGATCTGGTCGGCGAGCACATCGGCTCCACGGCCATCCGCACCCAGGAGGCCTTCGACCGGGCACGCGGCGGAGTGCTGTTCATCGACGAGGCGTACGCGCTGTCGCCGGAGGACTCGGGGCGGGACTTCGGGCGTGAGGCGATCGACACGCTGGTGAAGCTGATGGAGGATCACCGCGAGGCCGTGGTGGTGATCGTCGCGGGCTACACGACGGAGATGGAACGCTTTCTGTCCGTCAACCCCGGTGTCGCCTCGCGGTTCTCGCGGACGATCACCTTCGGCGACTACGGTGCGGAGGAACTGCTGCGGATCGTCGAGCAGCAGGCCGAGGAGCACGAGTACCGGCTCGGACCGGGGACCGCCGAGGCGCTGCTGAAGTACTTCACGGCGATCCCGAAGGGGCCGACGTTCGGCAACGGCCGCACCGCGCGCCAGACCTTCGAGGCGATGGTGGAGCGGCACGCGGGCCGGGTCGCCCAGCTCGCGGACGCCAGCACCGACGACCTGTCCCTGCTCTACCCCGAGGACCTGCCGGAACTGCGCTGAGCGCGCCAGCCTCCCGCAGCGCCCGGCGCCGAGGAGGTGTTCGCCTCCCGCGGCGCCGGCAGCCCGGGTCTGAGGCGCGCCAGCAGTCGCTCGCGCTCCTCGGCGAACGCGGGGCCCGCCTGGTAGTCGCCGTGTCCGCGGATCGGCGCGGGCAGCGGGTGCTCGGGGGTCCGCCCGTAGGCGAGCGGGTCCTTGAGCGGTGGGTGGTCCACCTGCGGGCCGCAGTCGCCGTGCAGCCGGATCGGCCCGCCGATCGGGTCGGTGAGGCGGTACAGATTGCGCCAGCAGTCCACCTCGCGATGCAGGGAGCTGAGCGCGGCCGGGCCGAAGTACGCCGGGAACCAGCGCCCGTAGAGCCGCTCCAGGGGCGAGCCGTACGTCAGGAGGGCCACCCGCCTGCGTACGGAGGGCCCCAGCTGCCGGGCCGCGGCCGCCGCCAGCACGCTGCCCTGGGAGTGCCCGGACAGGACCAGGCGCCCTCCGGTGGAGCTCGTCCAGGTGGCGATGCGCCAGGTCAGGTCGGGCACGGCACGCTCGGCGTAGCAGGGCGGGGCGAAGGGGTGTGCGGCGCGCGGCCAGAACGTGCCGACGTCCCACAGGATGCCGATGGTGCGGCGCGCGGAGGCGTCCTTGTAGGCACGGCGACCCCAGGTGACGAAGAGCAGGAAGCCGATGCCGATCAGCCAGGAGCCGAGGGCCTGGCAGGTCTCGGCGGCGGCCCGGATGACCGGTGGGCTGCCGCGTGCGGCTCCTCCCGGAGTGTCACCGGTGGCGAAGGCCCCCGCCAGGGCGGCGGCGCCCAGGATCAGGGTCATGGCGGAGGTGACGGCGACGACGAGCGGTGCCCGGTCGGTGAGGGCGGCCATCGCCCGCGTGTGCGCGATCCGCAGGGTGCGGGCCGTGTCCCTGGACTCCCCCGGGTACTCCGCCTCGACCGCGACGGTCCCGGCGCGTCGTAGCAGCCGGGTGCGCCAGGCCAGCCGGCCGGCGAGGAGGAGCAGCACGAGCAGCAGCGGCGGGATCGTGGACGCCTGCCAGGTCAGCAGGGCGGGCGGGCCGGTCAGGGTGTGCCCGGTGCCGTCCAGCCAGTCGGCGACCCGCTGGGCCACGCCGCCGGACATCACGCCGCCGAGCGCGCAGGCCAGCAGCGCGACGGCGGGTCCGGCCAGTCCGCGCATCGCGGTGCGTGTGTCGGGGTGGGTGCGGTACAGGACGTGGGCGACGGCACCGAGCGCGATCACCAGGACGCCCTGCGCCAGGGTGAGCGCGCCGAACGCCGCCTCGCCGGGCAGCCGGCCCGGCGAGTGCCAGCCGGGTCGGGACCAGGCGGCGTAGACCATGGTCACGACGAGCAGGGCGAGGGCGCCCGCGGGGAGCCATCGCACCAGGGCCCGGTCGAGATCCTCGTCGAGCCGGTTCTCCGAGCGCCCCCGACGGCACACCACCCACAGCACGACCACCGCGCCCCCGAGGAACACCAGGTGCAGCAGCCAGCCGAGCACTTCCAGCTGGACCGAGCCGTGGCGGCGGTCGTAGCGGGCGGCGCTGCCGCCGAGCGCCGCCGTGACCGTCAGGAAGCCGGCGGCGGTGTGCGCGGCGCGCAGCCGGGCCACAAACCGGCGCCCGTACCAGAACCCGGGGCGGCCGAGCGGGACACGGTGGGACTCGTCGTCGGTCCCGGGATCGCGTGAGATCGGCTGCTGGGACTCGTAGGCGCTCCAGGTGCGGTGCGAGAGGTACCACAGCAGGCAGGTGAGCGCCGTCGGCATCAGCGACGCCAGGGCGAGGCGCCTGCCGGGTCGGCTCCACCAGCCGTGGCCGGAGACGGCGGGCGAGAGGAAGCCGAGCCAGCTGTGGCGCCCGGCGCACGCGCGCGTGCCCGCGCACTGCCAGGCCACCAGGTCCAGGGCCACCTCGCAGGCGGCGGCGACCAGCAGCACGGTCAGGGAGAGCCCGACGAGCCGGACGATCACTCCGTACAGGCGGACGGTCCGCCGCCGGCCGATGGTCGTGGGGCGCATCCAGTGGGCGAGATTGGCGACCATGAACGGCAGCAGCAACAACCACAGGGCGCGAGCGGCGTTCCCGGAGGTCAGGTTGCACCAGACGTACGCCTCGGGCACCGGCTCGTCGCGGTGCCCGCCGGGCCGCCGTTCCGCGTCGGCGTCGTCGGCGCGCCGGTACACCGCGGCCGTCTCGTCACCGGTGATCCTCACCGTGCGCGCATCGCCGAGCATCTCCTCGGGCGTGGTGCCACCGACTCCGTGCACCCTGAGTTCCAGGGCCGGCGCGGAGGGCTCGGCGAAGTCGCCGCACTCCCCCTCGTGTTCCCGTGCACGCTCCACTGTTCCGCTCTTCCGCCGTGCTGCGTACGGTGTGTCCCGAGCAGCGAGAGGATCTCCGCTGCGCCGGCGGCGCACACCTGCCGGCGCGGAATCTCCCCGATACGTGTGACAGCGGCGGGGAGGGCGGACGGATCCCAGGTGACGGGCGATGCCGCCACCTGCGGCGAGGCGTGCGAGGATGGGGCGTCCGCGGTGTCGGCGGCGGGAGAATGACCTCGTCCGAGCCGGTATAGGCGACATGCGGGATGTGATGGGATGAAAGGGGACGGAGCGGACGTGAGCGAGAATCAGAACCTCCTCGCGGAGCAGCGCCGTGCCCTGATCCTGGACGAGGTGCGACGGCGCGGCGGCGTCCGCGTGAACGAGCTGACGCGCAAGCTCGGCGTCTCGGACATGACGGTCCGCCGCGATCTCGACGCGCTCGCCCGCCAGGGCGTGCTAGAGAAGGTGCACGGCGGCGCGGTGCCCGTGGTCGAGGCCAGTACGCACGAACCGGGGTTCGAGGCGAAGTCGGGCCTGGAGCTGACGGCCAAGGAGGACATCGCCCGGGCCGCGGCCGAGCTGGTCACTCCGGGCACGGCGATCGCGCTGTCCGGTGGCACGACGACGTACGCGCTGGCCCAGCACCTGCTCGACGTGCCGGATCTGACCGTCGTCACCAACTCGGTGCGAGTGGCCGACGTCTTCCACGCCGCGCAGCGCACCTCGGGCCAGCGGCAGGGCGCGGCCACGGTCGTCCTCACGGGCGGTGTGCGCACCCCGTCCGACTCGCTGGTGGGCCCCGTCGCCGACCGGGCGATCGCCTCCCTCCACTTCGACGTGCTGTTCCTCGGGGTGCACGGCATATCGCTGGAGGCGGGCCTGTCGACGCCGAACCTGGCGGAGGCCGAGACCAACCGGCAGCTCGTGCAGTCCGCACGGCGTGTGGTCGTGGTCGCCGACCACACCAAGTGGGGCACGGTGGGCCTGAGTTCGTTCGCCGCGCTGGAGGAGGTCGACACGCTGGTGACCGACGCGGGGCTGCCGACGGACGCGCGGATGGAGATCTCGGAGCATCTGCGGCGGCTGGTGGTCGCGGGAGAGTCCGAGGAAGACACAGACAGCTGACACCGCGGCAGCTAAGGTGAAGCGGAGCCGGCTTCCGTTCGCGCACGTCCCGCGAGGAGGTTTCGTCCATGGCACACCGCCTGCGCCCGGTGGGACTCGCGTTCACGCGGACCGCTCCCGTACGGCTCGTGTTCGCCGGGGAGATGACCGCCTCCCCCGAGGTGGTCTTCCGGGCCCTCGCCGACGACGTCCCCGGCTGGAGCGACTGGTTTCCCGCGGTGAGGTCCATAGGTCTCATCGACGAGGGCGTGGGACGCAAGGTGCGTCTCGCCGGCGGCACCCGCTTCCGCGAGACGATCGTCGCGGCCGAGCCCGACGAGCTGTACGCGTACCGGGTCGACGAGGCGACCGTCCCCGGCGTCCACGCCCTGCTCGAGGAGTGGCGGCTCAGCCCCGCCGGCACGGGCACCCGTGTGCAGTGGACGTGGGCGGCCGACGGCAACGCGCTCTTCCGCCTGCTGGTGAGGCTGTCGCGCGGTGCCCTGGCACGGGTGTTCCGCGGCGCGGTGACGGCCCTGGACCGCAGGCTCGCGGGTCAGAGCTCCGAACAGGACGGGCGCCCGGCTCGCGACGCCTGAGGCGCACTCCCCCAACTCGCCGAGCAGGGGGACCCAGCCCCGTCACCGAGGCGCCGGGCCGGGATCAGCCCGGCCAGACCCCCGTCCGCAGCAATGACTCGATCGCCGCCGCGTACGGTGCGACGTCCAGTCCCTGTTCGGCCAGCCACGCGTCCGAGTAGTACTTGTCCAGATAGCGGTCCCCCGGGTCGCACAGCAGGGTGACCACACTGCCCGTGCGCCCGTCGGCCACCATCTCCGCGACGATCTTCAGCGCACCCCACAGGCCCGTGCCGGTCGAGCCGCCCGCCTTGCGGCCGATCGCCCGCTCCAGGGCCCGTACCGCGGCGACTGCGGCCGCGTCCGGGACCTTCATCATCCGGTCGATGGCGCCGGGTACGAAGCTGGGCTCCATCCGGGGCCGGCCGATGCCCTCGATCCGCGAGCCGCGGTCACAGGTGACCTCCGGATCGCCGGTCGTCCACCCCTCGAAGAAGCAGGAGTTCTCCGGGTCGGCGACGCAGACGCGGGTGTCGTACCCCATGTAGTGCACGTACCGCGCGATGGTCGCCGAGGTGCCGCCGGTGCCGGCCGTGGCGACGATCCACGCGGGCTCCGGAAACCGCTCCAACTCCAGCTGGCGGAAGACGGATTCGGCGATGTTGTTGTTGCCGCGCCAGTCCGTGGCCCGTTCCGCGTAGGTGAATTGGTCCATGTAGTGGCCCCCGGTCTCCTCCGCGAGGGCGGCCGAGGCCTCGTACATCGTGCGCGGGTCGTCCACGAAATGGCACCGCCCGCCGTGGAACTCGATCAGGCGGCACTTCTCGGCGCTCGTCGTGCGCGGCATGACCGCGACGAAGGGCACGCCGATGAGCTTCGCGAAGTAGGCCTCCGAGACGGCCGTGGAACCACTGGACGCCTCGATCACCGGGCGGCCCGGCCGGATCCAGCCGTTGCACAGCCCGTACAGGAACAGCGAGCGCGCCAGACGGTGCTTGAGACTGCCCGTGGGGTGGGTCGACTCGTCCTTCAGATACAGGTCGATGCCCCAGTGCTCGGGCAGTGGGAAGCGCAGCAGATGCGTGTCGGCGGAACGGTTGGCGTCGGCCTGGACCTTGCGGACGGCCGCTTTCAGCCAGGCCCGGTACTCGGGGTCACTGCGGTCCACGTCGAGGGTCTCGCCGGGTCGGGTCATCTGGGAGGTACTCACGGCGGGACTCCTTACCGGGGCGTGCCGATGTCCGGATCACTCGGTCGGACCTCTGCATCATAGGCACCTTTCACATGCCTTCTCACCTGCATAAACGCATCTTTGAGCCACTCAAAGGCGCACCTGGGAAGGGAGCGGGGAACAGGCGCAAATCCGTGGGGCGCATCCGCGCGAGTGCGCCGGCCGGCCGCCGCCGCCTCGGTATGCGCACTGGTGCGACGCGCCGGCCCGGGGCAGACTGCACCGCGGGACGGGAGCCGGTGCGGCGGGCTCCGCCCGGAGGACCCGTCCGAGCCGGGGATGCACACTGGATCACGACCGAACTCTCGATCGAGGCCGTGGGACCGCGCCGCCGGGCGGGATCCGCAGCGGGCCCAGCCGAACGCACAAGGGGGCGGACATCATGGCGGAGCCGGAGTTCACGGCCACGGGTGTGCGGATCGGGAGGGGGCTGCGGTCGCTCACCCGGGCCGGGCAGGTCCGGATCAGCGACGGCAGGCTGCGACTGCTCACCAGTTACGGCAGCGAGATCGACAGCGCGCCGGTGCAGGCGGTGTGTGCGTCCCAGCCCTGGTTCGCGCCCGAGGACCGGGCGCTGGCCGATCTGAACGGCACCCGCTATTCACTGACCCTCGGTGATCACGACCCGGAACCGGGGCAGCCGGGGCCGCCGTCGGCGCGGCGGTTCATCGAGGCGGTCCGCAAGGCGGCAGGTCGCGGCGGCTGAGCGCGGCGTGAGTTGCGGCGCGGCGTGCCCTGCGTCACTCTGGTCTCACATCACTCTCGGTTTACCGGCGATTACGCTGAAGAACCAGCCGCCGGTCACGACAGCGGGCGGCCGCCGTACGAAGCCGTTCCGCACCAGGCGGCCGGAGTACTCAGCCGCACAGCAGGCGGCGTGCACACCCGGCCACCCTGCTGGATCCGATCTCCGTGTCTTCTTCCGGACCTCAATTCGGGGAGTCGCAGCCGTGATCAGCCAGCCAAGCAGGCACTGCACGGTGGAGCTCCAAGCCCTGCCGTCGCGGATCGGCCAGGTCCGCAGAATCGTATCGGCGCAGTTGCGCTACTGGCATCTCGATTCCTTGATCGACCGGGCCGCGCTCGGTGTGACGGAGCTGTTGACCAACGTCCACCTGCATGCCCAGCCCGACAAGACGTGCACCGTGGAGATGGAGTTGCTGCTCGACCGGCTCACCGTCTCGGTGCACGACCACGATCCGCGCCTGCCGGAGTTGCGCGCGCCGGATCCCTCCGCCACCAGCGGACGCGGTCTGGCGATGGTCGCCGCTGTGGCCGCCAGTTGGGGGGCGCGTCCGGACGGCGAGTCGGGGAAGGTCGTCTGGTTCACGCTTCCCGCGCCGTCGGCGGCGCCGGACGGTCCGGTGCGCAGCCGTACGCCGTACGAACGGGCTCTCGAAGTGCCCGCCCGCGGGCCGGTGGCGGTCGACGAGCACACGACCCGACATGCTCCCGCCCGGTCCGCCGTTGCCGGCTGACCGGGCGGTGACCCTCCTTCCGGTGCGCGCCGGACGGGTCGTTCCATGGGGATGGCCCGCAGGACGTCAAGGCGGGCCGCCCGCCGAGCAGTGCGGCAGCGTGGACTCGCCGGACGCCGAGGGGCCCGTGACCGAGGCGAAACGGCCGGCCGGGAAGCCGGAACTCACCTCGTCCGGGGCCCGCACAGCGGTGTCGCCGCCGGCGCGCACCTTGACGGCGTCATCGACCCGGGCGGCCGTCCGCGTGCCGGTCACCGCGGTCATGCGTAACCGCCCTTGCCCGTGCGGCCGAACTGCTCGTCCAGGACGGACAGGCGGCGCCAGTACTCGTCCTCGTCGATCTCGCCGGAGGCGAAGCGGCGGCCGAGCACCGCGACCGGCGAGTCGCCGGCGGGGCGGCCTTCCATCGGGCGCCAGGGGCCGCCGCGACCGCGCCAGGCGGTGCGGCGCAGGACGGTGACGGCGCCTACGACGACGGCCGCCCAGATCAGCGGGAAGAACGGGATCCACGGGCCGGGGCCGCCGTCCCAGTGAGCCAGGGTCTGCACCGTGAGGTCATCTCCCTCGGTGGGTTGTCGGGTGATGCCTAGAGACTGGCTCCCGGAGGGGGTCCGGGTCGTCGTACGGCCGGCGGCAGTGTGCATACCTCCCGGGGAGTAGGCGGGCGGGCGAGTGCTGCTCCTTGCAGAGGCGGCCCATGTCGGCACCTGGACCGGGTGAGCTGCCGTGGGGACGGCGGTGGTGAGCCGAATCAACCTTCTGCTCGGTCCGGCGCCTGAAGCCGCGTCAGGTGAGGGCCACCAGTGGATCGTCCAGTACCGGCTGCCACGCCAGCTCCGCCGCTCCGACCAGGCTGTTGTGGTCGAGTGTGCAGGCGAGGACCGGGACTTGGCCGCTGCGGCCCCACAGGCTGCGGTCGGCGACGACGGCGCGCAGCCGCTCGGGGTCGGCGTCGAGCAGGGTGCGGTGCAGCCCGCCGAGGATGATGCGGTCCGGGTTGAGGATGTTGACCAGGCCGGCGAGGCCGAGGCCGAGCCGGTCGATCAGCAGCTCGACGGCGCCGCGGACGGCCGGGTCGGTGGCGTACGCGGTGCGGATGAGGTCGTTGGCCTGCTGAAGCTGTGAGACCTCGGGACCGGCCTGGCGCCCGGCCGCCGCCAGGAAGGCCAGCGGGTCCGCCTCCACGTCGAGGCAGCCACGGCTGCCGCAGTGGCAGGGGCGGCCCTCCGGGTTCACGGTGAGGTGGCCGACCTCGAGCGCCAGACCCGAACTGCCCGTGTGCAGCCGTCCGTCGAGCACCAGCGCACCGCCCACGCCCCGGTGCCCGGTGGCCACGCACAGCAGGTCCCTGGAGCCGCGGCCCGCGCCGTGCCGGTGCTCGGCGAGCGCGGCCAGGTTGATGTCGTTGGCGGCGAAGGCGGGCCCGGTGATGCCGGCGGCGCGCACCCGCTCGGCGAAGATCTCCCGTACGGGCGCTCCCGCAGGCCAGGCGAGGTGCAGCGGGTTGAGCGCCAGGCCCTCGGGTTCGGCGACCGCGGACGGCACGGCGAGCCCGGCGCCCACACAGCGCCGCCCGGTCTCGCGCAGCAGTTCGGCACCCGCTTCGACGACCGAGCCGAGCACCTTGGCCGGGTCGGCGTCGACGGTCTCGCAGCCGGGGGCGGTCGCGACGATGCGGCCGCCGAGGCCGACGAGCGCGGCCCGGAAGCCGTCGGCGTGCACCTGGGCGGCGAGCGCGACGGGTCCGTCCTCGGCGATCTCCAGCCGGTGCGAGGGCCGGCCCTGCGTCCCGGCGGCGGCCCCCGGGTGGGCGTCGACGCGGATCAGGCCGAGCGCCTCCAGTTCGGCGGCCACCGCTCCGGCGGTCGCCCGGGTGACGCCCAGCTCGATGGTGAGCACGGCGCGCGTCGGCGCACGGCCGGTGTGCACCAGCTCCAGCGCGGGTCCGAGCGCGCCGCGCCCGCGGTCCAGCCGTGTCCGTGTGTTCCCTTCCCCTACCGCCCGGGGGCCCGCCTTACCGCTCATGAGGGCGAGTCTCCCATGATCCGCTCCGGGTCCCGGCCGAAGCCGCTGACCCTGAGTGTGATGTTCAACCGGCCCGTCAGCCCCAACGCGGGCGGCGCGGTCCCCGGCCGCACCTTCGGCACCCCGTGGTAGGCGAGCCGCGCCGGGCCGCCGAAGACGAACAGGTCCCCGCTGCGCAGCTCCACGTCCGTGTAAGGGCGCGCCCGGGTCTCGGTGTTGCCGAAACGGAAGACGCAGGTGTCACCGAGACTCAGCGACACCACGGGCGCGTCGGACTTCTCGTCGCTGTCGCGGTGCATCCCCATACGGGCGTCCGCGTCATAGAAGTTGATCAGGGCGATGTCGTACGGCTCCGACGCCACCGCCCCCGGGCCCAAGGCGGCCTCGACCGCGTCGCGGCCCAGTGCGGCGAGCCAGTCCGGGAGCGGCTTCACGGGGGCGCCGTCGCCGTCGACGACCGTGCGGGCGTACCCGTAGGGATACCAGTGCCGGCCGAGGCAGACCTGCCGTGAGGTCATCGTGCCCCCGCCGGGCGTGCGCACGGTCCGCAGTCCGGCCGGCGGGCGGGCCCACTCCCGGCAGGCGTCCACGAGCCGCAGCTGACGGTCCGCGTCGAGCCAGTCGGGCACATGGACCGCGCCGGGGGCGATCTGTGCGCGGCTCCGCGGGAACAGCTCGGCGTCCATGGCTCCATCATCACGTATCCGGCCCACCGGGGACGGGGCCCCACCTGCGGCTCGGCTAGCCTGGACGCACCATGAACGACCGATTGACCACGCCGTGGGGCGAGTGCGCGCTGGCCCGCTTCCCGGAGGACCCCCGCGACCGGCTGCGCGCCTGGGACGCCTCCGACGCGTATCTGCTGCGGCACCTAGCGGCGAGCGGCACCCCGCTCGACGGTGCGGTCGTGGTCGTCGGCGACCGGTGGGGTGCGCTCACCACGGCTCTCGCGGCGCACCGTCCGACACAGATCACCGACTCGTTCCTGGTGCAGGAGGCGACCCGCGCGAACCTCGCACGCAACGGCGTCGACCCGGGCGCCGTCCGGCTGCTCAGCACTCGGGACGACCCGCCGTCCCGTGTCGACGTGCTCCTGATCCGCGTCCCGAAGAGCCTCGCGCTGCTGGAGGACCAGCTGCACCGGCTGGCGCCCGGAGTGCACGAGGGCACGGTGGTGATCGGCACCGGCATGGTCAAGGAGATCCACACCTCGACGCTGCAGCTGATCGAGCGCGTCTTCGGGCCGACCCGTACCTCGCTCGCCGAGCAGAAGGCCCGGCTGATCTTCTGCACCCCCGCCCCGGACCTCGAACGGGGCAGCAACCCGTGGCCGTACCGCTACCGACTCCCGGACGGCATCGGCCCGTTGTCCGGCCGGACCGTCACCAACCACGCGGGCGTCTTCTGCGCCGACCGACTCGACATCGGCACCCGTTTCTTCCTCCAGCACCTTCCGCGCGGCCGGGGCGCCGAGCGGATCGTGGACCTCGGCTGCGGCAACGGCATCGTGGGGCTGGCGGCCGCGCTGGCCGACCCCGAGGCCGAGGTGCTGTTCACCGACGAGTCGTACCAGGCGGTGGCCTCGGCGGAGGCGACCTACCGGGACAACGTCCGGGGGCGGGCGGAGTTCCGGGTCGGTGACGGTCTGTCCGGGGTGCCCGCCGCCAGCGTCGACCTGGTGCTCAACAACCCGCCGTTCCACTCCCACCAGGCGACGACGGACGCCACCGCCTGGCGCATGTTCACCGGCGCGCGGCGCGCCCTGCGGCCGGGCGGCGAGCTGTGGGTGATCGGGAACCGTCATCTGGGCTACCACGTGAAACTGCGCCGCCTCTTCGGCAACAGCGAACTGGTCGCGAGCGACCCCAAGTTCGTCGTGCTGAAGGCGGTGAAGAAGTAGCCGAACCCGCGACCGTTCCCCGCGTGGAGCGTGCCGGGGGGACGCCTACGGGCGCGGGGGCTCCGATGCGGGTGTGCCGCCGTCCCGCAGCACGGTCACGAGCCGGGTCACGGTCCGGGCCATCGCCTCCCGTCCCACGCCGAGGTAGCCGCGCGAGTCGACCGCCTCGGGCCGCCCGGCGAGGAACTCCCGGATGGCTCCGGTCATCGCGACGTTCAGGGCGGTGCCGATGTTGACCTTCGCGATGCCGCCCGCGACGGCCGCGGTCAGTTCGTGGTCCGGCAGTCCGGACGAGCCGTGCAGCACGAGCGGTACGTCGAGGGCGGCACTGAGCCGTTCGATCAGGGCGTGGTCGAGTGCGGCCGTGCGCGTGGTCATCGCGTGCGTGCTGCCGACGGCGACGGCCAGGGCGTCGACACCGGTGTCCGCCACGAAGGCGGCGGCCTCGGCAGGGTCGGTGCGGGCACCGGGTGTGTGCGGGCCGGGCGGCGGTTCGCCGTTCTTGCCGCCCACCTGCCCCAACTCCGCCTCGATCCACAGCCCTTGGGCATGCACCCAGTCGGCGGCGGCGCGGGTCGCGGTGAGGTTCTCCTGGTACGGCAGCCGGGCCGCGTCGTACATCACGGAGCCGAACCCGGCGCCGGGTGCCTGGCGGAGCAGGTCGTCGCTGTGGACGTGGTCGAGGTGGAGGGCGACGGGCACGGCGGCACGCGCGGCGGCCGCGGCGGCGGCGCGAGCGAGCGGGAGAAGCCGCCCGTAGCGATACTTGACGGCGTTCTCGCTGACCTGGAGCACGACGGGGGCGCCCGCGGCCTCGGCGCCCGCGATCACGGCCTCGATGTGCTCGAGGGTGATGACGTTGAACGCGGCGACGGCACCGCCCGCCGCCGCGGCGGCGGCGATCAGCTCACCGGTGGGGGCGAGGGGCACGGCTCCTCCTTCTCACCGGGCGCGGGAATCGGGTGCGAGGATCACCGAGCGGGTCAGATGGCGCGGCCGGTCGGGATCGAGTCGGCGGGCGGCGGCGAGGGCGACGGCGAGCCGCTGGACGCGGACGAGTTCGGCGAGCGGGTCGAGGCCGCCGGCCACCCATAGCCCGCCCGCCTCCCGGACCTGTGCGGCCAGTTGGTCGGGTGCCTCGCCGAGCATCCAGGTCGCGGTGGTGTGGGTGGTGATGCTGATGGGGCCGTGCCGGTACTCCATCGCCGGGTATGCCTCCGTCCACGCCTGCGCGGCCTCGCGCAGTTTCAGCGCGGCCTCGTGGGCGAGCCCGACGGTCCAGCCGCGCCCCAGGAAGGTGAACTGCGTGCGCTGGACCAGCCCTTCGGGCAGCGGGGACTTCAGGGCGGTGCGGGCGTCGGCGACCACGGCGTCCGAGTGCAGGCCGAGATGGGCGCGGAGAAGGGTGACGGCGGTGGTGGCGAACCGGGTCTGGACGACGGACCGTTCGTCGGCGAAGCCGAGCTCCACCACCTCGTCGGCGCACTCCGTCACGGGCGTGAGCGCATCGGCGGTGATCGCGGTGGTCCGCACCTGCCCGCGGAGCCGGCCGAGGAGGTCGAGGACCTCGGTGGTGGTGCCGGACCGGGTGAGGGCGACGACCCGGTCGTAGGCCCGGCCGCGGGGGAACTCGGAGGCGGCGAAGGCGTCCGTCTCGCCCTGCCCGGACCGCTCGCGCAGCGCGGCGGCGGCCTGCGCCATGAAGAAGGAGGTCCCGCACCCGACGATCGCCACCCGCTCCCCCGCCGCCGGCAGCGCGTCCTTGTGACCCTGCGCGCTCTCGGCGGCGCGCGTCCAGCACTCGGGCTGGCTGGTCAGCTCCTGCTCGACGTACGTCATGCCGCACCCTCCCAGCGATGCCAGTGATGCTTGTTGTTGCACGATAGAGCGAGCTTTCGAGCACGATCAAGCATGGTGACGGAAGTGCGGTGCGCTAGGGTCACCCGCAAGGTCAAGGAAACGGAGAGTGGGGATGTCCCGCGACGCCCGCTGGAAGGCGCTGCTGGAGCTGCTCGTCGAGCGGGCCCGGCTGGAGGTCGAGGAGGCGGCGGCCGAGCTCGGGGTGTCGGCCGCGACGATCCGCCGCGACTTCGACCAGCTCGCGGAGCAGCAGATGCTGGTGCGCACCCGGGGCGGCGCGGTGGTGCACGGGGTCTCCTACGAACTGCCGCTGCGCTACAAGACCGCCCGCCGCGCCTCGGAGAAGCAGCGCATCGCACAGGCGGTGGCCGGTCTGATCACGCCCGGCGAGGCGGTGGGTCTCACCGGCGGCACCACCACCACCGAGGTGGCGCGGGCGCTTGCCGTGCGCGGCGACCTGGCGTCGGGCTCGCCCGCGCTGACGATCGTCACCAACGCGCTGAACATCGCCAACGAGCTGGCCGTGCGCCCCCAGTTCAAGATCGTGGTCACGGGCGGGGTCGCGCGACCGCACTCGTACGAGCTGATCGGTCCGCTCGCGGACGGCGTACTCGGCCAGATCACCCTGGACGTGGCCGTGCTCGGCGTCGTGGCCCTGGACGTCACGCACGGCGCGGCGGCGCACGACGAGGCGGAGGCCGCGATCAACCGTGTGCTGTGCGAGCGCGCCGCGCGCGTGGTCGTCGCGGCGGACTCCAGCAAGCTGGGGCAGCGCGCGTTCGCGCGGATCTGCGCGGTGGAGGCGGTGGACACCCTGGTCACGGACACGGCGGCCGGGGCGGACACGGTGCGGCGGTTCGAGGAGGCGGGCGTCCGGGTGATCACGGTCTGACGACCGGCGGCCGGGGGCGGATCCGCTCCCCGTGCCGCCCCGTCGCCTTGCGCCTACTCTGGGACCTGCGGTGCGCGTACCCGGTGGTCAGGGAGGCTGCGATGGCCGAAACGCCGAGCGAGCAGTACGGGCCCGGGCGCTCCCGGTACCTGCCGATCGCCGACCACGGTCTGATCGGTGACATGCGCACTGTCGCGCTGGTGGGGAGCAACGGCACCATCGACTGGTACTGCTGCCCCTCCTTCGACTGCCCGAGCGTCTTCGGCGCGATCCTGGACGCCGAGCGGGGCGGGTGCTTCGAACTCGCCGCGACCGTGCCGGGCCGCACGAAGCAGTTCTACTTCCCCGACACCAACGTCCTGATCACCCGGTTCTTCACCGAGGACGGCGTCGGTGAGGTGCAGGACTTCATGCCCGTCGGAGCGGCGTCCGTCGAGACCGAACGCCACCGGCTGATCCGGAGGGTCCTGTGCGTGCGGGGCTCCCTGCCCTTCCGGGTACGGGTGGCTCCACGGTTCGACTACGGCAGGCAGCCGCACACCCTGCGGCTGCTCGGTGACGTGGCGGTCTTCGAGTCCGCCGACCTGTCGCTGGCCCTGACCGCCACCGTCCCCCTGGAAGGCGACGACCGGGACGTGTGGGCGGACTTCAAACTCGCCGAGGGCGAGTCGGCGGTCTTCGCGCTGGACCAGGTCGGTGAACACGTGGCGCCGCGCATGTGCGCACGCGTCGAGGCCGAGAAACAGTTCGCCGCCACGGTGGAGTACTGGCGGCGCTGGCTGCACCAGTCCCGCTACCGCGGTCGCTGGCGGGAGATGGTGCACCGCTCCGCCCTCACCCTGAAGCTGCTCACCTACGCCCCGACCGGCGCGATCCTTGCCGCGCCGACGACCAGCCTGCCCGAGCAGCTCGGCGGCGAACGCAACTGGGACTACCGCTACGTGTGGGTGCGCGACGCGGCCTTCTGCGTCTACGCCATGTTGCGGCTTGGGTTCACCAGCGAGGCCGAGGCGTTCATGAAGTTCGTGAACCGGCACATCACACCCGGGGACGGCGGACCGTCCGGCCCCCTGCAGATCATGTACGGCATCGACGGCCGCACCGACCTGCCGGAGTACGAATTCGACCACCTCGAGGGCCATCAGGGCTCCGCACCGGTCCGGGTCGGCAACGCGGCCGCCGACCAGCTCCAGCTCGACATCTACGGCGCCCTGATCGACTCCATCTATCTCTACGACAAGTGGGCGCAGCCCATCTCCAGCGACCAGTGGGACCAGGTCTGCGCGCTGGTGGACTGGGTCTGTGACCACTGGGACCAGCCGGACGAGGGCATCTGGGAGACCCGGGGCGGCCGCAAGAAGTTCCTGTACTCGCGGCTGATGTGCTGGGTGGCGATCGAACGGGCCGTCCGGATGGCCCGCCGCCGCGGCCTGCCCGCCGACATGGTGCGCTGGCTGCAGTGCCGCGACACCATCTACCGGCGGATCATGCAGCGCGGCTGGTCCGTCAAGCGCCAGGCCTTCGTCCAGCACGAGGACAGCGACGTGCTGGACGCGTCCGTGCTGATGATGCCGCTGGCCAAGTTCATCGCGCCCACCGACCCCAAGTGGCTGTCCACACTGGACGCACTCACCCAGGACCTGGTCTCCGACTCCCTGGTCTACCGCTACGACCCACAGGCCAGCCCCGACGGCCTGCGGGGCGACGAGGGCACGTTCTCCATCTGCTCCTTCTGGTACGTCGAGGCGCTGGTCCGCGCCGGACGGCTGGACGAGGCACGGCTGGCGTTCGAGAAGATGCTCACCTACGCCAACCATCTGGGCCTGTACGCGGAGGAGATCAGCCACACCGGCGAGCAACAGGGCAACTTCCCGCAGGCGTTCACGCACTTCGCCCTGATCAGCGCGGCGTTCAATCTCGACCGGGCGCTGGGGTGAGGCGGAGCAGTGTGCCGTTCCTTCAGCTCTGCGTGCGCGTCAGACGGATCATGTTCCAGGACAGGGGCTCCAGTTCGGAACGCAGGACCCCGTCCTTGACGAGGGTGCCGGTGGCCGGGTGCGGTGTCACCCGGTCGGGGTGGTCCACGGTGTTGCGGGCGTCGGGGTCGGCGTCGGACAGCACCAGGTGCTCGTCGACGGTGTGCGCGTCGCCGCCGCGCAGGCCGACCTCCAGCGGCAGCGCCTCGGTCTGGCTCCGGTTGACGGCGAACACGGTGACGGTGCCGGTCTCGTCGTCGGTCACGGCGGTGGCGTGCAGCAGGGGCACATCGCCGAACCGGGCCGTGGGGTACGTGGGGCTGTCCACCTCGACGCGCAGTACCCGGCCGCGGCCGTACCGCGATGCGTGGGCGAAGGGGAAGAAGGTGTTCTGCCGCCAGGCGGGCCCGCCCGGCTCGGTCATGATCGGCGCGATGACGTTGACGAGCTGGGCGAGTGAGGCGGCGGTGACCCGGTCGGCGTGCCGCAGCAGGGCGATCAGCAGCGAGCCGAGGACCACGGCGTCGGTGACGGTGTAGACGTCCTCCAGCAGGCGGGGCGCCTGCTGCCAGTCCTCCACGGTGTGCGGATTGGGCCGACTCCGGTACCAGACGTTCCACTCGTCGAAGGCAAGCTTGATGCGCTTGGTCGCCTTCAGCCTGGCGCGGACGTGGTCGCAGGTGGCCACGACCGACTCGATGAAGTGCTCCATGTCGACCGCGGAGGCGAGGAAGGAGTCCCGGTCGCCGTCGGTCTCCTCGTAGTAGGCGTGCAGCGAGACGTGGTCGACCAGGTCGTACGCGGCCTCAAGGACGGTCGCCTCCCAGGCGGCGAAGGTGGACATCCCGGAGCCCGAGCTGCCGCACGCGACCAGTTCCAGGTCCGGCTCGATCATCCTCATGGCGCGGGCGGTCTCGGCGGCGAGCCGCCCGTACTCCTCGGCCGTCTTGTGGCCGATCTGCCCGGGGCCGTCCATCTCGTCGCCCAGGCACCACATCTTGATGCCGTACGGCTCCTCGCCGCCGTGGGCGATGCGCAGGTCGGACAGTTCGGTGCCGCCCGGGTGGTTGCAGTACTCCAGCAGCCGTACCGCGTCCTCCACGCCGCGGGTGCCGAGGTTGACGGCCATCATGTGCTCCGTGCCGGTCTTGTGGCAGAAGTCCATGAACTCGCCGAGGCCGAACTCGTTGGTCTCGGTGGTCTTCCAGGCGAGGTCGAGACGCACCGGCCGCTCCTCGCGCGGTCCGACGGTGTCCTCCCAGCGGTAGCCGGAGACGAAGTTGCCGCCCGGGTAGCGCACGGTGGTGACGCCCGGCTCCCGGATCAGCGCGAGCACGTCCTGACGCAGGCCGGCGGCGTCGGCGGCGGGGTGGCCCGGTTCGTACAGACCGCTGTGGACGCAGCGGCCCAGGTGTTCCACGAACGATCCGTACAGGCGGGGATGGACGCGGTTCCGATCCCGAAGGCCGAGTCGAGGGTGAAGCGTGCGGGGGTGGCGGGGGCGGACATGGCTGCCCTTCAAGTGGAGTGTAGGCACGGAACCTTGCGGGTTTTTCAGAGGGGAAGCGTGCAGACCACCGACGGCAGGGACGCCGCCGGGGCGGGCTGTTCGAGGGTGCCGTCGTCCCGGACCCGCAGCGCGGCGAGGGTGCCGCTGTGCTGGTTGGCGACGAGGAGGTGACCGGCCGCCAGGGTCAGGCCGCGGGGCCAGGTGCCACCGCTGGGGACCTCGCCGATCGGCGTCAGGCCGGGACCGGTGATCCGGAACGCGGCCACCGTGTCCGCTCCGCGGTTGGTCACCCACACAAAGCGCCCGCACGGAGAGGCGACGATCCCGCCGGGATAGTTGTCGACGTCCTGGGCCGTGGTGGCGGGCACGGGGGAGGCCGCCGTCAGGATGCCCGTCCCGGCGTCGTAGCGGTGGCAGGTGACGGTGGAGGAGAGCTCGTCGGCGCTGAACACCAGCTCGCCGCCGGGGGCGAACGCGAGGTGGCGGGGGCCGGAGCCGGCGCGCAGCCGGCTCACCGCGGTCTGTGTGAGCGTTCCGGCGCGGGTGTCCAGCTCGTAGGCGAACACCGCGTCCGCGCCCAGGTCGGTGGCCAGGACGAAGCGGCCCGCCGGGTCGACGACGACCTGGTGGGCGTGGCTGCCCTCCTGCCGTCCGGTGACCGGGCCCGAACCCTCGTGCTCGACGACGTCGGTCGACTCGCTGACCCGCCCGTCCTCGTCGAGCCGGTGCACGGCCACGGTGCCGGGTGCGGTGTCGCTGCCGTAGTTGGCGGTCAGCAGCCAGCGGCCGTCGGGGTGGACGGTCAGGTGGCACGGGTTCGTCCCGCCGCTGGGGACCGGGGTGCCGAGGGGCGTGGGAGCGCCGTCGGGGTGCCGGGTGACCGCGGTGACGGTTCCGGGGTCGGTCTCGTTCGTGCTGTAGACGACGTCCAGGGTCGGGTGCGCCGCCAGGAAGGAGGCGCCGCTGACGGGCAGCGGTGGCAGTCCGCTCTCGGGGGCCAGACGGCCGCTCGCCGGATCGAAGCGCACGGCGGCGAGTCCGGCGCCGTCGCCCCCGGTGTCGGGTGTGTAGGAGCCGGTGAGGACGAGGAGGGGGCCGGACGAGGCAGGTGTGGGCATGGGGCTTCCCGGGGCTTTCCTTGAAGGGGGGCGGTGACGGGGCTGTTCAGCGGACGTTGTCGTCGTGGTGGTCGAGCAGGGCCAGTTCGGAGCGGTGGGGCAGGCCCTCCCAGTCGCCCGCGGTGCTGACCGCGAAGGCGCCGAGGAGGGCAGCCGTCCTCAGCCGCCGCTCGGGTGGTTCGCCCTCGATCAGTTCGGCGAGGTATCCGGCGGCGAAGGCGTCCCCCGCGCCCACGGAGTCGTGCACGCGCACGGGTATCGCGGGCTGCCGGTGCGGCTGTCCGTCGAGGAGGGCGAACGCTCCCTCGGCACCCATTTTGATCACGGCGCCGGACGGGCCGAGGTCGCGGATGCCCCGGGCGAGTTCCTCCGGGTCGTCGGTGCCGGGGACCGCGAGCCGGGCCTCGTGCGGCCCCGCGAAGACCAGGTCGCAGCGGCGCAGCAGCGGCAGCAGGGCGCTCCTGGCCTCCTCCTCGCTCCACAGCAGGGAACGGAAGTTGATGTCGAGTGAGATGGTCACTCCCGCGTCGACGGCGATGTCCACGGCCCGGGTGACGGCCTTCGCGGGGCCGTCGCCCAGCGCGGGTGTGATCCCGGTGAGGTGCAGGACGGCCGCGCCGGCGACGACGTCTTCGGGGATGTCCTGCGGGGACAGTCCGGCACCGGCCGTGCGGGTGCGGTAGTAGCGCGTACGGTGGTGACCGGCGGTGCGCCGTTCCTTCAGCATGAGCGACGTGGGGGCGGGGTCGCGTACGGCGAGGGCGGTGACCCCCTCCGCGCGCAGCTCGCGCAGGATGAGGTCGCCGAGCGCGTCCTGGCTGACGCGGCCGATCCAGACGGCGCGGCCGCCGAGCCGGCTGACCCCCACGGCGACGTTCGACTCCGCTCCGGCGAGCCCGAGGCGCAGATCGGCGCCCAGGGAGAGCGGGCCGGGCTGCGACGCGGACAGGGCCGCGAGGGTCTCCCCGACCGTCACCAGGTACGGCGTGCGCGGGGGGCTGTTCATCGGCCGACCTCCTCGGCCGCAGCGGTCGCCCCGACCGTGGCGAGCAGGGTGCGCGCCCTCTCGGTAAGCGCTCCCAGGGCCGTCGCACTCGGGTCCCGGTCCGCTCCGCGCAGCAGCGGCGAGCCGATGCCCACGGCGCAGGCTCCCGCGTCGATGTAGTCGCGCGCCTGGGCGATGTCCACGCCGCCGACGGCCATCAGCGGGATCTGCGGCAGCGGCGCGCGCAGCTGTCGCAGATGGGCGGGGCCGCCGGTGCAGGCCGGGAAGAGCTTGATCGCGGCGGCGCCCGCCTGCCACGCGGCGGCCACCTCGGTCGGCGTCCAGGCACCCGGGTAGCACGGGATGCCTCTCTTCGCGGTGCTGCGGATCAGAGCGGCGTCCACGACCGGGGAGACGAGGAACTCGGCTCCGGCCGCCAGCGCGTCACGGGCCTGGCCGGTGGTCATCACGGTACCGGCGCCGACCGCCACCGCGGGTCCGAGGTCGTCCCGGATATGGGCCAGGGCGTCGAGGGCACCGACGGTGGTGAGGGTGACCTCGAGGCAGGTGATGCCGCCGTCCGCGAGCGCCCGGGCCACGGCGGGCAGTGCGGAGGCGTCGGCCGACCGGAGGATGGCCATGACCCGGGTCCGGACGAGCTGCGGGGTGATGGAAGGACGCTCCATCAGCCCACCGCCCGGGGCGACTTGCCGGTTCCTTGCATGTCGGTCATGCGAAGTTCCTTTGGCAGAAGGTTCGGTGTCACGCCCGGTCGGCCGACGTGCCGGGCCACACGGCAGAACTCTTGTTGGGCTTCGCCAGATATATCGTCTATTTCCGTCTGAGGAAACCGGTTGACCCTGACTCCCGCGGACGTTAAGTTCCGTCGCCGGAACGTGTCAAGACCTCCCAATCCAGCGAGAGGGGTGCCCCGTTGGCGCAACAGCCCGTCCGGGCCAGGCTGGTGGACGTCGCACAGGCGGCCGGGGTCTCCAAGGCCACCGTGTCCAAGGTGCTCAACGGCCGCCAGGACCTGTCCGTTCGGCCGGAGACCCGGAGGCGCGTCCACGAGGCCGCGGAAGCGCTCGGCTACCGTCCCCACTCCGGGGCGCGGGCGCTGGCGGGTGCGAGTACCCACGCCCTCGCGCTGCTGGTCCCCGCCCTCACCAACCCGACGTACGTCACCATCGCCCGCGGCGCCTACCAGCGGGCCCGTGACCTCGGCTATCTCTCCCTGCTGGCCGAGGACTTCGACGGGCAGGAGGCGGACGAGTCCTTCAACGACCTGGTCCAGGAGGGCCGCGTGGACGGACTGCTGATCGCCTCGGCCCGCCCCGGTCACCCCCTGCTCGACGCTCTCCGCCGCAGTCCGGTCCCGCACGTCTTCCTCAACCGGTCGGTCGACGGGTCCGGCCGGAACGTCACCATGGACGTGGCCCGCTCCAGCGTCACCGCCCTGGACCACCTCTACGGCCTCGGCCACCGCGCGGTCGGCCACATCGCCGGTCCGCCCGGCATCACCCCCAGCGACACCCGCAAGCAGGCGTTCCTGCGACACGCCGAGGAGCTCTCAGTCGCCACCGCGGTCGCTGCCGGCGACTTCACCGAGGACGGCGGCGTGTCCGCGGCACTGGAACTGCTCCGGCCCGCCGACGGCCGCACGCACCCCCCGGTCACCGCGCTCTACACCAGCTCGCTGGCCCAGGCCATCGGCGCGATGGGCGCGATCCGGAGCCTGGGGCTTCGGATACCCGAGGACATCTCGGTGGTCGGCAACGACGACCTGCCCGTCGCCGGGCACCTCCACCCGCCGCTGACCACCGTGGCCATGCCCCTGTACGAGCTGGGAACCGCCGCCGTCGACGCCCTCGTGGCCACCATCCAGGGCACGCCGCCGGGAGACGTGGTCGTACCCACCGATCCGCACCTGGTGCTGCGCGGTTCCACCGCACGCCCCGACACACCGTGACCGCCGCTCTCGCCCGCTTCGCGGGCCGCACCGCCCTGCTCCTTCGTCACCGGTCAGAACCTGCTCGTGGACGGCGGCCGCAGCATCACCGCCCACGAGTGACATCTCCCTTCACGTTCCGCGACGGCTACATCGAGCGCCTGACCGCGCCCGGCCTGGGCATCACCATCGACGAGGACGCGGTCCGTGCCGCCGCCGAGAGCGGGCACCGCCGGCGCAACCCGGTGTGGCGCAATGCGGACGGGTCGCTGGCCTCCTGGTAGCCCCGGTCAGCGCCGGACCGGAGGCGTGAGGACCGCAGGACGCAGTCGCGCGGCCCTTACGCGGAGCATTCGGGGCGACCCGCGCGACCCACACGACCCGGCGCCCCGAACTCCCGCCGCTCCGGCCGACGGAGCTACAGCGTGCGCTCCAGGCGGTCCGCCACCAGCTTCACGAAACGCGCGGGTTCCTTGGGCTGGCCGCCCTGCGCGAGCACCGCCAGGCCGTGCAGCAGTTCGGTGGTCTCGGCGAGCACGGTGCGGTCCTCGCGTTCCTTGTACGCCTGGTTCAGGCCCTTCACGAGCCGGTGGTCGGGGTTGAGTTCCAGGATCCGCTTGGTGCGCGGCACCTCCTGGCCCATCGCCCGGTACATGTTCTCCAGGGCCGGGGTCAGGTCCTGCGCGTCCGAGACGATGCAGGCCGCCGACACGGTGAGGCGCGACGACAGACGCACCTCCTTGATGTCCTCGTCCAGCTGCTCCTTCATCCAGCCGAGCAGACCCGCGTATTCCTCGGTCTGCTTCTCCCGCTCGTCGTCGCCCTTCTCGTCCCCCCGCGCGCCGAGGTCGATCTCACCCTTGGTCACGGACCGCAGCGCCTTGCCCTCGTACTCGCCCACGGCGTCGACCCACACCTCGTCGACGGGGTCCGTGAACAGCAGCACCTCGATGCCGCGCTCCCGGAACGCCTCCATGTGCGGGGAGTTCTCGATGCTCTGCCGGGACTCGCCGGTGATGTAGTAGATGTCCTCCTGCCCGTCCTTCATCCGCTCCACATAGCTCTTCAGCGTGGTCGGCTCGTCGTCGCCGCGCGTGGTGGCGAACGAGGAGACGGCGAGGATGGCGTCGCGGTTCTCGGGGTCGGTGACCAGCCCCTCCTTCAGGACGGCACCGAACTCCCGCCAGAAGGTGGCGTACCGGTCCGGGGCGCCGGTCATCATGTCCTTGACCGTGGACAGGACCTTCTTCGTCAGACGACGCTGCATCATCCGGATGTGGCGGTCCTGCTGCAGGATCTCGCGGGACACGTTGAGCGAGAGGTCCGCCGCGTCGACGACGCCCTTGACGAAGCGGAGGTACGGCGGCAGCAGCGCCTCGCAGTCGTCCATGATGAAGACGCGCTTCACATACAGCTGCACCCCTCGCTGGAAGCCCTGCGTGAACAGGTCGTGCGGGGCGTGCGACGGGAGGAACAGCAGGGCCTGGTACTCGAAGGTGCCCTCCGCCTGCAGCCGGATCGTCTCCAGCGGATCGCGCCAGTCGTGGCCGATGTGCTTGTACAGCTCGTGGTACTCGTCGTCGGACACCTCGTCGCGCGAGCGCGCCCACAGGGCCTTCATCGAGTTCAGCGTCTCGGGTTCGCGCGCGCTCTCGTCGCCCTCTGCCGTGGCCGCCTGGGAGACCAGCCGGATCGGCCAGGTGATGAAGTCGGAGTACCGCTTGACGATCTCCCTGATCTTCCACTCGGAGGCGTAGTCGTGGAGCTGGTTGTCCGGGTCCGCCGGCTTGAGGTGCAGGGTGACCGCGGTGCCCTGCGGCGCATCGTCGACCTTCTCCAGCGTGTACGTGCCCTCGCCGCGGGACGTCCAGCGGGTGCCCTGGCTCTCGCCGGCGCGGCGGGTCACCAGAGTCACCTCGTCCGCCACCATGAAGCCGGAGTAGAAGCCGACTCCGAACTGTCCGATGAGCCCCTCGGCTCCGGCCCCGTCCTGGGCCTCCCTGAGTTCCTTCAGGAACGTCGCCGTGCCGGAGTTGGCGATGGTGCCGATGAGCTGCCCGACCTCTTCGTACGACATGCCGATGCCGTTGTCCCGCACGGTGAGGGTGCGGGCGTCCTTGTCGATCTCGATCTCGATGTGCAGGTCGGACACATCGGCATGGAGCGTGTCGTCCCGCAGCGCGGCGAGGCGCAGCTTGTCCAGCGCGTCGGAGGCGTTGGAGACGAGCTCGCGCAGGAAGACATCCTTGTTCGAGTAGACAGAGTGGATCATCAGCTGCAGCAGCTGACGGGCCTCGACCTGGAACTCAAACGTTTCGGTCGACATGGTTCGCGGTTACCTCACTGGTCCCTGAGTCGCCAGAACTGGTGGGAGTCACTGTAAAACACCACGTCGGGACCGAATCACAGTCTTTGCGCCGACCGTGCGGCGGCGCGCCGCCGGCTCGATCGGGGGCCGCCGGGCTCCCGGCACGGCGGGAACGCGGTGCCGGGGGGCCGCCGGGCTCCCGGCACGGCGGGAACGCGGTGCCGGGAGCCCGAGAGGTGGGAGGGCTCGCTCACCGCACGCGGGTCTCCGCCCTGCAGGAGTCGGCCCCGCGCGATGTGCGCAGGGTGCCGACCGTCTTCAGCAGCCGGTCGGCCGGTCTCCGCAGCTCGGGGTGGGCCAGGACCGTGTTGCGCAGGCCTCGCACCGGCCTGCGCCACAGCCGGTACGCCGCCGCCACCGGGTGGGGGCGGGTGGCGAACCCCTCGCCCACCCGCAACTCCCGGGTCTTGAGCCAGTCCTTGTACTCCTTGTCGCCCCGCCCCAGATCCACGAGCGTCACACCGTGCCGGGCCGCCGCCTCGGCGAGCCGGATGTGCATCATCAACCCGGGTGAGTAGTAGCGGAGTTCGGGGTCGTAGGCGGTGAACCAGGCCGCGAGCACCGTGCTGGACCTCGGCCCGAAGTGGGCTGCCATCGGCCGGTCGCCCGCGTACAGCACGGACAGCACGCCGGTGAAGTGCTCCTCGCGGACGCGGGAGAGGTGGTCCACCAGGTCGACGATCCACGGCCGCGAGAACCGGTCCATCCGTCCGGTGCGGCGGTACTGGGCGGACTTCCACTGCATCAGCGTGCGCAGCGCCCGCGGATCGCGCTCGTCGAAGACGAACCGCACCTCGCCGACGCCGCGCCCCACGCGGCGCTCCTTCTTCAGGACCGTCTTGGCCAGCCCCGGATATGTGCCGCGCAGCCAGTGCGGGTAGTCGCCGTCGCCGGGCTTCACATCGATCACCGGTGAGGCGAACGTCCCCGTGACGTGTCGGCCGAAGGGTTCCTGCTCCTCGACGAGATGGTCGAACTCGAAGATGGACAACCCGCATGCCTGCAACAGGTCCCGCACGTCCCAGGAGATCCCGGGTCGGTGCACGAGGGCCTGGCAGTCGGACAGGCCGAGACCGATGGCCCGGCCCACGCCCAGGGCGTTGCGCTCGTACGGGAGGAATCCGACGGGCTCCCCGTCCTCGCTCAGCACCGCCACCCGTGCCCCACCGCGGTACCGGCCGATCCCGGTGGCGAACTCGGGCGCCAGGAAGGGATTGGCGTATTCCGGCGACGCGTCCATGGCCTGGTGCCAGGCCCCGCGCAGCGCGTCGCTCAGCTCGTGCGGCCGGTGAATGGTGATGTCCACCTCACATCAACCGCCCTTCCGCAGGCTCCGCGAGGAACGTGCCGGTGACGGCACAGCCCGGCAAGGCACGGTGGCGACTACTCATGGATCTGCTCGTGGATCGCATTGGACGACCGCTCCCCCCTGTGACGCTGTCCGCGTCCTGTCACTGCTTCGGGCCCCTGCCGGCCCACGCCATGTACGCGCTCGTTCCACGATCGAGGACCGGGACGGGACACGTTCGGCAAGGATCAAACGTCGCGAAACAGTGCGCACGCTGTCAAGAGTGCCTACCGCAACGAAAGTTCGCGCGCGAGACGTTCCGTTCGGCCGGCTCAGGGCCGCCCGCCTCCCGGACTCCCCGTTCCGGCGCGTGCGACGCCCGGCTCGGCCGGTGTCCACCGTCGCCTTGCACAGCCCGGGAGTCCTCTCCTAGCCTCATTTTGTGCCGCTCATAAACAAATCGATCCTGCACAAAGGCGTGCCGGGCAGCGACCTCACCCGGCTCCGTGTCGCCCTCACCGCCTTCTTCGCCCTCGACGGCTTCGTCTTCGCCGGTTGGGTCGTACGTATCCCCGACGTCAAGGAGCAGACGGGCGCGTCGGCGAGCGCCCTGGGGCTCGCGCTGCTCGGAGTGTCCGCGGGCGCGGTGATCACGATGACGCTCGCCGGCCGGCTCTGCCGCCGGTTCGGCAGCCATCCGGTGACGGTCGTCTGCGCGGTCCTGCTGTCGCTGAGCGTGGCCCTGCCCCCGCTCACCCACTCCGCACGGGCGCTCGGCGCCGTCCTGCTGGTCTTCGGGATGGCGTACGGAGGTATCAACGTCGCGTTCAACAGCGCCGCCGTCGACCTGGTGGCCGCACTGCGACGGCCGGTCATGCCCAGCTTCCATGCCGCGTTCAGCCTGGGCGGCATGGTGGGCGCCGGGCTCGGCGGGCTGGTCGCGGGATCGCTGTCGCCCAGCCGGCACCTGCTCGGGCTGACCGTGACGGGCCTGCTCGTGACCGCGGTCGCCGGGCCCACGCTGCTGCGTCAGCGGCCTCCGGAACCGCCGGACAGGACGCGGCCCGAGGACACCGCGCCGCACCGCCCCGGCACCCGCACACGGGGGCTGGTCACCGTGTTCGGCCTGATCGCGCTGTGCACCGCCTACGGTGAGGGCGCTCTGGCGGACTGGGGCGCGCTGCACCTGGAACAGGACCTCGACGCCCAGCCCTGGGTGGCGGCGGCCGGTTACTCCTGCTTCGCGCTCGCCATGACGGTGGGCCGGATCAGCGGCACCACGCTCCTGGAACGGCTCGGCCGGGTCCGTACGGTGGTGGCCGGCGGCGCGACGGCATCGGCCGGCATGCTGCTCGGCTCGCTCGCGCCGTCGGTGTGGGCGGCCCTGATCGGCTTCGCCGTCACCGGCTTGGGCCTCGCCAACCTCTTTCCGGTCGCCGTGGAGCGTGCCGGTGCGCTCGCGGGCTCCGGCGGAGTCGCGGTGGCCTCGACACTCGGTTACGGCGGCATGCTCCTCGGCCCGCCCGCCATCGGGTTCATGGCCGACTGGTTCTCGCTGCCCACCGCGCTCACCAGCGTGGCGGTCCTCGCGGCCGTCGCCTCCGCGATCGCATACGGGGCGCGCCACGCGACCGCAGGCCGCCTGTGACCGGAAGAGGCCGTCGAGGACTTCACACCGGCCGGGGCGGCCCAGGTCGCCCTTGATGCCGGGGTCGCTCTTGCCCTGGAGCACGCTTCATCCGGCACACTCGCCGCATGGAGACTGCCGAGTTCGTGCGAGCCCTGGACCGGGAGGGCCGGCTGCTGGCCGCGGCGGCCGAGGAGGCGGGTACCGAGGCGAAGGTGCCGACCTGCCCGGGCTGGCAGGTGCGGGATCTGCTGCGGCACACCGGCATGGTGCACCGCTGGGCAGCGGCCTTCGTCGCCGAGGGGCGCACCTCGTACCACCCCGACGGCGGGCTGCCGGACCTCGACGGCACGGAGCTGACGGCCTGGTTCCGGGAGGGGCACCGCCACCTCGTCGACACCCTCTCCTCCGCCGCGCCCGACGTCCGGTGCTGGCACTTCCTGCCCGCGCCCTCGCCGCTGGCCTTCTGGGCCCGGCGGCAGGCGCACGAGACGACCGTGCACCGGACCGACGCCGAGTCGGCGCGCGGCGGTACGTCCGCCGAGATCGACCGGGAGTTCGCGGTGGACGGCATCGACGAGCTGCTGTGCGGCTTCCACGCCCGCTCCAAGAGCAGGGTCCGCAGCGAGGAGCCGCGGGTGCTGCGGGTACGGGCCACGGACGCCGACGGCGCGGTGTGGACCGTACGGTTGTCGGGCGAGCCTCCCGTGACCGAGCGGGGCGGGAGCGGCGACGCCGACTGCGAAGTGTCCGGGCCGGCCGCGCGGTTGTATCTGTCGCTGTGGAACCGGCTGCCGTTCCCGGAGGTGACCGGGGACGCCTCCCTCGCCGCGCTGTGGCGCGAGAGGTCCGCCGTCACGTAGGGCTGAGCATCCTGGTCAGCACCGCGCGCTGCACCGGCCGCACTTCGCCGTGCAGGGCGCGGCCCTTGTCGGTGAGCGTCACCCGCACACCCCGCCGGTCCTCGGTGCACAGGGCGCGCTCGACCAGACCGTCCTTCTCCAGGCGGGCGACCAACCGTGACAGTGCGCTCTGGCTGAGGTGGACCCGCTCGGAGATCTCCTGGACGCGGTAAGCACAGGAGCCGTCCGCCCCCGGACCCTCGGACAGCACGTCCAGCACTTCGAAGTCGCTGGCGCACAGGCCGTGCTGGTGCAGGGCGCGGTCGAGCTCGCACTGGGTGCGGGCGTGCAGCGCCAGGATGTCGCGCCACCGGTCCACGAGCGCGCGGTCGGGAGTGTCCGCCTCGTCCTTGGCAGCCATGGCCGCACCGTAGCAGAGAACCGGCTTTGTTGCATCCGAATTAAATGCACTTGCATTGAATGCAGATGCATGAAAGTCTCCTGGATATGACCTCTCCGCTCACCACACCCGCGTTCGAAGGACGCTGGACCCCCCGGCTGTGGGGCACCCTGCTGGTGCTCTGCGCCGCGATGTTCCTCGACGCACTGGACGTGTCCATGATCGGCGTCGCCCTGCCGTCCATCGGGACCGACCTCCATCTGACGACGTCGACGCTCCAGTGGATCGTCAGCGGCTACATCCTCGGCTACGGCGGACTGCTCCTCCTCGGCGGACGCACCGCCGACCTGCTCGGCCGGCGCCAGGTCTTCCTGGTGGCTCTGGGCGTCTTCGCGCTCGCCTCGCTGCTCGGCGGGCTCGTCGACTCCGGCCCACTGCTGATCGCCAGCCGGTTCATCAAGGGCCTCAGCGCCGCGTTCACCGCACCGGCGGGCCTGTCGATCATCACCACGACCTTCCCCGAGGGCCCGCTGCGCAACCGCGCCCTGTCGATCTACACCACCTGCGCCGCCACCGGCTTCTCCATGGGCCTGGTGCTGTCCGGCCTGCTCACCGAGGCCAGTTGGCGCTTCACCATGCTGCTGCCCGCGCCGATCGCACTGCTCGCCCTGATCGCCGGCCTGAAGCTGCTGCCCCGCAGCGCACGCGAGAAGGACCACAACGGCTACGACATCCCCGGCGCCGTCGTCGGCACCGCGTCGATGCTGCTGCTCGTCTTCACCGTCGTCGAGGCGCCGCACGTCGGCTGCGCCTCCACCCGCACGCTGCTGTCCTTCCTCGCCGTCGCCGCGCTCCTCACCGTCTTCGTCCTGGTCGAGCGACACTCGGCGGGACCGTTGGTCCGGCTCGGCGTGCTGCGCTCCGGCAACCAGGTCCGCGCCCAGCTCGGGGCGATGGCCTTCTTCGGCTCGTACGTCGGCTTCCAGTTCCTGGTCACGCTGTACATGCAGTCGCTGCTCGGCTGGTCCGCGCTCCACACGGCGCTCGCCTTCCTGCCGGCGGGCGCGCTGGTGGCCGTGTCCTCGACGAAGGTCGGCGCGATCGTGGACCGCTTCGGCACCCAGCGGCTGATCGCGGTGGGCTTCGCCCTCATGGTCGTCGGATACGCCCTGTTCCTGGGCGTGAACCTGCACCCGGTGTACGCGGCGGCCATCCTGCCGAGCATGCTGCTCATCGGCGCGGCCTGCGCCCTGGTCTTCCCCTCGCTCAACATCCAGGCCACGAACGGCGTCGACGACCACGAGCAGGGCATGGTGTCCGGCCTGCTCAACACCTCCGTCCAGGTGGGCGGCGCAATCTTCCTCGCCGTCGTCACCGCGGTGGTGACCGCCAATGCCCCCGCGCATCCCTCGGCGCAGGCGGTCCTCGACAGCTACCGGCCCGGCCTGATCGTGGTCACGGGTATCGCCCTGGCAGGCCTGCTGATCACCCTCACGGGCCTGCGCACGCGCCGGACACAACGGTCCCTGGTGGTCGCGAAGTCCCTCCAGGAGGAGGCGAGCGTGGAACCGGTCGGGGTCCGCGACTAGGGGGACGCCTCCCCACGTACGCCCGGCGGGGTTCCTCGCCCCGCCGGGCGTACGCCTGTTTGACTCGGGACATGGACAACCACGGTGGGCGTTCGTCCGGGAGCGGGCGTCGTACACAGGCGCAGCGGGACGCCATCACCGTCGAGATCGGATACGCCCTGTGCGGCGCGGTGTTCGCGGCGGCCCTGGTGTTCGGGGCGGTGGCGGGGCCCGCCTTCGGGCTGTCGGGCGGCACGCGGCACACGCTCGTCGTCTCGGGCATCGCGGTGGCGTCCGTGCTGTTCGTCGTGCGCGTCGTCAGCGTGCTGGCCGCTTCGGTCGCGGCGTGGGCGCTCAGCCCAGCCAGCCCGGTCGTACCAGCCCCGACTCGTAGGCCAGCACGACCAGTGCCGCTGCCGCCACAGCAGCGCTCCCGAGGCGACGACGACCAGCACGTAGGCGAGGACGTCGAGGGACGCGCGGTGGCCGTGCTGGTTGCGGGCGGAGAAGTGCGTGCCGACGACCACGAAGACGGTGAACAGCAGGGTGGAGCGCCAGGGCAGGCGGGAGCCGCGGGGCTCGTGCCTCCACCACGGCGGTCCGTGCCACCGCCACGGGGCGTCTGCGTGCTGCTGCTCCATGCCGTTCACGCTAGACGCCCCTGACGGGGGACGGCGTCGACCGGGCGAGGTGATCACGGGTACTCCCCGGGGAGTACGCCTACGGGACCACCGGGCCCACTACGGGAACACCAGGCCCACGCCGTGCGCGAGCTGGGCCGCCGCGTGCCGGAAGAACGTCGCGCGGTCCTCCACGACGTTGTTGAACTGCCCGAACAGCTCGAACCCCACCAGCCCGTACACCTGCGCCCAGGCTGCGACCAGGGCCGCGACCGCCTCGGGCGGCAGGTCGGGCGCCAGCTCGCCGGCCATGCGCCGGGCTTCGGGCTCGAGCTCGGCGGGCACCGGGGTGCGGGCCACGCCGCGCTGCCGGTACGCGTCGCGCACGATGCCGATCATCAGGAACCCGACGCGGGAGGCGGCCGGGACGGTGTCCTGAGGTGCGGAGTATCCGGGCACGGGCGAGCCGTAGATGAGCGCGTACTCGTGCGGATGCGCCAGCGCCCAGGCGCGCACGGCCTCGCACACGGCGACCCAGCGCTGGGCGGGGGCGGCGTCACCGGCCTGCGCGTCGGCGGCCTCGGCGGCCTCACCGAGGGAGTCGTAGGCGTCGATGATGAGCGCGGTGAGCAGGTCGTCGCGGCTGGGGAAGTAGCGGTAGAGCGCGGAGGAGACCATGCCCAGCTCTCGGGCGACGGCGCGCAGGGAGAGCGCGGCGGCGCCTCCTGCGGCGAGCTGTCTGCGCGCCTCGTCCTTGATGGCGGCGGTTACCTCCATGCGGGCGCGGGCGCGGGCTCCTTGGGGGATGTTCATGCTGGGCAGTCTGCCACGGTTCCGGAGCAGTGCGCACAAACGAGAGCGGTGCTCTGACGTGAGCGGTGGGCGCACGGGAGAGAGGCGCACGCAGACTGGGGCGCCACTCGCCAAAGGAGCCGCGCCCCAGCCTGAGAGCGCCGCCCCGAAAAGAGAGCACTGCTCTTGCGCTGGATCACCGATCTCGCGCACACTGCTCTCGAGCGAGAGCACCGCTCACACTTCCAGGCCCCAGGAGGCCCGCCATGTCCGACGCCCGGTCCGCGCACGTCCAGAAGCCCGGCTGGTTCACCGTCAACGTCTTCAACCGCGCCGTGGCCTGGCTGACCCGCCGCGGCATCAGTGTCTGGGGCTCCCGGGTCCTCGCGGTCCGCGGCCGCAAGACCGGCGAGTGGCGGACCACCCCCGTCAACCTGCTGACCGTGGACGGGCAGCAGTATCTTCTCGCCCCCCGCGGCCATGTCCAGTGGACTCACAACATGCGCGCCGCCGGCGGCGGCGAGCTCCGGCTCGGCAAGCACGTCGACGCGTTCACAGCCACCGAGATCGCCGACGACGACAAGGTCCAGCTGCTGCGCGCCTACCTCAAGCGCTGGAAGGCCGAGGTCGGCGTCTTCTTCAACGGGGTCGGTCCCGACTCCCCCGACGCCGACCTGCGCCGTATCGCCCCCGACCACCCCGTCTTCCGGATCACGGTCACGAGCTGACTTCGCCGCCCGCCGGCCGCCGGTCCAGCGCGGTCAGGGCGCGCTGGGCGATCGGGCGGGTGCGGACGATCTCGCCCAGGGACGTGGCCCCCCGCGTGATGTCCTTGAACGCGTTCCAGGCGGGCCGGAAACCGGTCAGCGCCGCGTGGAAGAGACCGGGGCGGCGTTCGAACGCGGTCAGCAGCCGCTTGCCGACGCTCATCTCGACGCCCAGGCCGGCCTTGATCGCGAAGGCGTAGTTCAGGGCCTGACGGCGCGTGTCGACCGCGTCGTGCGCCTCCGCGATCCGTACCGCCCACTCCCCCGCGAGCCGCCCCGACCGCAGCGCGAACGAGATCCCCTCCCGGGTCCACGGCTCCAGCAGCCCCGCCGCGTCCCCGCACACCAGCACCCGCCCACGCGACAGCGGCGAGTCGTCGGCGCGGCAGCGGGTCAGATGCCCGGAAGAAATGCTCGGCCGGAACCCGGCGAGTCCGAGCCGGGCGATGAAGTCCTCCAAGTACCGCTTGGTCGCGGCGCCTTCACCACGCGCCGAGATCACGCCCACGGTCAGCGTGTCACCCTTCGGGAAGACCCAGCCGTAGCTCCCCGGCATCGGCCCCCAGTCGATGAGGACCCGCCCCTTCCAGTCCTCGGCGACGGTCTCCGGAACCGGGATCTCCGCCTCCAGGCCGAGATCCACCTGGTCGAGCTTCACCCCGACATGGGCTCCTATCCGGCTGGCGCTGCCGTCCGCACCCACCACGGCCCGGGCGAGCAGCGTCTCGCCGCCCTGCAGGACGACGGCGACCGTGCGCCGGTCCGGCACCGCAGAGCCGTGCTGCTCGACCCGCGACACCGTCGCCCCGGTGCGCAGCTCGGCGCCCGCCTTCTGCGCGCACTCGACGAGCTGCTGGTCGAACTCCGGCCGGTTGATCAGCCCGAACAGCATCTGCTTGGAGCGGCGGGTGCGGGTGAATCGGCCGTTGTTCGAGAAGGTGACCGCGTGCACCCGGTCGCGCAGCGGCAGCTCGAAGCCGGGCGGCAGGGCGTCGCGCGAGGGGCCGATGATGCCGCCGCCGCACGTCTTGTAGCGGGGCAGCTCGGCCTTCTCCAGCAGCAGCACGCTGCGTCCCGCGACCGCCGCCGCGTAGGCGGCCGAGGCCCCCGCGGGTCCCGCGCCCACCACGACGACGTCCCACACCCGCTGCACGCCGTCCGCCGAAGAGTTCTCGCCGCTCACGATGGTCTACTGCTCCCGATCAAGCCGCCTGCCGCATCTGTCCCCCGCATCCTACGGCCGCGTCCTCACAGCCCGCTGTGGGAGGATCTGCAGCGTATGCGCCCTGCGCCGGCATGCGCGTACGCCCGAAGGACCGCCCGTACACACCCGCGCACATACACAGCAGAGGTACTCATCGGTACCTGAGTCGCAACCTACGAGGAGCAGTTCCATGTCGTCGAATCCGGTCGCCGAGACCATCGCCTCGCTGATGCCCAGGGCGAAGGAGGAGCTCACCGAGCTGGTGGCCTTCAAGTCGGTGGCGGACTTCGACCAGTTCCCCAGGAGCGAGAGCGAGGGCGCCGCGCGGTGGATCGCCGACGCGCTCACCTCCGAGGGCTTCCAGGACGTGGCGCTGCTCGACACCCCGGACGGCACGCAGTCGGTCTACGGCTACCTGCCGGGCCCCGAGGGCGCGAAGACCGTGCTGCTCTACGCCCACTACGACGTGCAGCCGCCGCTGGACGAGACCGGCTGGACCACGCCGCCGTTCGAGCTGACCGAGCGTGACGGCCGCTGGTACGGGCGCGGCACCGCCGACTGCAAGGGCGGCGTCATCATGCATCTGCTGGCGCTGCGCGCGCTCAAGGCGAACGGCGGCGTGCCCGTGCACGTCAAGGTCATCGCCGAGGGTTCGGAGGAGCAGGGCACGGGCGGCCTGGAGCGGTATGCCGAGGAGCATCCCGATCTCCTCGCGGCCGACACGATCGTCATCGGCGACGCGGGCAACTTCCGCGCCGGTCTGCCGACCGTTACCACCACCCTGCGCGGTATGACCCTGGTCCGCGTCCAGATCGACACCCTCGAAGGCAACCTGCACTCCGGTCAGTTCGGCGGCGCGGCGCCCGACGCGCTGGCCGCGCTGATCCGTGTGCTGGACTCGCTGCGCGCGCAGGACGGTTCGACGACCGTGGAGGGCCTCGACGGAGAGTCTCCGTGGGAGGGCCTGAGTTACGACGAGGAGCAGTTCCGCAAGGATGCCAAGGTCCTCGACGGGGTGGAGCTGATCGGTTCCGGGTCGGTCGCGGACCGCATCTGGGCGCGCCCGGCCGTGACCGTCCTCGGCATCGACTGCCCACCGGTCGTCGGTGCGACCCCGTCGGTGCAGGCGAGCGCGCGGGCGCTGATCAGCCTCCGGGTGCCGCCGAGCGTGGACGCGGCCGAGGCGACGAAGCTGCTCCAGGCCCACCTGGAGACGCACACGCCGTGGGGCGCCCGGGTGCGGACGGAGCAGATCGGGCAGGGCCAGCCGTTCCGCGCGGACACCTCCAGCCCGGCGTACGCGGCGATGGCCGAGGCGATGGCGGTCGCGTACCCCGGTCAGGAGATGAATTACTCGGGCCAGGGCGGCTCCATCCCGCTCTGCAACACCCTCGCGTCGCTCTACCCGGGGGCGGAGATCCTGCTGATAGGTCTGAGCGAGCCGGAGGCCCAGATTCACGCGGTCAACGAGAGTGTGTCCCCGCAGGAGTTGGAGCGGCTGTCGGTCACGGAGGCGCTGTTCCTGCGGAACTACGCGGCGAGGTCAACTACCCGTCGCTGAAGCGACAGGGCTTGCACAGCGGGCGTCACTGGCGGTGACGTGCCGTTTGCGTCCAGCCTCACCCGTGGGTTCGAGGGGGGGGGCCGTTGACTGGGCCCCGCGTCGCCACAACTCCCACGCGCGTGCGCGGATGCTGCGGGAGCCGTTCGGGTCCGCGGGTTCAACGAATCCGCAGGACCGGCACGCGAACCAGGCCTGCGAGACCCGGTTCGCCCTGTCGATGTGGCCGCACTCGGCGCAGGTGCGGGAGGTGTACGCCTGATCGACGTACACCACCGGCACCCCCGCCCGGCGGGCCTTGTACGCGATGAACGACTCCAGCTGGGCGAGGGCAGCGCGGCGAGCGCCCGGTCGAGGACGATGTCCTCGCCGCGTGCCTCGACCGTCGGCACCTCGGGAAAGTGACAGGCCGTCAGATGCCCCTCCGGGTTGGCCGTGAGGCGTACGAGCGGCGGCCCGTCGGTCGCGCACTTGTCCTGCGCCTTCCAGCAATGGGTGCGGAATCGTCATCCCGAGGGCGGGTCGATCGGGGACGGCACGTCGTCGGCCAGGCGGATGCGCTCGCGCCGCTCGGTGCTGTCCGGATCGGCCCCGGGAACGGCGGACAGCAGTGCGTGCGTATATAGGGGTGCCGAGGCCGTGTGTAGTGCGTCTCCCGGTCGGCGACCTCGACGATCTTCCCCAGGTACATCACCGCGACCCGTTCGGAGAAGTGGCGGACGACGGCGAGGTCGTGGGTGATGAAGACGAAGGCGATACCGAACTCCCGCTGCAGGTCCTGCAGCAGATTGACGACCTGGGCCTGGATGGACACGTCCAGTGCCGACACCGGTTCGTCGGCCACGACCGGCTTCGGCCGCAGGGCGAGTGCGCGGGCGATGCCGATGCGCTGGCGCTGGCGCTGGCGCTGGCCGCCGGAGAATTCGTCAGGGGGTCCTGCGACGGTTCGCCGGCCGGGAGCGTTTCTTGGCCGTCGATTGGCGCAACGCTGCGTGGAGAGGTCGGACACGCCCGGCTCACGGGGCGGGCCACTGGCTGACGGCTCGATCGTCGCCGCAGGTGGCGATGTCCCTCGAACCCTTCTGCCCCGCCTTGGAGTTGAATTCACACCCGGACGGGGCAGGCGTCCTCACACTTCTGCGGGAACTCTACGATCCCAGCGAAATCGCCGGGCCTTATTAAGAATTCTCAGAATTGCCGCCGCCGTCCGAGGGCAGGCGGGTCATCGGCTCTCAGCCGAGCGGAATTCCTGCTTCGAGGTACAGCGCGGCACCGCGTTCGCGCGCCCGCAGTGCCCAGCGGAGCCGTTCGTAACGCACGGGCGGAAGCAGATCGGCCGCTTCCTCTTCCGTGACGAACCGGCAGTCGCGCAACTCCGGGCCGGGCAGCAGGAGTCGGCCGGCTTCCTCGCTGTCGAGGCGGCCGCCGTCGAAGAGGAGGCGCAGGCCGCCGTAGCCGGGCGGCGCGGGGGGCTCCCAGTCGAGGACGAGCAGCCGGGGGACCTCTTCCAGCCTGATCCCGGTCTCCTCCTCGACCTCGCGCATCCCGGCGCGCGCGGGCGCCTCGCCGGGTTCGACGACTCCGCCGGGGAACTCCCACCCGGCCTTGTAGGTGGGGTCGACGAGCAACACGCGGTCCCGTTCGTCGAACAGGAGCACACCGGAGGCGACGGTCTCGGAGGTCGGCTCGGGTGTCTGCACTATCTCGCAGGCGGGTGCCTGGCCGGTCCGCACGGCCCCGGCGATCCGCAGGGCGGCCTCGTACGGGGTGAGGGCACTGGTGTCGACGGGGTGCGCGTCGGCGGCGAGCCATGCGGCGAGCGCGGTGCGATAGGGCTCGATGTGGTCGTACGACCACTGGCGGATGCGCATCTCCCCGTCGGGGAGGTCGGGCGGGACCTCCCGGCCGGCTATGCGCTGGCGCAGGATCGTTTCGGCCGGAGCGAGGAGGATATGGCGTACGGGGATGCGCCGGGCGGCGAGGCCGCCGAAGATCTCGTCGCGGTACTCCTGGCGCAGCAAGGTCATCGGTACCACGAGGACACCGTCGAGTTCGGCGAGCATCGCGGCCGCGGTGTCGATCACGAGCCGTCGCCAGATCGGCAGGTCCTGGAAGTCACCGACCTCGGCGAGGCGTTTCGGCGGCAGCAGTTGGGTGAGCACTGCGCCGATGACCTCGGGGTCGAAGAGCGTGCTGTTCGGGATCAGTTCGATCAGTTCCCGTGCGGTGGTCGTCTTCCCCGCACCGAACGCACCGTTGATCCAGACGACGGTCACGGTTCCCCCTCTTCTGTTGGCCCCCTGGGGCTTGCCCGCTCCACCCTGCCACGGAAACCCGGCGCTGATGAGGGCGCCTAGGCGTGGCCGAGGTCACCACCACCGTGGCCGCCGGGCTCCGCACACTGCGGCGCCGGGCCCCCACCGTCCGGGGGCACCGGCGCCGCGACGTCGGCTCCCCTCAGCCGTCCTGCCCCAGGGCATCGTCGTCCACGGCCAGGCTGTCCTGGCCGATGGTGTGGTCGACGGCGCCGAGAGTGTCCTTGACGCTCAGATCTCCGAGCCTGTCGTGGTCGGCGGCAGGGGAGGGGCTGACGGCGGCCACGACGAATCCGGTGGCGAGGGAGGCGATGGCGAGCATGCTGCGCTTCTTCATGCCCTGTTCAACTGCCGAAGGACGCCGGGGTCACGCAACGGACTGTTCCTAGAGACTGAGCGGGAGTGAGTCCTGTTGCCAGGATTCGTGCTCAGCCGTGTGCCCCGAACGGTTGTGGGCACCCTGGTCGCCCGCTTTCGCTCCGCTTCCGGCGCCGGCGGATCGTGTCCGTGGTCCGGGAATGCGGGGGCGGGTTCCCTCACGCCCCAGGACGGCCGGTGCGGCCTGGACGGTCCGATGCCCCGCACGATCGCTCCGGTCGTGTGGGGGCGGTGCCGTCCGTCGCCGGATCGGGTGTCCCAGAGCGCGCCTTCCGATCGCCACGGCTGCAGCCTGGTGGCGGGTGGTCTTGGCGTTGTCGTGGTTAGGGGCTTTTGCCAGTGCTGGGCGCCGAAGCGGCTGGTGTAGGCGGGGTCGACGGCCACGAGGGTGACGCCGAGCTCGGCGGCCATGGACACCAGCCTGGCGCGCAGCTTGGCGGTGGGCAGGCCGGAGATCAGCTTTCGGAACCGCTTGCGCCGCCCGTGCTTCTCGCGCGTCTTGTCCGCTTGGAAGTCCAGGTCCTCGATCGCGAGGGCCAGGCCGTACCGCTTGGCCCAGTGCAGGAGCCGGGTCAGCGCGTGCCGCACCTGTGCGTCGCGGTGCGCTGCGGTGCCGGTCAGGTCGTAGTTGAACCTGCGGGGCTCACCGACCGGGTTGCCGTGGGCGTCCAGGCGCCATGCGGCCAGGTGGTCGGCGTTCATGTCCACACCGATCAGCCCACCGGCCCCTACCGCTTCCAGCGGCACCGTCTTCACGGGCGGCATCTGCCAGGAGGCGGTCAGATACCAGCGGTCGCGGCCGACGTCGTAGTGGATGCGGTAGGCCACGGCACGGTTCGCCGCGATCCGGTCGGCCCACTGCTCGCCCCGATGCCGGAAGCCGGCCCGGCAGGCGAGCACGTACCGGCCGTGCGGGGCGTTCGCCAAATCGGCCAGCGGCGCCGGGAGTTTGATGCTCACCTCCCCGTTAGGGGTGACGCGGATCGTCTCGTTCCCGTAGCGCTTCCCCGACTCTCCATCGGCCTGGAGGAACCAGCGCTCGGCCTGCCACCGCAGCCGCCACTCCCTCTCCGGCAACTGGGCGGCTTCGAGGTGGTGCCGGGTGCCCAGCAGTTTCTTGCCGCCTCGCACCACCCGCACACGTCCGGCGTCCCGGTCGGCCCGCTCCCGCTCCAGCCGGTCTTCCAGCAGGGGCAGACGCCGGGACTTGGCGAACCACTCCTGCTTCGAGCGGTAACCACCCGGCGCCCCCTTGGAGCCCTGGGCCCCGATGGGCAGCGACAACCGGTGCGTGATCACGTCGACGCCTGCTTGGAGGTTCTGGATGCCGGCGAGCTGTCCACGCCTGGCCAGCGCCCACTGGTCGTGCGTGACTTTCGTGATGCTGCCCGCCCACCGGGACGAGGACTCCACGGTCAGGGCACGCTTGCGCTGCGCCCACCGCTCGCTGTCATGGTCGAGCCCGGCCGCGCAGCGGGCCTTCAGACCCCGGGAGGCCACGGAAGAGAGCAGGACACCGACCAGGCGCAGGACCTTCCCGTCCTGTGCGGTCAGCCCCTTCAGGCTGACCGGATGGCCACCCCGGACGGGCCGGGCACCACGAACGAAGCCGCCACCTGGCGCAGCCCACCCATCCCCCCACCCCCTGCCCGGTGCCCAAGAACCCCTCACCACACCCAACGAACACCACCCGGCGAAGGTCACGCATTCGATGCAAGAACTCCCGTTCCCCACCCAGGCCCGCGCACAACGTGGCCGAGATGCTCACTCATGCACGCCAGAACGCGTCCAAGCGCCCTCAACCAGCAGCAGTTCCCAACCCCGGCCGAGCTCTTCAGCTTCACACCCCGGCAGCCGTCGCGTCCGTGCCCTTCGTCAGCGCTGCGGCAGCCGCGCCCACCAGGCCCGCGTCCGTGCCCATCAGCGCAGGCGCCACCGTCAGGCGCTGGACGAAGCTCAGCGTGGCGTAGTCGGTCAGGGCTTTGCGCAGGGGGGCGAACAGGAGGTCGCCGGCCCCGGCCACTCCCCCGCCGATAACCGCGATGTCGATCTCGACCAGCGTCGCGGTCGCGGCGATCCCCGCGGCCAGCGCCTGAGCGGCCCGCTCGAAGGACGCCACGGCCACCGGGTCGCCCGCACGGGCGGCGGCCGCCACCGCGGCGGCCGAGGTGTCCCCGTCGGGCCCCGGCCGCCAGCCGTCCTCCAGGGCGCGGCGCGCGATGTTCGGCCCGCTGGCGATGCGCTCCACGCAGCCGCGCGAGCCGCACGGGCAGGGATCGCCGTCCAGGTCCACGCTGATGTGCCCGATGTGGCCGGCGTTCCCCGTCGGGCCCGGGTGCAGCCGCCCGCCCAGGACCAGACCGCCGCCGACCCCCGTCGACACCACCATGCACAGCGCGTTGTCATGGCCGCGGGCCGCGCCCTGCCAGTGCTCGGCGGCGGTGATGGCCACGCCGTCGCCGATCAGCTCGACGGGCAGGCCGCCCGTCGCCGACCGGACCCGCTCCACCAGCGGATAGCCGCGCCACCCCGGTACGTTGACCGGGCTCACCGTCCCCGCGGAGGCGTCCACCGGCCCCGCGCTGCCGATGCCGACGGCACGCGCCCGCTCCCAGAACGGGGAACCCGTCAGCTCCCGTATGACGTCCTCGACGGCCCTCATCACGGTGTCGCCGTCCTCCTGCGCGGGCGTCGCGCGCTGTGCGCGCAGCAGGATCCGGCCGTGGCCGTCCACCAGCGCTCCGGCGATCTTGGTGCCGCCGATGTCGAGCGCAGCCACGAGGTCGGTGTGCATCAGTGTCAGATCTCCCAATGCGTGAGTGGTATCGGCCCCGGCGTACGGCGTGCGGTCGCCGCCGCCGGGTCCGGGCGCCGGGCACGAGCGGACAGGGAGCCCCCTGGGGGAAGGCGCGGGCCGGAGAGTGCGGTGGACAGTCTCCCCCGCATCTGACAACGTTGTCCAGGCCCTATGCTCGACGCCACATCCTCATACAACCCCATGGAATCCCGGTAGAGCCCGGGACCGACGCATCTTCCGTGGACGACAGACAGGACAGCGCATCGTGCCCGAGACCGCCCGCCGCACCGGCCGCCCCGCAGACCGCCACGCCGGGACCCGCTACGGCAACCGTCCGACCATGAAGGACGTCGCGGCACGCGCAGGGGTGGGTCTGAAGACGGTGTCGCGCGTGGTCAACGGCGAGCCGGGGGTCACCCCGGACACCGAGCGCCGGGTCCAGGAGGCGATAGAGGCGCTGGGGTTCCGGCGCAACGACAGCGCGCGGGTGCTGCGCAAGGGCCGCACCGCGAGCATAGGCCTGGTCCTGGAGGACCTCGCGGACCCCTTCTACGGGCCGCTGAGCCGCGCCGTCGAGGAGGTCGCCCGGGCGCACGGGGCCCTGCTGATCAACGGCTCCAGCGCGGAGGACCCGGACCGGGAGCAGGAACTGGTCCTGGCGCTGTGCGCGCGCCGCGTGGACGGGCTGGTCATCATCCCGGCGGGTGACGACCACCGCTATCTGGAGCCGGAGATCAAGGCGGGCGTCGCCACGGTGTTCGTGGACCGACCCGCCGGGAGGATCGACGCCGACGTGGTGCTGTCCGACAGCTTCGGCGGCGCCCGGGACGGAGTCGCCCACCTCATCGCGCACGGCCATCGCCGGATCGGCTTCATCGGCGACATGCCGCGCATCCACACCGCGGCGGAGCGGCTGCGCGGCTACCGGGCCGCCATGGAGGACGCGGGCATACCCGTCGAGGACTCCTGGATGTCCCTGGGCGTCACCGATCCCGAGCGGGTGCGCCGGGCCGCCGAGGCGATGCTCGAAGGGCCCGCCCCCGTCACCGCGGTCTTCGCGGGCAACAACCGCGTGACCGTCACCGTCATCCGTGTCCTGGCCGCGCACAGCCGTCCGGTCGCCCTCGTCGGCTTCGACGACATCGAGCTGGCCGACCTGCTCCAGCCCGGCGTCACGGTCGTCGCGCAGGACGCCGCCGCCCTCGGCAGCACGGCCGCCGAGCGCCTGTTCCGCCAGCTCGACGGCACGCTCATCACCCCGGAACGCATCGAGCTTCCCACCCGGCTGATCACCAGGGGCTCGGGCGAACTGCCGCCCGCCGACTGAGGTCCCGCCCGAGGCCGCGGCTGCACGCCACTGCCGAAGCCACAGCGCCCGTCACTGCGCCGAGGCCGTGAGGTCCCCTCGCCTCGGTGCCGCGAAGCCCTCCAGGTCAGTTCGGGTCAGGCCGGTGGCCCGCGTGACCTCTCCCGTGTCCAGGGCGCCGCAGTCCAGCCCCCGCAGCAGATAACCGCTCAGCGCCTTCGCCGTGGCCGGTTCGTCCAGGACGTCGCCGGCGGTGCGGTCGGCGTAGCGGGCGAGACGTGCCGCGGCCTGCTGGAAGCCCTCCCGGTAGAAGGCGAAGACGGCCGCGTACCGGGTGGGAAGGTGGCCCGGATGCATGTCCCAGCCCTGGTAGTAGGCGCGGGCCAGCGCCCGTCGGGTGAGCCCGTAGTGCAGCCGCCAGGCGTCGCGGACCTGCTCGGTAGGGCCGACGGGCAGGACGTTCGTGGAGCCGTCCGACAGGCGGACGCCGGTGCCCGCCGCCGCGACCTGCATGACCGCCTTGGCATGGTCGGCGGCCGGGTGGTCGCTCGCCTGGTGGGCGGCGGACACACCGAGGCAGGCGCTGTAGTCGAAGGTGCCGTAGTGCAGTCCGGTGGCGCGGCCCTCGGCGGCGTGGATCATGCGGGCGACCGTGGCGGTGCCGTCGGCGGCGAGGACGGCCTGGCTGGTCTCGATCTGGATCTCGAAGCCGAGGCGCCCCGCATCGAGCCCGTGCGCCTTCTCGAACGCCTCCAGCAGCCGCACCATGGCGGTGACCTGCTCCGGGTACGTCACCTTGGGCAGCGTCAGCACGAGCCCGTCCGGCAGCCCGCCGACCTCCATCAGGCCGGTGAGGAAGATGTCGAGCGTGCGGATGCCCCGATCGCGTACGGGCGCCTCCATGCACTTCATACGAATGCCCATGTACGGGGCGGCCGTGCCCTCCCGGTACGCCTGAGCGATCAGCCGTGCCGCGCGGGCGGCCGACTGGTCCTCCTCGGCGTCTGGGCGCGGCCCGTAGCCGTCCTCGAAGTCGACGCGCAGGTCTTCGATCGGCTCGCGCTCGAGTTTGGCGCGGACGCGGTCGTGGACCGGCTCGGCGAGTTCGTCGCCGAGACCGAGGACCGAGGCGAACAAGGCGGCGTCCGGGGCATGTTCGTCGAGGGCGGCGAGGGCCCTGTCGCCCCAGGAGCGCACGGTGTCGGCGGCGAAGACGTCACCGGGGACGTAGACCGTGTGGACGGGCTGGCGGTTGCCGGGGTCGCCCGGGTAGCGGCGGGCCAACTCGGCGTCCACCGGGGCGAGGGAGGCACTGATCTCCTCACCGACGGCACCCGCGAGGCTCGTCGACACCCGCTCCTGCCGGCCCTGGCCCATTCCACACCCCTCCCGCTTTCCACTGCACGGAATCAACAATCCGTAGAGCGAAGCTATCCATGGCTCTTGCCGCCGGTCAACACCGTCTCGTGCGCGAACCGCCCCTCCACCGGCAGCCCTGGGACGAACGAAGGCCCCCGCGACCGCAGGGCGGTCGCGGGGGCCTCCCAGCCCTGGAGTCGCTCAGCCCTTGCGGGCCTTGATCTGCTCGGTGAGCTGCGGGACGACCTCGAACAGGTCGCCGACGATGCCGTAGTCGACCAGGTCGAAGATCGGCGCCTCGGCGTCCTTGTTGATCGCCACGATGGTCTTCGAGGTCTGCATACCGGCGCGGTGCTGGATCGCGCCGGAGATGCCGGTGGCGACGTACAGCTGCGGGGACACGCTCTTGCCGGTCTGGCCGACCTGGTTGGTGTGCGGGTACCAGCCCGCGTCCACCGCGGCACGCGAGGCGCCGACGGCCGCGCCCAGGGAGTCGGCGAGGGTCTCGATGAGCGCGAAGTTCTCCGCACCGCCCACACCACGGCCTCCGGAGACCACGATCGCGGCCTCGGTCAGCTCCGGGCGGCCCGTGGACTCACGCGGCGTACGGCCGGTGATCTTCGTGCCGGTCGCCTTCTCGGAGAAGGTCACCGACAGGGCCTCGACCGTGCCCGCGGCCGGGGCGGCCTCCACGGCGGCCGAGTTCGGCTTCACCGTGATGACCGGGGTGCCCTTGCTGACACGGGACTTGGTGGTGAAGGACGCGGCGAACACCGACTGGGTGGCCACCGGGCCCTCGTCGCCGGCCTCGAGGTCGACGGCGTCGGTGATGATGCCCGAGCCGATGCGCAGCGCCAGACGCGCGGCGATCTCCTTGCCCTCCGCGGAGGACGGGACCAGCACGGCGGCCGGGGACACCTGCTCGCAGGCGGCCTGCATGGCGTCCACCTTCGGCACGACCAGGTACTCGGCGTACTCGGAGGCGTCGTGGGTGAGGACCTTGACCGCGCCGTGCTCGGCGAGCGTGGCGGCGGTGTTCTCGGCACCGGAGCCGAGGGCGACGGCGACCGGCTCGCCGATGCGGCGGGCCAGGGTCAGCAGCTCCAGCGTGGGCTTGCGGACGGCACCGTCCACGTGGTCGACGTAGACGAGAACTTCAGCCATGGGAACGGATCTCCTTGCGGATTCTTGCGAAGTCTGAGGGTCGGTAAGGGAGTCGATCCCTTAGATGAACTTCTGGCTCGCGAGGAACTCAGCGAGCTGCTTGCCGCCCTCGCCCTCGTCCTTGACGATCGTGCCCGCGGTGCGCGCCGGGCGCTCGGCCGCGGCCTGGACCGTGGTGTAGGCACCCTCGAGACCGACCTCCTCGGCCTCGATCTCCAGGTCGGACAGGTCCCAGGACTCCACGGGCTTCTTCTTGGCCGCCATGATGCCCTTGAAGGACGGGTAGCGGGCCTCGCCCGACTGGTCGGTCACCGACACGACGGCCGGAAGAGACGCCTGAAGCTGCTCGGAGGCGGCGTCGCCGTCCCGGCGGCCCTTGACGGTGCCGTCCTCGACGGAGACCTCGGACAGCAGGGTCACCTGCGGGACGCCCAGACGCTCGGCCAGCAGCGCGGGTACGACACCCATGGTGCCGTCGGTGGAGGCCATGCCGGAGATCACCAGGTCGTAGCCGGCCTTCTCGATCGCCTTGGCCAGCACCAGAGAGGTGCCGATGGCGTCCGTGCCGTGCAGGTCGTCGTCCTCCACGTGGATCGCCTTGTCGGCGCCCATCGACAGTGCCTTGCGCAGCGCGTCCTTGGCGTCCTCCGGGCCCACGGTCAGGACGGTGACCTCGGCGTCGTCCGCGTTCTCCGCGATCTGCAGCGCCTGCTCGACCGCGTACTCGTCGAGCTCGGAGAGCAGACCGTCCACGTCGTCCCGGTCGACGGTCAGGTCATCGGCGAAGTGCCGGTCGCCAGTGGCGTCGGGCACGTACTTCACAGTGACAACGATCCTCAAGCTCACGCCGGCTCTCCTACTGCATCGTCATTTCTGGGCTGCCTTCTTGCAGGCAGCATAGGCGCCTGAAGCGGCCGATCCCGGTCGGGGCGACCCCGCGCTCCGAACGAAATATTACTCGCCAGTACATCGACTGAATGCCCGCTAAGCAAGCGCTTTGAACTGTGACCTTGACAACGCTCTGTAACCAGCCGGGCGACGACTCGGGCACGGAGGCCGCCAAGGACGACTCAGTCACGGAGGCCGTTGAACCGGCCCTGGTGGTACAGGAGGGGGCGTCCGGCACCCGAGGGATCACCGAGGACGACCTCGGCGAGGACGACGCGATGGTCCCCGGCGGGCACCCGGGCCACCACGCGGCACACCAGCCAGGCGAGGACGTCGTCCAGAAGGGGCACCCCCTCCGGGCCCTCACGCCAGCTGGTCGGTGCCCCGAACCGGTCGGCGCCGCTCGTGGCGAAGGTGCCGGCCAGGTCCTCCTGGTGCTCGCCGAGTATGTGCACGCCGACGTGCTCGGCCTCCGAGACGACGGGCCAGCTGGAGGAGCCCACGCCGATGCCGAAGGAGACGAGCGGGGGCTCGGCGGAGACGGAGGTCAGGGAGGTGGCGGTGAAGCCGACCGGCCTGCCGCCGCCCTGGGCGGTGATCACGGCGACTCCGGCCGCGTGCCGCCGGAAGACGGAGCGGAGCAGGTCCGGGGAGGCGAGCCGATGGGTGACGAGGTCGGGCGTGGCCCTCATGCGATCGTCCTTCTGGGAGAGGTGACCTGGGGTCCGTGGGTGCTCAGCACGCCGGACAGCAGGCACTCGCGGTGCGGGCCAGATCCACGTGGACACGCTCGAAGAGAAGGAGTTCCGGGGGCATACGGTCAGGCTGACGATAGGTGGTACGCACAGTCAAGTGCGTCCCGGCATCCGGGAGGCACGTCACCGTCGTGGACACAACCGTCAAACCGCCTCCCCCAGCGCCGCGATGACGTCGGCCTTGCGAGGCCGGCCGGTGGCTCGCCGCACGACCCGTCCGCCGGCGTCGAGGATCAGCACGGTGGGCGTCTTCAGGATGTCGAGTTCGCGCACGAGGTCGAGGTGCGCCTCGGCGTCGATCTCGATGTGGGTCACGCCCGGAACCATGTCGGCCACCTCGCCGAGGACCCGTCGCGTGGCCCGGCACGGAGCGCAGAAGGCGCTGGAGAACTGAACGAGCGTCGCCCGCTCGCCGAGTCCCTGCCCCAACTCGGCCGCGCCGAGCCGCTTTCCCTCGTCCCGCCCGCGCACTCTCACTCTCCCGCTCCGTCGCCGGTGCAGCACTCCGTACGCGCTCGCCAGCGCGAGCACGGCCACGCACACCACAAGTCCCGTCATCTTCTGCTCCAGCGTTCACCAGACCGCAAAGATTCCTGGCTCCCCGATCCGATTCTCATGCGGAATGCTTGAATCATGGACATCGATGTAAGGGGGCCGCGCTTCGGGGCGGCCGTGACGACCGTTGTGCTGGCCGTGGTCCTGGTCACCGGCAGCGCCTGGCTGCTGGCCTGGCAGTTGCTGGCCTTCGCGCTGGGCGCGGCCGGGGGCGTGACCCGTTCACCGTACGGATGGCTGTTCCGGAGGGTCGTACGCCCGCGGCTCGGGCCGCCGACGGAGTTCGAGGCGCCGCAGCCGCCGCAGTTCGCCCAGGCTGTCGGGCTCGTCTTCACCGTCGTCGGGCTGGTCGGCTACACCGCGGGGCCGCGGTGGCTGGGGCTGGCGGCCACCGGGGCGGCGCTCGCCGCCGCCTTCCTCAACGCCGCGTTCGGGTACTGCCTCGGGTGCGAGGCGTACCTGCTCATGCGGCGTGTGGCGGTCCGCGCGGACTGACGGGGCATCAGGCCCGGGTGGTGCGAACGGCTGACGTGACGAGGATCTCGCCGTACACGGGCACCAGGACTGGCCCCGCGTCCGTTCTTCAGGCACGATCTGCGGCAAGCCGTAAACCTACGGCTGCGTAACTTCCCGCTGGGAGTCCCTTCCCAGGCTGAGAGAAGGGTCCGTCCCCATCCATGGCTGAGCTCGTCTACCGTCCCGTCATCGGTCTGGCCCGCACGATGTTCAAGGCGTGGGACCTGAAGATCGACTGCGAGGGCTCGGAGAACATCCCCCGCTCCGGCGGTGCGGTGCTGGTGAGCAACCACATCAGCTATCTGGACTTCATCTTCAACGGCCTGGCGGCGCTGCCGCAGAAGCGCCTGGTGCGCTTCATGGCCAAGGAATCCGTCTTCCGGCACCGCATCTCCGGCCCGCTGATGCGCGCCATGAAGCACATCCCGGTGGACCGCAAGCAGGGCGAGGCGGCGTACGCGCACGCGCTGGACTCACTGAGGTCGGGCGAGGTGGTGGGAGTCTTTCCGGAGGCGACCATCTCCGAGTCGTTCACCCTGAAGAGCTTCAAGTCCGGTGCGGTGCGCCTGGCCCAGGAGGCGGGCGTCCCGCTGGTCCCGATGGCCCTGTGGGGCACCCAGCGGCTGTGGACCAAGGGCCACCCGCGCAACTTCAAGCGCAGCCACACCCCGATCACGATCCGGGTCGGTGAGGCGATCGAGGCCTCCCGCGAGACATACGCGGGCGTCCTGACCCGTCAGCTGCGCGAGCGGGTCCAGGAGTTGCTGGAGGCCGCGCAGCGCGCCTACCCGGGTCGGCCCAAGGGCCAGGAGGACGCCTGGTGGATGCCGGCCCATCTCGGTGGCACCGCGCCGACCCCCGAGGCGCTGCGCGCCGCCGAGGCGCACTGAGGTCCGTCAGGCAGGGGCGTGGACGGTGATCCTCGCCCCGGGGCTGAACTTCTCCAGCAATTCCGCGAGTTCGGCACCGGCCTGCTCGACGTCCGCCACCGGCATCGGGTCCAGGCTCTCCAGCAGGAAGAGCGCGGAGGTGGACTCCTCGGTGAGCCGGGTGCGGGGACCCTGGCGCCAGTTCCAGCGGCGGCAGGTCACGCCGGCCGCGTCGCGCCAGACCACCTCGCCGGTGTCCGGGTGTTGCACGGTCTCCTCGCCCGCAGCGACGGTCACGAACTCCTCGTCCCCCGCGGCCCGTACGAGGTGCATGGCGCCCTGGATGCGGTCGAGGTCCTCGCCGCCGACCGGGATGAGATGGGCGACGCTGATGGCATTGTAGATGTCGACGAGCACGTTGATCCTGGGCAACCCGGCGTCCGACAGGGCCCGCTTGGCGAGCGCCTCGGCGGAGTTGCGGGTGCGGGACGGCTTGGCTCCGAAGGCCGTGTACACCGAGCGCCAGGCCGCCATGTGCGGATCCTCGTGCGGGGCGCGTCCGTCCAGGCGGGCGGCGAGTCGGCGGGCGGCGTCGTCGAGCAGGGCGGACGTGGCCTCGGTGCTGGGCCCGCTCACGAGACCGTGGGCTTCGATCGCGACATGTGTGAAGCCGGGCGCGAGGGCACGCACCTCGTCGGACACGGTCAGGGTGGGAGTCATCGCCTGCCTCAGAGTGCGGTGGGGAGCGTCTTCCAGAGGGTCGGCCGGTCGGGTGCGGCCTTGAGGGCCCTCACCACCGCCGGGTGAGGTACAGCATACAGGACTGGATAGTCCACCTCGCTGGACTTCGCGTCGGGGATCCAGGCGAGGCGCTCGCCGTCGAGGGAGAACTGGGCGTCGACGCCCGGTTTGTTGCCGCGGGGGTCCTGACGATGCCAGGCGCCGTTGAACCGCACGGCGACCAGACCGTGCACGGCGTGACCGCCGCCGTCGTCGTGCGCCAGCCGCTGGTAGCACAGGGCCGTCGGAATGTCCTCCGCCCGCAGCAGCGCCGCCAGGGCGTGCGCCTTGGCGTAGCAGATTCCGGTGCGCTGCTCCAGCACGTCGGAGGCCCGCCAGGTGACCCGCAGGTCACCGCTGTCGGCGGAATGCGGAATGGCGTCGCGGACGTATTCATAGGCCGCTCGCGCATAGGCATACGAATCCTGGACGTCCCCCGCAAGGCGCGCGGCGGTTTCCCGCACCAGGGGATGGTCATGGTCGATGACCTCATCGGCAGCCAAGTAGGCGGACAGGTCGGGCGTTTCCTGGATCAGCTCCATGTCCGCAGAGCATAGGAATGCGGCCACCCGAGAGTCAATGACTTTTCGAGCGACCGCATAACTATGCAATTGGCGAGCTGACGTGTCTCTGCGGCGGCTAGCGCGCCATCTCCTCCTTGAGTGCCGCCACGAACCGGTCCACGTCGTCCTCGGTCGTGTCGAACGAGCACATCCAGCGCACGTCGCCCGCGGCCTCGTTCCAGAAGTAGAAGCGGAAGCGCTTCTGCAGGCGCTCGCTCACGTCGTGCGGCAGGCGTGCGAACACGGCGTTGGCCTGAACCGGGTGGAGGATCTCCACTCCGTGGACCGCGCGCACGCCCTCGGCGAGGCGCTGGGCCATCTCGTTGGCGTGGCGGGCGTTGCGCAGCCAGAGGTCCTTGGCGAGCAGGGCCTCCAACTGGACCGAGACGAAGCGCATCTTGGAGGCGAGCTGCATGGACAGCTTGCGCAGGTGCTTCATGTGGCTGACCGCCTCCTGGTTGACGACGACGACGGCCTCGCCGAACAGCGCGCCGTTCTTCGTCCCGCCCAGCGACAGGATGTCCACTCCGGCCGCGTTGGTGAACGTGCGCATCGGCACGTCCAGGGAGGCGGCCGCGTTGGCTATGCGGGAGCCGTCCAGGTGCACCTTCATACCGTGTGCATGGGCGTGCTCGCAGATCGCGCGGATCTCGTCGGGCGTGTAGAGGGTGCCCAGTTCGGTGCTCTGGGTGATCGAGACGACCTGCGGCATGGCGCGGTGCTCGTCCTCCCAGCCGTACGCCTGCCGGTCGATCAGCTCGGGTGTGAGCTTGCCGTCCGGGGTCGGCACGGTGAGCAGCTTCAGGCCGCCCACGCGCTCCGGCGCCCCGCATTCGTCGACGTTGATATGGGCGGACTCCGCGCAGATCACCGCGCCCCAGCGGTCGGTGACCGCCTGCAGCGCGACGACGTTGGCGCCGGTGCCGTTGAAGACCGGGAAGGCCTCGGCCGTGGCCCCGAAGTGGCTGCGGATGATCCGCTGGAGGTTCTCGGTGTACGCGTCCTCGCCGTACGCGACCTGGTGCCCGCCGTTGGCCACGGCCAGGGCGGCGATCACCTCCGGGTGGGCCCCGGCGTAGTTGTCGCTGGCGAAACCGCGGACCTCCGGGTCGTGATGACGGCGCGCGTCGGTCCTGGGAGGGTTCACGGCTTCTCGGTCAGCCACAGACGGGTTCCGTTCACTTCGGTGGCGGGCTTCTCCCAGACGCCGGCGATGGCCTCGGCCAGGTCCTTGACGTCGGTGAAGCCCGCGAACTTCGCGTTGGGGCGTGCGGCGCGCATCGCGTCGTGCACCAGTGCCTTCACCACCAGGATGGCAGCCGCCGACGTCAGCTCGCCCTCACCCTTCGCCTTGTTGAAGGCGTCGGCCATGGCGAGCGTCCAGGCCTCTGCGGCGGCCTTCGCGGCGGCGTAGGAGGCGTTGCCCGCGGTGGGCTTGCTCGCGCCCGCGGCGCTGATCAGGACGTACCGGCCGCGGTCGCTGCGCTGCAGGGCGTCGAAGAAGGCGAGCGAGGTGTGCTGCACCGTGCGGATGAGCAGCAGTTCGAGCAGGTCCCAGTCGTCGAGCTTGGTCCTGGTGAAGGTCTCGCTGCCGCGCCAGCCGCCGACGAGGTGCACCACACCGTCGACCCGGCCGAAGTCCTTCTCGACGTGGGCGGCCCAGTCGCGGGTGGACTGCAGGTCGAGCAGGTCCACCGTGTCCCCGGTGACGGTGGCGCCGCCGTACGCGTAGCGGGCCGTGTCCACGGCTTCCGCGAGCCGCTCCGGGTCGTTGTCCGAGCCGACGACGGTGGCCCCCGCCTCGGCGAGCCGGAGCAGCGCCGCCCGGCCGGCCGGTCCGCCCGCGCCGGCCACCGCGATCACCGCACCGGCCAGTGGCCCGTTCCCGTTCCGCATCTTCGCCTCCTGCCGAGCGGCCTTACCGGTTCCAAGGGCGCTCACGCGGCGACCCGCTCGGCCGCCTGAGCCGTGATGCCCTTGGTCGAGGCGATCACGTTGTTGAGCTTCTTCCGCAACGCCTCATAGAACATGCTCAGCGGAAACTCGTCCGGAAGCACGTCGTCCACGAGCTTACGCGGCGGCTGCGTCAGATCGAGGGCATCGGGGCCCTTGGCCCACTTGGAGCCCGGGTGCGGGGCGAGGTAGGTGGAGACCAGCTCGTATCCGGCGAACCAGTGCACGAGCTTGGGGCGGTCGATGCCGTCCTTGTACAGCTTCTCGATCTCTGCGCACAGCTGGTTGGTGACCTGCGGGGCGCGCTCCCAGTCGATCGACAGCTTGTTGTCGGTCCAGCGGACGACGTCGTGCTTGTGCAGGTAGGCGAAGAGCAGCTGCCCGCCGAGGCCGTCGTAGTTGCGCACGCGCTCGCCGGTGACCGGGAAGCGGAACATCCGGTCGAACAGCACCGCGTACTGCACGTCCCGGGCCTGCGGCACGCCGTCGGCCTGGAGCTTCACGGCCTCCTTGAAGGCGGTGAGGTCACAGCGCAGCTCCTCGAGGCCGTACATCCAGAACGGCTGGCGCTGCTTGATCATGAACGGGTCGAACGGCAGGTCGCCGTGGCTGTGGGTGCGGTCGTGGACCATGTCCCAGAGCACGAAGGCCTCTTCGCAGCGCTTCTGGTCGTGGACCATCGCGGCGATTTCCTCGGGCAGCTCAAGGCCCAGGATGTCGACGGCGGCCGCGGTCACGCGGCGGAAGCGGGCGGCCTCGCGGTCGCAGAAGATACCGCCCCAGGAGAACCGCTCCGGCGCCTCGCGCACGGCGATGGTCTCCGGGAACAGGACGGCGGAGTTGGTGTCGTAGCCCGCCGTGAAGTCCTCGAACTTGATGCCGCAGAACAGCGGGTTGTCATAGCGGGTGCGCTCCAGCTCGGCCAGCCAGTCGGGCCAGACCATGCGCAGCACGACCGCTTCGAGGTTGCGGTTCGGGTTGCCGTTCTGCGTGTACATCGGGAAGACGACCAGGTGCTGGAGGCCGTCCTCGCGCCTGGCGGCAGGCTGGAAGGCCAGCAGCGAGTCCAGGAAGTCGGGCACCTGGAAGCCCTCCTCGGCCCACCGGCGCAGGTCCTTCACGAGCGCCTCGTGGTAGGCGGCGTCGTGCGGCAGCAGCGGGGAGAGCTCCTCCACGGCCTGCGTCGCACGGCCCACGGCGGCCTCCGCCTCGGCACGCTCCGGTGCGCCCTCGGCGTCGAAGTCGATCGAACCGTCCTTGGCCTGCCATGGCCGGATCTGCTCCACGGCATCCTTGAGCACGGGCCAAGCGGGGTGGTCCACCACCCTGTCCTGCGGAGGAACCCGCTCCTCCGAACCCGCCTGCACAAGAATTTCCCTCATGACCCATCCTTCACCGGAGAACCTCGCGTGAGCACACCGTATGCATACGGGGTTTCTCCCAGCAAGAGGGCAGTCGACAAATTATCCTGTCGAACCACGCCTTCACCGTTCATTTTCCTGTACTGCACGAGACAGGCGACGACTTCCGCTGAACGCTTGTTCGGCCCCGCCCGCGGGACAGAGAGGCGACTTCCGGCCATCGGGCGTGGGGTACGGGACGGTCAACACGGGCGAGACGCGCCCACCCCGGGGTGACACCCGACCGGCCGCTCAGTCCGGTTTCGCGCCGCTCCGTGCGCCCCCGACCCCGGCACGGTCGGGTTCGGGGCGCGGCCGGGCCACTAGGCTGCGGGCCGAGCCGCGCCGGTCCGGGAGCGTCGCGCGGCTGCCCGAGCCGCCGTCGACGGAAGCGAGCCGAACCTTGAACTTCCTCACCATCGGTCACCGTGGAGTGATGGGTGTCGAACCCGAGAACACCCTCCGGTCCTTTGTCGCCGCCGAACGCGCGGGCCTCGATCAGATCGAGCTGGATCTGCATCTGAGCAAGGACGGTGCTCTGGTGGTCATGCACGATGACCAGGTGGACCGTACGACCGACGGTACGGGGCCGATCGTGGAGAAGACCCTCGCCGAGTTGCGCGCGCTCGACGCGGGCCGTGGTGAGCGGGTCCCCGTCTTCGAGGACGTCCTGGACGCGGTGAGGACACCGATCCAGGCGGAGATCAAGGACGTGGCGGCGGCACAGGCACTGGCCGAGGTGATGCACCGCCGGGACCTGGTCGGCCGGGTGGAGGTGTCCTCGTTCCACGACGAGGCGGTCAGGGAGATCGCCCGGCTCGTGCCGGGCGTCCGCACAGCGCTGATCGCCGACCGCCACGGCACCGACGTCGTGGAGCGGGCCGTGCAGGCCGGCGCGGCGACCGTGTGCCTCAACATTCGCCGGCTGACCCTGGAGGTCGTCGAGCACGCCCACGAGGCGGGCCTGAGGATCATCGGCTGGGTCGTCAACACCCCGGAGCATCTGCGGCTCGTCCGCGCGCTCGAGCTGGACGGCGCGACCACCGACTACCCGGAGATCAGGCGCACCGGCCGCTTCACGGCGTGACCTTCACGCACACGGTCACACCAGCGGCTTGACCAGCAGCTCGAACTGGAGGTCGTCGCGCTGGGGGATGCCGAAGCGCTCGTCGCCGTACGGGAAGGGGCTCATCTGTCCCGTACGGCGGTAGCCGCGCCGCTCGTACCAGGCGATGAGGTCGTCCCGGACGGAGATGACGGTCATCTGCATCTCCTTGACGCCCCAGGTCTCGCGGGCCGTGCGCTCCGCCTCGGCGATGACCACCTTGCCGAGGCCGCCGCCCTGCAGCGTGGGGCTGACCGCGAACATGCCGAAGTAGGCGTGGTCGCCGCGGTGCTCGAGCTGGCAGCAGGCGATGATCGACCCGTCGCGTTCCACGGTCAGCAGCCGGCTGTCGGGCGACTTGATCACCTCGAGCACGCCCTCCGGGTCGGTCCGCCGGCCCTCGAGGATGTCCGCCTCGGTGGTCCAGCCCACCCGGCTGGAGTCGCCGCGGTACGCCGACTCCACCAGCGCGACCAGCGCGTCGACGTCGGCCTCCGTGGCGTCGCGGAAGGCCAGACCGGTCGTGGCGGTGTCAGCGGTGGCGGGGCTGTCCATTGGGATGCTTCTCCATGTTCCGTGGCGCGGCGCGGGCATCGATGAGGGTAACCCGCCCACTAGGCTCCACATGCATGGTCCACGTACTGAGCAGCCGCACCCTTCTGCGCCCGGCCGATCCGGAGCGGTCCCGGGCCTTCTACGGCGGGAAACTCGGGCTTCCGGTCTACAGGGAGTTCGGTACAGGGCCGGATCGCGGGGTCGTGTACTTCCTCGGCGGCGGCTTCCTCGAGGTGGCGGGCCGCAGCGAGACCCCGCCCTCACCGGGCCTGAAGCTGTGGCTGCAGGTACCGGACGTGGCCTTGGCGCACAGGGAGCTGGCCGACGCCGGGGTCGCGATCGCGCGGCCGCCGGTGAAGGAGCCGTGGGGTCTGATCGAGATGTGGATCGAGGACCCGGACGGCACCGAGATCGTGCTCGTCGAGGTCCCGGCCGACCATCCCCTGCGGTACCGGCCGGGGACCTGATGCCGCCCGCCGGAGGTGGCCTTAGCGTGGTCAGGGGGAGCCCGGTGACCGGAGGTGTCTCATGAAGCTCGACGCGCCGGTGACCGGCGGCCCCTGCTGGACGGAGCTGGGCACCAGCGATCTGGAGGCCGCCAAGCGGTTCTACACCGAGCTGCTCGGCTGGCGGCCGGAGACCGACCCGCGGCCTGAGGCGGGCGGCTACACGATCGCGCATCTGGGGGACGCGGCGGTCGCGGCCCTCGCCCCGCTCTTCCAGGAATCGCAGCCGGTCGCCTGGAACGTGACGTTCTCGGTGGCCGACGCGGACGCGGCGGCCGAGGCGGTGCGCGCGGCCGGCGGCACGGTGCTCCTGGGGCCGATGGACGTCTTCGACGCGGGCCGTTTCACGGTCGCCGGCGATCCGGGCGGCGCCGTCTTCCAGATGTGGCAGCCGCGGGCCTTCCCCGGGGCGGGGCTGCTCAACGCGCCGGGCTCGCTCGGCTGGGTGGAGCTCCTGACCCGGGTCCCGGAGCGGGTCACCGACTTCTACACGACCGTCTTCGGCTGGAGCGTGCACCCTTCCGAGCAGTACACGCAGTGGGGCATCGACGGCGCCGACTTCGGCGGCATGGTGACGATGGGCGACCGGTTCCCGCCCGAGGTGCCGTCGCACTGGCTGCCGTACTTCGCCGTCGAGGACGTGGACGCCACGGTGCAGGTCGCGACACAGGCGGGTGCGGGCGTCCTCATGGAACCCACCTCGGTCCCGGACGGCCCGCGCATCGCCGTCCTGAAGGACCCGCAGGGCGCGGTCTTCGGCATCTACGTCGCAGGTCAGGAGGGCTAGTCCGGGTGCCTCTGGTTCTCGGCGGACAACCTCGGGTCAAGGGGCCGCGGTCAGCGGGGTGAGCGTCACCCGGTCGATGACCGGGTCGTACGCCGAGCGCTGGTCGTAGGGGTTGCGGGTGTCGCCGTCGAGTGCGCCGTCAGCCGCGCGGTGCGCCGAGTCGGCCTTCCAGCTGGACGAGCAACTCGCCCAGCTGTTCCGCGAGTTGACGCCGGTCGTCGGTGCCGAGCCCGGACAGGACGGCGGTCTCGTACGACAGTTGCTCGGGCAGGACGGCGTCGATCAGCTCGCGGCCCGCCTCCGTCAGATGCACATGCGCCACGCGGCGGTCACGGTAGTCCCCGCGCCGCTCGACCAGGCCGCGCTCGGCGAGCTGCTTGATCCGTTTGGTGACCGCGGCGCCGGAGGAGAAGGTCTCCCGGGCCAGCTCTCCGGGCGTCAGCTCGTGCCCCGTGCGGCGCAGCGTGCCGAGGGCGTCGAACTCCGGCCGGGTGAGCCCGGCGCGGCGCAGCGGGGCGTCCTCGGCCTGCTGGAGCAGGGCGGCGCAACGGTTGACCCGCCCGATGATCTCCATGGGCCCGGTGTCGATGTCGGGGCGGACGGTCCGCCACTGGCGCACGACGGCGGCGACGATGTCGCCCGCGACGGGCGCCGGTCCGGCAGCACCGCCCTGCGCCCGCGTCGTCGGTCCGTTCACTGCCGTCATGTCCGTGCGCCTTCCGAGGTGTGCAGTCCCTGCCGTCGTACCGTCGCGGCGAGCGTACGGTGTCCGGCCTGTTCGGCGCGCAGCACCCGCTCCTCGGGCAGGGCGCGCTGCCACCACTCGCCGGCCGCGGCGTCGGCCGTGGCGCGCGGCTCCACGAGGGCTGCGGCGAGGACGCGGCGTGCGCTTTCCAGAGCTCCCGGCTCGACGTGCTCGGCGGCCAGGAGCCGGGCCGCGCGCTCGCGGGCGCGGTCGACGGCGGCGAGGGCGTGGTCGAGGCGGTCGCCGGCGCGCCGGTTGGTGACGACGATCGCGGCGACGAAGCCGACCAGCGCTCCGATGAGGGTGTCCAGGATCCGGTCGGCCATCAGCGCGGCGGGCTCCTGATGGCGGGCGAACTCGGTGATGAGCAGGGCCATCGGCGTCACACAGACGCTGCCGAGCCAGTAGTTGCGGCTGATGAGCGCCTCGGCGCCGAAGTCGAAGACCAGGCCGCACAGCACCAGGGCGAGCTGGTTCAGGTGCGCGAGCGGGGCGATGGCCGCGAAGAGCAGGACGCCGAGGAGGTTGCCGATGACGCGCTGGATGCCTCGGCGCCAGGTGAGGGTGACATTGGCCTGGTACAGCGAGGCTGCGGTGACCAGCGCCCAGTACGGGCGGCCGACGCCGAGCGCGAGGGAGACGTATCCGGCGAGGGCGCAGCCGAGGGCGGTGCGCAGGGCGATGGGGGCGAGCGGGCCGAGCCTGCGGCGCAGGGGGCGCTGCGGACTCGCGAGTTCGGCCTCCACGCCGAGGAGTTCGTCGGCGGTCCCGCCGAGGTCGTCCGGGAGCGGGACGGGCCCGGTGCCGCGCAGGTCGCGCGCCCGGGCGCGCAGCCGCTCGGGGTCGGTGTCGTCGGGCGCCGCGAGCGCGACCTCGGCACGGACGACGAGCCGTGCCAGGGCGTGCCGGGATGCAGAGCCGGTGGACAGCAGCGACTGCCAGGCGGTGTGCACGGCGGCCGCGGCACCGGCCCGGGCGACGGCCGCCCCGGTCTCGGCGAACACGGCGGCGGCGCTCAGGGCGTGGGCGGTGGCGCGGCGCTCGGGGCCGTGTGGCCGCAGCAGGCCGGGGGCCATGCCGACGATCCAGGACCAGGCGCCCGACGCGGCGGCGAGACCGAGGTGGGCGGGGACCTGACCCAGGGTCTTCGGGGCGAAGAGGGACGCCGAGCTGACGAAGGTGAAGATCACGTTGCCGGGCGGCCCGATGCGGGTCGCGTCGCAGAGCGCCTTCTGTACCGCCGCGAGCAGGGCGCCCACGGTCACCAGGACCACGGCGTTCGTGGTGAGGGACGCGGCGGCCAGGGCGACGGCGAGGCCGCCGAGCATGCCGAGGACGACCCGGACGAGAGTCAGGGCGCGGGCCGCGTAGGGGCGGTTGTGCGCGTACGGGGCGCACAGCGAGCCCGCCATCGTGTAGACGGCCGGGTCGAGGCGGCCGAGGGCGAGCAGTGTCAGGTTCGGCGGGGCGACCGCGGCGACCACGCTCAGTGCGGATCTCCGAGGGCCTGCCGAGGCGCAGATGGCCGGAGAGGGGCAAAGGGCGCACTCGGGAGGTTCGGGGGGTGACGCTGCTCATGGACATAAGCACAGATGTTTTACTTGTAAACGAATGACGGCGACCGCGCCCGGCCTGCCGCGCCGTGCCTGCGCTCCCCCTGTACCCCTGTGCGCTTGCGTGCGCACCCTGCGTCACGGGCATGCCCCCGGTGACCGTCCGAGACCGTCCAGCGGGGAGGTGCGCGGTGCACGGACCGGCTTCGCCCGGCTGGCTGCTCGTCGCGCTGTGTGCGGCGACCGGGGCCTACTGTCTGCTGCGGATGCGCAGCACCGTCGAGGAACAGCGCCGGGCCGCGGGCGGCGAGGCGCTGATGGGGTTCGGCATGGCGGTGATGGCCGTGCCCGCGGCGGTCGCCGTGCCGCCGCGCGCCGTGTGGATCACCTACGCCGTGGTCTTCGGCGGGGCGGCCGTACGGGCCCTGTGGGAAGCCCGGCGCGGCACCCACCATGTGCACCATCTGATCGGCGCGTGCGCCATGGTCTACATGGCGGCGGCGATGGCCGCCTCGCACGGACACCACACGCACGGCGGCGTATCGCCGCTGACCGGGACACTGCTGCTCTACTTCACGGTCTATGTGCTGTGGTCCGGAGTACGGCTGGTGCCCGCGGTGGCGGTGGCCGCGGCCGGGGGTGCGCCGGGCACGGGCTGGGGCGACCGGCGCGAACTCGCGCGTGCCTGCCGCCTGTCCATGGCGATCGCGATGCTGGCGATGCTCCTCACGCTGTGACCCGGGCGCCGGGCGGAGCCGGCAGCAGGTCGGCGGTGGGACAGCACGCCGCGCAACCGTGGCGTGCGTCACTTTGCCGCGACAGTACGTAGGCCGTGCCCCCGCCCGGCTCATAGGCTTCGGCCCATGATGGTCCCCGCGGCACTGCTGCTGCTCGGCGCGCTGACCGCCGTCCTCGCTCCACGGCTGCTCGCCCGGGCGGACTGGCCGGACCGCGAACCGGTGGTCGCCCTGTGGGTGTGGCAGTGCGTGGTGGCGGCGGTCCTGGTGTGCTGCGTGCTGTCGATGACGCTGAGCGCGGCCGCCGCGTGGGCGGCCGTGCGGGGCCATGTGTTCGCCCCCGCCCCGCACTCGGTGGTGGCCGCGTACGCGCTGAGCACGGGGAGCCCCTGGGCCGCGACGACCGCGGTGGCGCTGGCGTGCGGCGGCGTGTGGAGCGCGGCGATGCTGGTCCGGGAGGTCTCCCGGGCACGGGCGCGCCGTCGGCACAGCCGCACCGAACTGCTGGTGCGGGCCCCGCTGTTGCCCGGCGAGGAGCCGCGCGGCGACCGACTGGTGGTGCTGGAGGGGGAGCGCCCGGACGCCTGGTGGCTGCCCGGACCGGCACCCCGACTGGTCGTCACCACGGCAGCGTTGCGCCGGCTCAAGGGCAGGCAACTGGACGCGGTGCTCGCCCATGAGCAGGGCCACGCGCGGGCCCGGCACCACTGGCTGCTGCACTCCTCGGCCGCACTGGCCAACGGGTTTCCCCAGGTGCCCGTCTTCGCCGCGTTCCGCGACGAGATGCACCGGCTGGTCGAACTCGCCGCCGACGACATGGCCTCGCGCCGCCACGGCCGCCTCACCACCGCGCTCGCGCTGGTGGAACTCAATGAGGACCGTGGCGTGTTCGGGCCCTGCCCCACCCCGCAGGCCCATGTTCCGCAGCGTGTGCACCGCCTCCTCACTCCCCCGGACCGGCTTCCGGCGGCGCGGCGGCTGCGGCTGACGGCGACCGCGGCGCTGGTCCCGGTGATTCCGGTGCTGGTGGCGTTCGTACCGGGGCTGCGCGCACTCGGGTAGTCACGGCAGGCGCCCGGCGGCCCGGGCTTGACCCATGGCCGCACGTGTCGGCGAGGATCACGGTATGCACCCCGCGCCTGTCGACTCACCGTCCCGCCCTCCGGCCCCGCGGACCGCGGCGCTCACCGCCGCCGCTCTCGCCGCCCCGTCAGTGCTGCTCCTGGTACTGGTCGCCGTCTCCTGGCGGCCGCTCATGACGCTCGACGGCGACATCGCGACCACCATGCACCGCTGGGCGGTCGAACACCGCGGAATCACGCACGTGGCCCGCGTCCTCACGGACTGGGTGTGGGACCCCCAGACCATGCGCGCCCTGTGCGCTGCCGCCGTGGTCTGGCTGCTGTGGCGGCGCAGAGCGTGGCGGCTGGCGCTGTGGGTGGCGGCCACGTGCGCGCTCGCGGCGCTGGCGCAGAACGCGCTCAAGGCGGCTGTCGGCCGCCCCCGCCCGGTGTGGCCGAATCCCGTCGACTCCGCCCACTACGCGGCCTTCCCCTCCGGTCACGCCATGACGGCGACCGCGGTGTGCGGACTGCTGCTGTGGCTCCTGCACCGCCTCGGCGCCGGGCGCCTGTTGTGGCGTACGGCGCTCACGGTGGCCGTGGTCTCGGTCGTGGGCGTCGGGCTGACGCGCGTCTGGCTGGGCGTGCACTGGCCGTCGGACGTGCTGGGCGGCTGGCTGCTGGGGGCCCTGCTGGTCGCGCTCACGGTGGCGTCGTACGAACGGTGGTGCCAAGGGGAGGAAGAGCCGGTCCGGCGCGAACGGCGTCCTTGACCGTGGGGGGTGTGTCACGAAGGATCGGCCCCATGGCGATCAAAGGCGTGCTCTTCGACTTCTCCGGGACCCTCTTCCGCATCGAGTCGACCGAGTCGTGGCTGCGCGCGGTGCTCGCGGAGGCCGACGTGACGCTGCCCGAAAGCGAGTTGCTGCGGCTGGCGGGGCAGCTGGAGGCCGCGGGCGCGCTGGCGGGCGGTGCCTCCCCCACGGGGCCACTGCCGGATGACCTGGCCGCGCTCTGGGCGGTGCGTGACCGCAGCGCCGAGGCGCACCGGGCCGCGTTCACCGGGCTCTCCCGCCGGGTGGGACTGCCGGATGCGCGGCTGCACGACGCGCTGTACGACCGTCATATGACGTCCGCCGCCTGGCGGCCCTACCCCGACACGGTGGAGGTGCTGGCCGCGCTGCGCGAGCGCGGGGTGGCCGTCGGCGTGGTCAGCAACATCGGCTGGGACCTGCGGCCGGTCTTCCGCGAGCACGGCGTCGACCGGTATGTGGACGCGTACGTGCTGTCGTACGAACACGGCATCCAGAAGCCGGACACCCGGCTGTTCGCGCTCGCCTGAGACGCGCTCGGCGTCGCCCCGCAGGACACGCTGATGGTCGGCGACGACCGCCGCGCCGACGGCGGCGCGGCGGACCTGGGTTGCGCGGTGCACTTCGTGGAGCACCGCACCGTGACCGAGCGCCCGGACGGGCTCCGTCCGATGCTGGACCTGATCGACTGAGCCGGGCGCGCGCCTCGGCTGTCAGAGCCTGTGTCACATCCCCAGCCGGATCAGCGCACGTCGTCTGGTGCGATCGCAAGGCGCCGGAGCGTCCTCGTGGCGGAGCTACCAGGACGTTTCGGCAATGCGGCTGGGGATCACCCCTGCTCGAAGAGCTTGGGGGAGTACGTGCCAGGCGGCGCGCGGCGCCCGGCTGGGATGTGACACAGGCTCTCAGCTCTCGTAGCCCTCGACCTGCGACGCCGGGCGGACCTGTGCCTCGTCCGGGTTCTCGCCGAACTCGGCCTTCGCGCGGCGCTGGCGCAGCAGGTCCCAGCACTGGTCCAGGGCGCGTTCCAGGTCGCCGAGGCGCTCCTGTTCCGTCGCACTGTCGATGCGGCCGGACGACACCGCCTCCCGCAGAGCGCGCTCCTCCTCCACCATGGCCGAAATCCTGCCCAGGATCTGGTCCTGATCCATGTCTGTACGCCTCCTCGGTGACTGCTGACCACTCTAGGGAGGGTTCACCGGCTGTGCGACACCGGTGGCGGGAGAGGAGGGGTGCGCGCCTGCCCTGGACCATCCCCCGTGTGGCCCGGGGCAGGCGCCGTCCGGGGCCGGCCTGCGAGGCGCGGTCCCGGGACGCACTGAGTATAGTTGGCTGGCAGCCAGTCAACGCAGGAGTCCAGGATGTCGCCGCGCAGCGCCTCGGTCAATGAAGAATTGCGGCGGCGTTCCCGCGAGCGGCTTCTGCACGCGGCCGTCGAACTGGTCAGCGAGCGCGGCTACGACGCGACCACCCTCGGCGACATCGCGGACCGCGCCGGCTCCGCGCGGGGCCTGGTGTCGTACTACTTCCCCGGCAAGCGGCAGCTCCTCCAGTCGGCCGTGCACCGGCTGATGCACCGCACCCTGCAGGAGGCGCTGGAGCGCGAGCCGCGCACGGAGGACGGCCGGGAGCGGATGGCGCGGGCCATCGACGCGATCCTGGGCCTGACCGTGCACCACCGCGTGCTGATGCGGCAGCACATGGCGGGGATCCTGCAGGCCGAGGGGTTCGTGCAGTGCCCCGAGCAGCAGCGGCTGGGGGAGCTGCTGCGGGACACGGTCGCACGGCACGGCTCGGCGGCCCCCGAGACCGACTACCCGATGCTGCGGGCCCTGCTGATGGGCGCGGTCTACGCGGCGCTGGTGCCGGGCGTTCCCATGCCGCTTGCCGTCCTGCGGGCCGAGTTGTTCAAGCGGTACGGCCTCGCCTGGGAGATGGGTGCCCCGCCGGCCCCCGAGGGGACCGACGAGGCCTACGACGCGGATCTGTCGCGGTTCTTCGCGACGGAGGACCGCCCGCCGGAGAGCAGCGGTCAGCCGAAGTAGTCCGGCTGGGTCTGGACGTTCAGCTCATCGAGCCGGACCCGCTGCGCGGGGTCCGTGCGGCGGTCGGTCAGCTTCAGGACGTCGAACCCCTTGGCGATGTCGTTCGAGTAGATGTACCCGTTGTAGTAGTACGCCGACCAGGAGCCGCCCACGGTGAGGGTGTCCGTGGTGAGCGGTCCGCGCTCGAAGTAGGCGATCTCCTCGGGGTGCGCGGAGTCGGTGAAGTCCCAGACGGAGACGCCGCCCTGGTACCAGGCCTGGACCATGAGGTCGCGACCCTTGACCGGGATCAGCGACCCGTTGTGGGCGACGCAGTTCTCGGTGTCCGCCTGGTGGCGCGGGATCTTGTAGTAGCCGCGGAAGACGAGCTTGCGGCTCTCGCCCTTGCCGACGATGTCATAGATGCCGTCGGCGCCGCGGTTCGGGCCGGTCTGCGCGTTGCAGGTGGCCCCGCCGCCTCCGCCCAGCTCGTCGGTGAAGACGACCTTGTCCGCCTTCTGGTTGAAGGTGGCCGAGTGCCAGAACGCGAAGTTCACGTTGTCCTGGACCCGGTCGATGACCTTCGGATGCTCCGGGTCCTTGATGGACATCAGGATGCCGTCGCCCATACAGGCGCCCGCCGCGAGGTCCTTGGAGGGCAGCACGGTGATGTCGTGGCAGCCGGTGGTCTTGGAGACGCCCGGGTTGGTGGGTGCGCCGGGGTTGCCGCCGCCGTCCGGTCCTTCACCGGGGAAGAGCACCGGGAAGCTCACCACCGCGGCCTTCTCGGGCGCCTTGCGCGGCACCTTGATGACCGAGATGCCGTCGTGCGGCGGCTGGCAGTCGGGGAACGTGCTGCTCGGCGAGTACGACGAGACGTAGATGTAGACGTTGTCGCGCTTCGGCACCAGCGAGTGCGTGTGCGAGCCGCAGGCGGTCTCGACGGCGGCGACATACCTGGGGTTCTTCTTGTCGGTGATGTCGAAGACCTTCATGCCCTCCCAGGACGACTTCTCGGTCGCGGGCTGCGTGGTGCTGTTGCAACTGCTGTCGCTGCGCGAGGAGTCGGTGGACAGGAAGAGCAGATTGCCGGAGACGGAGACGTCGTTCTGCGAGCCGGGGCACAGGACCTGGGCGACCGTCTTCGGCGCCTTGGGGTCGGCGATGTCGAAGATGCGGAAGCCGTCGTAGTTGCCGGCGAAGGCGTATCTGCCCTGGAACGCCAGGTCCGAGTTGAAGCCGGGGAGCGCGTCCTTGGGGATGTTGGCGAGGTGCTGGACGTTGGCGGAGTGGACGATCTCGTCCTGGCCGGGTATCTCGCCGTCCGCGATCGCCTTCCTCGCCTGGGTCTCGGTGCTCTTGGACACCTCTCGGGAGGCGGGGACGTCTCCGGGATCGGGGGTGGCGGCCGCGGGTTGGGCCATGAGCAGTGCGGCCAGGAGTCCGGCCGTGACGGCGCCGATTCCCAGGCGTCTGCGCCGCGTTCGGTGGTCGTGGGACAGGGTCGCTGTGTCCTCCCTGGTAGCCGTTCGGGCTTGAACGGTTCACGGACCCCCGAAGTATCGTCTTTCTCATGGGAAGATCAATAGATGGCAATACACCCGTAACGAACGTCTTTGGTCACGCGCGCGCTCTCCGCCGCCGTGCGTCCGTCATGTCGCTGGCGGCGTTGCCGCTGGCGATCGCCCTGCTCACCGGGTGCGACTCCGGGTCGGGCGGCAACTCGGCCGTCGGGGGCGGCCCTTCCGTGATCGCCCCGGGGAAGCCCGGCGAGGCGGCACAGACGCTTTCCGCGGAGGAGGCCGGCAAGCGGCGCGCGGAGGACGACACTCCGAACGCGGCGGACTTCTCCTACGCGCGCATGATGATCGAACATCACCGGCAGGCGCTCGAGATGACACAACTGGCACCGCAGCGGGCGGAGTCGGACCGGGTGAAACGACTCGCGGAACGGATCACGGCCGCACAGAAGCCTGAAATCGCCGCGATGGAAGCCTGGTTGGCGGCGCACGCGAAGGACGACCACGGCAGCCCCCACCAGCACGACGCGATGCCGGGGATGGCGACCGAGGCCCAGCTGAAGCAGTTGCGCGCGGCGAAGGGCGAGGCGTTCGACGAGCTGTTCCTCAAGCTGATGATCACTCATCACGGCGGCGCCGTCAGGATGGCGACGGAGGTGAAGGCCGAGGGCAACAACATCCAGATCGAGGAGATGGCCGACGACGTGATCGCACAGCAGACGAGCGAGATCAGCCGGATGCGCGAGATGTTGTGAGGGGTTCGCTCGCGCGCGGACCCCGCCCGGTCAGCCCCGGGCATGACGTGGCGTCAGGAATCCGGCATCGCGCGCTCCGGCGATCAGTTTCAGCGAGCGGCGCCGGCTTCGCCCTGTCGCACACATGACCGCGTACACCGGGTCGACGCCCTCGGTCTGTGCCGCGCGGTACTCCTCGGCGACCAGACGCCACCCCTCGACACCGCGCGGCCAGGCGGGAGGGTGCCGGTCCGCCGGCGCCCCCAGGTGCTCGTACGGCGACCGGGAGTCCACACCGGTCGCCTCGAGCAACGGTTCCTCGATCCAGTCCGCGAGGGCCGTCAGATCGCCGAGCGACAGGGGCGGCTGGGCCCGCACCTCCTCGATCGACACGCCGCCGCCCGCGACCACGGCGAGGACGTCGATCCGGCCCCCGTCGGGCAGATCGAGCCGGACCGCGTACCACGACGTGACACTCCCGTGCTCCCGCAGTTCCCAGGCAGGCCACACGGCCACCGGTACATCCGACCGGGATCGATCGGAAAAATCCTGAAAGGACACTTCCAGCACACACGGAACGTAAGCGAATGATCACATACCATGCGGAGAGCCACGCACAGAAGGAACGCGCACCGCACCCCGTCGGCCCAGCGGCACGCCCCCCTCCCCTCCCGCCGTGCGCGGTGCAATGCTGGAGCCACCAGCGATCTCCTCCACGAGGGAGTTCCGCCGTGCTGCATGTCGCCGTCGTCGGCTCGGGTCCGAGCGGGGTCTACACCGCCCAGGGCCTGGTACAGCAGGATCCACAGGTGCGCGTCGACGTTCTCGACCGCCTGCCGTGCCCGTACGGACTGGTGCGGTACGGCGTGGCCCCCGACCACGAGAAGATCAAGTCCCTGCAGAACAATCTGCGCACGGTCCTGGAGCACGAGCGGATCCGCTTCCTCGGCGGCGTCCAGGTGGGCGAGGGCGGGGTGCCGCCCGCCCGCCTGCGCGAGCTGTACCACGCGGTGGTCTACTGCGTGGGCGCCGCCACCGACCGGCATCTCGGCATCCCCGGCGAGGACCTGCCCGGCAGCTGGTCGGCCACCGAGTTCGTGTCCTGGTACAGCGCACACCCGGACTCCGTGGAGGAGGGCTTCCTGCACGACGCGCGGGCGGCCGTGGTGATCGGCGTCGGGAACGTCGCGGTCGACGTGACCCGGATGCTGGCCCGCGAGGTGGCGGACCTGAGCCCCACCGACATGCCGCAGGCGGCGCTCACCGCACTGGCCGCCAACAAGGTCACGGAGATCCACATGGTGGGGCGGCGCGGCCCCTCCCAGGCCCGCTTCACCACCAAGGAACTGCGCGAGCTGGGCGCCCTGCCGGACACCGACGTGGTTGTGGACGAGGCCGAACTGGCGCTCGACCCGGCGTACGTCGATCCGTCCGGGCTGCCGGCCACCCAGCGCCGCAACGTGGAGGTGCTGCGCGGCTGGGCCGCGACACCACCGAGCGGTGCGGCGCGGCGGATCCGGCTGCGGTTCTTCCTGCGTCCGGTCGAACTAATGGCCGACGGGGGCCGGGTGGGCGCCGTGCGCTTCGAGCGGACGCTGCCCGACGGACAGGGCGGGGTCACCGGCAGCGGGCGCTACGAGGACTTCGAGGCACAGCTCGTGCTGCGTTCGGTGGGCTACCGCGGAGTGCCGCTGGAGGGCCTCCCGTTCGACGCGAAGACCGGCACCGTGCCGCATCGGGCGGGCCGGGTGCTGCGTGCCGGCGAGGTCTCCCCCGGCGAGTACGTGGCGGGGTGGATCAAGAGGGGCCCGACGGGCGTCATCGGCACGAACCGCCCTTGCGCGAAGGAGACGGTGACCTCCTTGCTCCAGGACGCGTCCGGCCTTGCCGCCCGCGAGGTCCCGGACGACGCGCTCGCGGCCCTGCGGGCGGAGGGTGTGCGGCCGGTCGAGTGGCCGGGATGGCTGGCGATCGAACGGGCGGAGGCGGCGCTCGGGGCGTCGCTGGGCCGGGGAGTGGTGAAACTCCCGGACTGGCAGTCGCTGATGGCCGCTGCGCACGACACAGTCCCGCAACACCCCTGAAATCAACAAACTGTTCAAGGAGCTTACGTTCTCCCCATGCCCACCGTGCACCCCGTTGACGAAGTCCCCCCGATACGCCAACTCGCCGCCTACGCCCTGCAACACGTCCTCGCCATGTACGCCGGCGCCGTGGCGGTACCGCTCATCGTCGGCGGCGCCATGAAACTGCCGGCCGCCGACCTCGCCTATCTCATCACCGCCGACCTGCTGGTGTGCGGCATCGCGACCCTCATCCAGTGCGTCGGCTTCTGGCGCTTCGGCGTACGGCTGCCGATCATGCAGGGCTGCACCTTCGCCGCCGTGTCCCCCATGGTGCTCATCGGGACGACGGGCGGCGGACTCCCCGCCATCTACGGCTCGGTGATCGTCGCGGGCCTCGCGATCGTGCTGCTGGCGCCCGTCTTCGGCAGACTCCTGCGCTTCTTCCCACCCCTCGTCACCGGTACGGTCATCCTGATCATCGGCCTGTCGCTGCTGCCGGTGGCCGGCAACTGGGCCGCCGGCGGCCAGGGTTCGAAGGACTTCGGGGAGCCGAGGAATCTGGCCCTCGCGGCCTTCGTGCTGCTGGTCGTCCTCGCGGTGCAGCGCTTCGCGCCGGCGTTCCTGAGCCGGATCGCGGTGCTGATCGGCATCGTGGTGGGGCTGGCGGTCGCGGTGCCGTTCGGCTTCACGGACTTCGGCGGGGTAGGACGCGCCGACTGGGTCGGGATCAGCACGCCGTTCCACTTCGGTACGCCCGTCTTCCACGCCTCGGCGATCGCGTCCATGCTGGTGGTCGCGGTGGTGACGATGACCGAGACCACCGGCGACCTGATCGCGGTCGGCGAGATGACCGGCCGCAGGGCCGAGCCGCGTTCCCTCGCGGACGGCCTGAGGGCCGACGGGCTCTCGACCATCCTCGGCGGCGTGTTCAACACCTTCCCGTACACGGCGTACGCCCAGAACGTCGGCCTGGTCGGCATGACCCGGGTGCGCAGCCGCTGGGTCGTGGCGGCCTCCGGCGGCATGCTCGTACTGCTGGGTCTGCTGCCCAAGCTGGGGGCGGTGGTCGCGGCCGTTCCGGCGCCGGTGCTCGGCGGGGCGGGTCTGGTGATGTTCGGGACGGTCGCCGCGAGCGGACTGCGGACGCTGGCCGGCGTCGACTTCCGGGGCAACCACAACCTGACGGTGGTGGCCGTCTCGGTGGCGGTCGGCATGCTGCCGGTCGGGGTGCCGACGGTCTACGTGAAGTTCCCGGACTGGTTCCAGACGGTGATGAACAGCGGCATCAGCGCCGGCTGTCTGACCGCGATCGTATTGAATCTGCTCTTCAACCACCTGCCCTCGAAGGCCGGTTCAGCCGTCCTGGAGGCGGACGGCCTGGCGCGCGGCGGCGGCGAGGAGGGTGTCGAGGAGCCCAGGGAAGAGGTCGTCTAGGTCGTCCCTGCGCAGACCGTTCATCTTGGCCGTGCCCCGGTAGACCTGCCGGATCACCCCGCTCTCGCGGAGCACCCGGAAGTGGTGCGTGCTGGTGGACTTGGTGACGGGCAGATCGAAGTGCGAGCAGGAGAGCTCGTCGCCGACGGCGGCGAGCTCCCGCACGATCCGCAGCCGCATGGGGTCGGACAGCGCGTGCAGCACGGCCTCCAGACGGATGTCCTCACGCACCGGGTGCGGAAGGTCGCGACTGCCGAGAGCGGGGGCGGCGGGGGTCACAACAGCTCCAGTTCGTCCGGGGGTCCGTCCGGCGGGGCGTCCGGGAGACTCCCCCTCATGCCTTTATGGTACGAGGACCATCGTAGTTTGACATCCACCGTACTACGAACACTATCGTACGAGGGTCGTTGTCGGCACCGCACCGAATGGAGTCCGCTGTGAGCGCGCTCTTCGAACCCTTCACCCTGCGCGATGTGACGGTCCCGAACCGCCTCTGGATGCCTCCGATGTGCCAGTACTCGGCGGCGCCCGAGGGACCCGCCACGGGCGCGCCGACCGACTGGCACTTCGCGCACTACGCGGCGCGCGCGACCGGCGGCACGGGACTGATCGTCGTCGAGGCGACCGCCGTCTCGCCCGAAGGGCGCATCTCCCCGTACGACCTCGGCCTGTGGAACGACACGCAGGTCGAGGCGTTCCAGCGGATCACGGGCTTCCTCAAGGAGCAGGGCACGACTCCGGCGATCCAGCTCGCGCACGCCGGCCGCAAGGCGTCGACGGACCGGCCCTGGAAGGGCGGCGCGCCGGTCGGCGCCGAGGCGTACGGCTGGCAGCCGCTCGCGCCGAGCGCAGTGCCGTTCGACGCACGCCACCCCGTGCCGACCGAGCTGACCGTGACCGGCATCCAGGAGATCGTGGGGCGGTTCGCGGACGCGGCCCGCCGCGCCCTGGCCGCCGGCTTCGAGGTCGTGGAGATCCACGGCGCGCACGGCTACCTCATCAACGAGTTCCTCTCCCCGCACTCCAACCACCGCTCGGACGCCTACGGCGGCTCGTACGAGAACCGCACCCGCTTCGCGCTCGAGGTCGTCGACGCGGTGCGGCAGGTGTGGCCGCAGGACAAGCCGCTGTTCTTCCGCGTCTCGGCCACCGACTGGCTGGACGAGGGCGGCTGGACGGCCGACGACACGGTCCGCCTCGCGGCCGACCTCAAGACGCACGGCGTGGACCTCCTCGACGTCTCGACCGGCGGCAACGCGGCGGGCGTCCGCATCCCGACGGGCCCCGGCTACCAGGTGCCCTTCGCCGCCCGGGTGAAGACGGACACGTCCCTGCCGGTGGCCGCGGTCGGACTCATCACCGAGCCCGAGCAGGCCGAGAAGATCCTGGTCAACGGGGAGGCGGACGCGGTACTGCTGGGCCGCGAACTGCTCCGCAACCCCTCCTTCGCCCGCCTCGCGGCCCGCGAACTGGGCGGCGAGGTGCGGATCCCGGACCAGTACCACCGTTCCGTCTGATCCAGCCCTCGCCCACCCGCGCGGACGTCGAGCGCACTGGGGACTCGCCCGGCGGTGTGTCCCCAGGGCGTCGGCACATCGACGACGGTCAGGTCGCCTGGGGCCGGTCGCCGGTCAGCCCGTCATCCGGCCCCACAGCGGCCCGAACCGCGCCCAGGCCTCGTCCCACTGCGCCATGCGCCGGCGTTCCATGCGTTCGCGCAGGATGCGTCCGCCCACGAACGGGACCGCCGCCGCGCCGGCCCCCACCAGCAGCCCGACCGTGGCCGCGCGGACCTGCGCCTGGGACTCGGTGGCGGGCTGTGTCACCAGGGAGCCCTCGGGGTCCGTCCACACGGTGACGGCCGTGCCCGTGGGGCTGCCGGCGGCCACCCGGGCCTGCCCGGCGTGCGACGAACCGTCCTGCCCCGTCCACCGCACCTTCGCCCACACCCGCTGCCCCCCGGCGGCGCCGCCCTTCGGGGCGTCCTGGGTGAGCAGGGCCACGACCGGGTGCCACCGCGCCCGCTCCTCGGCCAGCCCTCGCTCCACCGAGTGCGTCGCCGCCCATCCCGTCAGCACTCCCCCGACCACGGTCACGGCCCAGACCGCCAGCACCACCCAGGCCTCCAGCGCATCGCTGCGGCGCCGCAGCGGATTGCGCCGCCACCGCCACAGCCACACCCCGCGACCGCGGAACGTCATCGACGACAGCCACCTCATCGATGGCATCCTCCTCACGCATGCACGGACACCCCCCGACCGCCCTCCCATACGCGAGCGGGCCTCCCGCTGCTCACCCGACGTCCGCCGGCCCGCGGGTCCACGGCCCCCGCGCGAAAGCCCCCAAGACTCGCCTGTCGCCCGGCGCGCTTCCTCTCCGCTCTCCGGAAACACGGCTCTGACCAGCGGTGACTCCGTCCACAGGGGTGACTGTCAGTGCCGGGGTGCAGACTGGCCCATGTCTGGGACAACGGCGTTTCGGAGGTGGCCGGCATGGCCGAGGTACTGCTCACCGTGGGCACACGCAAAGGACTGTTCATCGCGCGGCGACGAGGCGGCGCCTGGCAGTTCGACGAAAGCCCGTACTTCAACGCACAGGCCGTCTACTCGGTGGCCATCGACACCCGCGGCGCCACCCCGCGCCTGCTGGCGGGAGGCGACAGCTCGCACTGGGGGCCCTCGGTCTTCCACTCCGACGACCTGGGCCGCACCTGGACGGAGCCCGCGCGGGCCGCCGTCAAGTTCCCCAAGGACACCGGCGCTTCACTGGAGCGCGTCTGGCAGCTGCACCCGGCCGCGGCGGAGCCGGACGTGGTGTACGCGGGCACGGAACCGGCCGCGCTGTACCGCTCCGAGGACCGCGGCGAGAGCTTCGAGCTGGTGCGCCCCCTGTGGGAGCACCCGACGCGCGACAAGTGGGTGCCGGGCGGAGGTGGCGAGGGCCTGCACACCGTGGTCACCGACAGACGGGACCCGAGGGCCGTGACGGTCGCCGTGTCGACGGCCGGCGTCTTCCGCACCCGGGACGGCGGCGTGAGCTGGGAGCCCTCCAACTCCGGTGTCTCCGCGGTGTTCCTGCCCGATCCGAACCCGGAGTTCGGCCAGTGCGTGCACAAGATCGCGCAGGACGCGGCGGCCTTCGACCGGCTCTATCTGCAGAACCACTGGGGGGTGTACAGAAGCGACGACGCGGGCGCCCACTGGACGGACATCGGCGAGGGCCTGCCGTCGACGTTCGGGTTCGCCGTGGCCGCCCATCCGCACCGCGGGGACACGGCGTACGTCTTCCCGATCAACGCGGACGCGGACCGCGTCCCGGCCGGCCACCGATGCCGCGTGTTCCGGACGGCGGACGCGGGCAAGAGCTGGGAGCCGCTCACGGCCGGGCTGCCGGCCGAGGACCACTACGGCACTGTCCTGCGCGACGCCCTGTGCACGGACGACGCGGATCCGGCGGGCGTCTACTTCGGCAACCGCAACGGCGAGGTCTACGCGTCGGCGGACGACGGTGACAGCTGGCAGCAGCTCGCCTCCCATCTGCCGGACGTGCTGTGCGTACGGGCGGCGGTGATCGCCTGATCCGACATCAATCCGCCGGTTGAGGCCCCTGTTCACCCGCCAGGCGATCATTCCCGGTCACCCATGGGTCACCGGTTGATCGCCGGTGCGCGCGCGGCAGTAGGGTGACGCCCGTGGCACCACGACCGTTGCATGAAATCGTCGAAGCAGGCTGGGCGAAGGCCCTGGAGCCGGTGGCCGAACGGATCGCCGCGATGGGGGACTTACTGCGCGCGGAGATCGCCGCGGGGCGCACCTACCTCCCGGCGGGACCGAACGTCCTGCGGGCCTTCCAGCAGCCCTTCGACGAGGTCCGCGTCCTGATCGTCGGCCAGGACCCCTATCCCACACCGGGCCACGCGGTCGGGTTGTCGTTCTCAGTCGCTCCGGACGTACGGCCGCTGCCGGGCAGCCTGATCAACATCTTCCGGGAGCTGAACGCCGACCTGGGCCTGCCCCAGCCGTCCAACGGCGACCTCACCCCGTGGACCGGGCAGGGCGTGCTGTTGCTCAACAGGGCGCTCACCACGGCTCCGCGCCGTCCTGCGGCCCACCGTGGCAAGGGCTGGGAGGAGGTCACCGAGCAGGCGATCCGGGCGCTGGCCGGGCGCGGCAAGCCGCTGGTGTCCATCCTGTGGGGCCGCGACGCGCGCAATCTGCGCCCGCTGCTGGGCGATCTCCCGGCGATCGAGTCCGCGCACCCGTCCCCGATGTCGGCGGACCGGGGCTTCTTCGGCTCACGGCCGTTCAGCCGGGCCAACGACCTGCTGATCAGGCAGGGTGGGCAGCCGGTGGACTGGCGTCTGCCATGACATATTCCGGGCCGGGGCCCCTTCCGTCGGCGGACGTACCCGGCGCGGTGCCGGAAGCCGTGCTCGCCGTGGACTCCGGGGGCTCCGGCCTGCGGGTCGCCCTCGCCCCGCGAGGCGGCCCGGCCTCGGCGGCGACGGTCCCGCGCACGTCCCGGGAGCCGGTGCGTACCGGGGCCCGGGGGATCGATGCCGGGCACCTGCTGGAACAACTCCTGCCGATCGCACGGCGGTTGCTGGCGGACGCCGGTGGTGCGGAAGTGCGGGCGGTCGCGGTCGGGACGGCAGGACTGGCCACGCTGGGCGACGACCTGCGCGACCGGCTTCCCGGCGCGCTGGCCCGTGAGCTCGGTGTACGCAGGGTGGCGCTGGTCGCGGACGCCGTCACCGCCTACGCGGGCGCACTCGGCGCACGCCCCGGCGCAGTGGTGGCGGCCGGCACCGGCCTGATCGCGCTCGGCACGGATCTGACGAGCTGGCACCGGGCGGACGGCTGGGGTCATCTGCTGGGCGACTGCGGTGGCGGCGCGTGGATCGGGCGGGCCGGGCTGGAGGCGGCGCTGCGCGCGCATGACGGGCGGCCCGGCGGTTCGGAGCGTCTGCTGGCGCGGGCCGAGGCGATGTTCGGCCCGGTCACCGGCCTGCCCGGCAAGGTGTATCCGCGCCCCGACCGGGCGGCCGTACTGGCCTCGTTCGCTCCCGAAGTGGCCGCATGCGCCGCGGACGACCCGGTCGCCGACGGAATCCTGCGCGCGGCCGCCCGGCACATGGCCGAGTCCGCAGCCGTCGTGTGCCCCGCCTCGGGCGAGCCGCGCGTCGCCCTCACCGGGGGCCTGTTCCGGGTGGGCGAGCCCCTTCTGGCACCGCTGCGGCGCGAGTTGGCGCGCCAGGTGCCACAGGCACGCCTGGTCCCCGCCGAGGGCGACCCCCTGTACGGCGCCGTACGCATCACGCTCGCACTCGCGAACGATTCACTCACACTTCCCGACGACGAACACCTGTTGCATGTCGTGACCGAAATGAGCGAGTGATTCCCCCTTGCCGGGAGAGGGAAGTTACGTCCTCGTACGCGGGGGAAAAGTCACACCGTATCGATCACTTCTCATCCGCACGTAACTCATCAGACAAAACCGGACGGATACCGCTCACCTGCACCCTCCCCGAACAGGGGAGCCCACAAAGCCAGTAGCATGCGGCGCCATGAGTTCCCCCACTGGGCCCGCATCCGGCCTGCCTGTACGAATGCCGCGACCCCGCCAGCCCGGGCGGCACCGCCGCCCGGAACCCCTGGTGGCTCCCGAGGGCGCGCCTGCGCTCGTCCTCGCGGTGCCGGGCACGCCCAGCGCCGCCACGCGCAGCCTCGCCGAGGAGGTCGTGAGCATCGCGCGTTCCGAGTTGCCCGGTCTGGACGCGCGCATCGGCTACCTGGACGGGGACGACTCGGAGTTCCCGGCGCTGAAGTCCGTGCTCACGCACACAGCCGAGGAGCGCACCGCGCGCTACGAGCAGGCGGTCGCCGCGGGCCTAGAGGTCAAGGAGCCCGACGGCCCCGTCGCCGTGGTGGTGCCGCTGCTGGCCGGGCCGGACAGCGCGCTGCTGCGCCGGGTCCGCCAGGCCGTCATGGACAGCCGGGTCGCGGCCGACCTGACCGATGCCCTCGGCCCGCACCCGCTGCTCGCCGAGGCGCTGCACGTGCGCCTGTCCGAGGCCGGTCTGGCCCGCGCCGACCGCGCCCGCCTGTTCACGGTCGCGACGGCCGCGGACGGCATCATCCTCGCCTCCGTCGGCGGCGACGAGGCCGTGCAGGCGGCCGGGATCACGGGCATGCTGCTGGCCGCGCGGCTCGCCGTCCCGGTGATGGCGGCGGCGCTGGACCAGGAGGGCTCCATCACGTCCGTGGCCGAGCAGCTGCGCTCCTCGGGCTCGCAGCAGCTGGCGCTCGCGCCGTACCTGATCGGTCCGGAGCTCGAGCCGGGGCTGCTGGAGGCGGCCGCCGAGGAAGCGGGCTGCCCCGCCGCCGAGGCGCTCGGCCCGTACCCGGCCATCGGCAAGCTGGCGCTCGGCAAGTACACGACGGCGCTGGGCATCGCCCCGCAGCAGCCGCAGGGGACGCCGGTCCGCTGACCCCACCGGACACCCGTACGACCAAGGGCCCGCTCCCCGGAGGAGCGGGCCCTTGGTCGTGTCACGGGCAAAGCCTGCCGCCGACCCCGCTGCGGGGGTGGCCGGCGTCAGACCCGGATCGGGGACGAACCCTGCAGCGGAACGGCCAGGGCGGTCAGGGCCCGTTCCAGTCCGTGGAGGTGGCCGAGGGCCTGCTCGGCGCCGGGGTGGTGGCCCGGGACGCCCGCGGGAGACGTCAGGGCGCGTTCGGGGACCGCTCCGAGCAGCGCCTCCACCGCGGTCTCGACGCGGCGGCATGCCTCCGTGAGACGGGCGTCGTGCGAGGCGTCCGGGTCCGCGGCGACGGCGACGAGGCCGCGCGTTCGACGGGCGCACTCGTCGAGCAGCGCCAGAACCTGGCGGGCCCGGGCCTTGCGCGCCCGCAGCGGGTTCAGCGGATGCACCAACGGCGCGAGCGCCTGCCGGACGCGCCCCAGCAGTGCCTCGAGCTCCGCCGCGCGCGACGCGGGGTCCGCCTCCGGGTCGCCCGCGAGCCGCCGTGCCGCCGCGGCGGTGCAGGCGTGCACCGCGTGCACGGCCCGGCGCACCCACTGGTCGGTGACCGTGTGCGTGGTGATCGGCAGGACGAGCGCGACAGCGAGGGCCGCCCTCAGGGCCCCCACGCCCGTCTCCGCGAGGCGCAGAGCGAGCAGCCCCGGGTGCAGCACGCCGAGGAGGCCGTAGAGCAGGCCCGCCATCACGGTGACGAAGAACATCATCCAGCTGTAGGACGGGGCCGCCGTGTAGAAGATGCCGAAGACGCAGACGGCGACGAGCACGGCGGTGGGCGTCGGGGCGCCGTGCAGCGGCACCGCAACCAGCAGCCCGGCGACGATGCCGGTGACCGTGCCGACGACCCGCCGGAAGCCGCGCACCAGCGTCTCGCCGCGCGAGGCGGTGTTCACGAAGATCCACCAGGCGGTGCCGACGGCCCAGTACCAGCGCTCGTGGGACAGCACCTGGCCCGCTGCGACGGCGAAGGCGCAAGCGGCGGTCGCCTGGAAGGCCTGGCGGGTGGCGGGCCGGGCGAGGCCGCGGCCGCCGAGCGGTGCGGACGCGGCGGGCAGCGGCGTACGGCGTTCGACACACCACACCCCGAAGCGCACCGCCGAGGCGGTGGCGAGCGAGAGCGCCACGGCCGCGTACAGCTCCGGCAGCTGCCCCGGAACGGCGTGCAGGAACTGCGCGACGAAGAAGGTCATGAAGGCGAAGATGCCGAGCGCATGCCCGCGCGGCCCCCAGCGACGGGCGTACACACCGCCGAAGACGACCACGAGCCAGACCGCGTCCTGCACCGCCGGCACATCGTGCAGGGCGGTCGCGACCGTGAGCACCGGAAGGCCGACGGCGGCCAGCAGCGCGGTGGTGACCGCCTGGCCGCGCACGGTCGGGTCGGCGACCGTGAACAGCGCCAGCAGCGCGGCGAGCCCGCCGGTGACCGAGGCCGACAGCGGCAGCCCGGCCGCTTCGCAAGCGGTCACGGCGAGGCCGATGCCCAGCACCGCACGCAGCGACACGCGCAGCCGGAACAGCCCCGGATCCGGAGCCGTGAAGATCTTCTTCAACTTCTTCAGCGCCGGGTGAGTCACCGTCGTCCGTCCGCCCCCACTTCTCATGTCATCGCAACGCCAGGACATGGGAATGGCTACGCCGAGCGGCTGCTGGAGGGCGCACGGCACATCGAGGTGCAGATCCTCGGCGACGCGCACGGCGCCCTCACGCATCTGTGGGAGCGGGACTGCAGCGCTCAGCGCCGGCACCAGAAGCTCGTCGAAATCGCGCCCGCGCCCGAACTCCCGGCCCACGTACGGACCGCACTCGTGTCGGCCGCCGTGCGGCTGGCGCGGGCCGCGCACTACACCGGGCTCGGCACGTTCGAATTCCTGGTGCGGGGCGAGGAGTTCCACTTCATCGAGGCCAATCCACGGCTCCAGGTGGAGCACACGGTCACCGAGGAGGTGACCGGCGTCGATCTGGTGGCCGTACAACTGCGCCTGGCGGCGGGCGAGTCGCTGGCGTCGCTGGGACTGGCGGGACCGCCCGATCCGCCGCGCGGTTTCGCCGTGCAGGCGCGGGTCAACGCCGAGGTGACGGAGGCGGACGGCACGGTGCGGCCGTCGTCCGGGCGGCTGACGCGCTTCGACGTGCCGACGGGCCCGGGGATCAGGGTCGACACGGCGGTCCGCGCGGGCGCCGAGGTCGGCGTGCGCCACGACGCACTGCTCGCCAAGGTGGTGGCACACATCCCGCACGGCGGCTGGCAGGCCGCCTGCGCCCGGGCCCGCCGCGCGCTCGGTGAGTTCGCGATCGAGGGGGTTCGGACGTCTGTCCCGCTGCTGCGGGCGGTCCTCGCTCAGCCCGGGTTCTGGTCGCACACGGGATTCGTCGAGCGGCACCTGCCGGAACTGCTGCCCGAGGAATCGAGCGTGGCGGCCGGGTGGGCGGACGGCACGGTAGGGGCACCGCTGAGTGGCACGGTGCTCTCGTTCGCGGTCGCGCCGGGTGACGTCGTGCGCTCCGGGCAGCAGCTGCTGGTGCTGGAGGCGATGAAGATGGAGCACGTCGTCCGCGCACCGGGCTCCGGGGTCGTCCGCGCGGTGCACGCGCGCGTGGGGGACACGGTGTCCGAGGGACGGGCCCTGGTGGAGCTCGACGTCACCGACGACGATCCGCGCCAGGACGGCGGCATCCCGGCGGTGGACCTGGACGCCGTGCGGCCCGATCTCGCGGAGGTGATGCGGCGGCACACCTTCGGCCTCGACGAGCATCGCCGGGGGGCCGTCGCCAAGCGGCACGCCTCCGGCCGACGGACGGCGCGCGAGAACATCGAGGACCTGTGCGACGAGGGGTCGTTCACCGAGTTCGGTGCGCTGGCGATCGCGGCGCAGCGGCGCCGGCGCTCGCTGGAGGACCTGATCCGGGCGACTCCGGCGGACGGCATGGTCACCGGCACCGGGCGCGTGAACGGCGAGCCGTGCGTCGTCATGTCGTACGACTACACGGTCCTCGCGGGCACGCAGGGCCTGCAGAACCATCGCAAGACCGACCGGATGCTGCAGATCGCCGAGGAGCGGCGGCTGCCGGTGGTGCTGTTCGCGGAAGGCGGCGGGGGCCGCCCGGGTGACACGGACGGCATCTCCGTCTCGGGCCTGGAGCTGACCACGTTCCACCAGATGGGCCGTCTCAGCGGTCTCGTCCCACTGATCGGCATCGCCTCGGGGCGCTGTTTCGCGGGCAACGCGGCCCTCCTCGGCTGCTGCGACGTGGTGATCGCCACGCCGGAGGCCACGATCGGCATGGGCGGTCCGGCGATGATCGAGGGCGGCGGGCTCGGCGTGTTCCGGCCCGAGGAGGTGGGGCCGCTGTCGGTCCAGGTACCGAACGGGGTGGTGGACGTGGCGGCAGCCGACGAGGCGGAGGCGGTGGAGGTGGCGCGCCGCTACCTGTCGTACTTCCAAGGAACGCGGACGGCCTGGGAGACACCGGACCAGCGACTGCTGCGGCACGCCGTTCCGGAGAACCGCAGGCGGGCGTACGAGGTGCGCACGGTGATCGAGGCGCTGGCCGACACGGGGTCGGTGCTGGAGCTGCGGCGGGCCTTCGGCGTGGGCGTGGTGACCTCTCTGGCGCGGATCGAGGGCCGCCCGATGGGCCTGATCGCGAACAATCCGGGGCACCTGGGCGGAGCCCTCGACCGGGACGCCGCGGACAAGACGGCGCGCTTTCTCCAGCTGTGCGACGCCTTCGGCCTGCCGGTCGTCTCGCTGTGCGACACGCCCGGTTTCATGGTGGGACCGGACGCAGAACGGACCGCGACGGTACGGCACTTCGCCCGCATGTTCGTGACGGGCGCGAACCTGCGGGTGCCGCTGGTGAGCCTGGTGCTCAGGAAGGCGTACGGGCTGGGCGCGATGGCGATGATGGGCGGCTCCACCCGCGCGCCGCTCGCCTGCGCCGCCTGGCCCACGGGCGAGTTCGGCGGCATGGGACTGGAGGGCGCGGTCCGTCTCGGCTACCGCAGGGAGCTGGCGGCGATCCGGGACCCCGAGGAGCGGGCCCGCGCGTTCGAGGAACGGGTCGCCGAGCTGTACGAGCAGGGGAAGGCGGTCAATGCGGCGGCGGCCCTGGACATCGACGCGGTGATCGATCCGGCGGACTCGCGGCGCTGGGTGCTGGCGGCCCTGGACGGTTGGGAGGGGCCCCGCGACGCACCCGGGCGGGGGTTCGTCGACACGTGGTGAGCGGGGGTGGCGGCGGGTTCGGAGGGCTCCTGCGGCGAGGCTCCGAGCCGTCGGCCGGAGACCCTGGTCACGATCCTTCCGCGCCGGGTCCTGTCGTTTCTCGCACAGTGCCGGCCGCGGTCACGACCGCCGACGGGGCTTGCCATGCCGCGCGGCCTTGGGGCCGCCGGAACCGCTGCGGGGACTGCGGCCGGTCGACTTCCCCGGGGCGGGCTTGCGCCGGGTCCCTGCCGCGTCGGTGCGCTGACGCTTCGGTTCGGCGGAGGGCTGGGCGGGGGTGCGGCCCCGGGTGCTGTTGACCGTCCGTCCGCGCACGATCCCGATGAAGTCCTCCACCAGGTCGCTGGTCGCGTTCTCGGGCCAGGACAGGGCGACGCTCGACTGGGGCGCGTCCACGACCGGGCGGTAGGTGAGGTCGCGGCGGTGGTACAGCCGCGCCAGCGACTGGGGGACGACGAGCAGACCCACGCCCGCCGCCACGAGTTCGATGGCGTCCTCCGTGGTGGCAGGGCGCTCGAAAGCAGGCTCGCCCGGCGGTCGCTCCCAGCCCAGGACATCGTCGAGGGGGTGGAGGACGACCTCGTCGGCGAGGTCGGCGCAGGACACCTCGTCGACGGCCGCCACCACGTGGTCCTTGGGAACGACGACCACCGTGGTCTCGGTGTAAAGGGGGATCGCGCTGAAGACAGTGCGGTCCACCGGCAGCCGTACGAGCCCCGCGTCCGCCTCGCCGCCGCGCAGCACCTCGGGCGCTTCCGCCGCCGGCACCTGAAGCAGGGTGAGGGGTACATCGGGCAGGCGCTCGTTCCAGATCCGCACCCATTTGGCGGGCGTCGCCCCGGGGACGTACACGAGCCGGAACGAGGGGGATGCATCCGTGCCTGTCACCCCGCCAGGCTACCGGGCGTGGTCGAAGCGCCCGAATCCGGCCGATAGTCTGGACAGCATGAAGTCGCAGCAGACCACCCAGACGATGAAGCCCGCCACCGCGGCGAAGAAGCTGGGTGTGTACCTCCCCGCCACCCCCGCCGAGTTCCAGGAGGGTGCCGTCTCCCGGGCCGAGCTGAGCGAGCTCCAGGCCAACCCGCCCGAGTGGCTGCGGGAGCTGCGACGCAACGGCCCGCACCCGCGCCCGGTGGTCGCGGCGAAGCTGGGCGTCTCCATCGCCGGCCTCGCACGCGGCGGAGTCACCGAGGCGCTCACCACGGAGCAGATCGAGGCGCTGAAGAAGGACCGGCCCGAGTGGCTGGAGAAGGAGCGCGCAACCCAGGCCGAGGTCCGCAAGGAGGCCGCGCGCATCAAGAAGCGGGACGCCGAGCGCGCCGAAGAGGCCGGTCGTCCGCGCCCCTGACGCCGCCGAGCACCGCGCCGGGCCGTACGCGCGACAGCGGGGCCGGGCTGATGCCCGGCCCCGGATCCTCCCGCACGTGGTGTCCTAGACGTTGGGCTCCGCCGCGCTGATGTCGCCGAGCGCCGACTCCGGCTGGCGCTCCACGGCCAGATCGCCGAGGGAGATGATCCCCACCGGCTCTCCGCCCTCGACGACGGGGACACGACGGATGTGGTGCTCGCGCATCACCTGAACCGCGCGGTCCAGGTCCTCGTCGGGGGTCAGGGTGACCAGCTCTTCACTGCACGCGCGAGCCACCGTCGTCTCCTGCGGGTCGGCTCCCTCCGCGAGCGCGCGCACCACGAGGTCGCGGTCGGTGACCAGTCCACGCAGATGGTCCTCCTCGGTGACGAGGACGGCTCCGATGTCCCGATCGCGCATGATCTGCGCCACCGTCGCCAGCGAGGTCTGCGGTTCGACCTTGACGGGCTCGGCGGTCATGATGTCGCGTACGTGCTGGGCCATGACTTGTCCCTTCTCCACAGGTCTCCCAGGTCTCCCCAGGGCTTCCCCGGGGCGGCGGTTCCGGTCACCGCCGCTCAGGCGCCGAGTACCCGATGGGCGCGGTCCTGCACGGCTGCGGCGCGGTCTCCCGCGCCGCGACGGTCCGCCGGAACGGGCCACCTCCGGTCAGGTGGCGCCGGAGCCCCCGCTGCCGAAGGAGCCGCTGGAGCCGGAGTTCCAGCGCGGGCGCTTCTGCTGCCCGCTGCGCCGGGTGCCGGAGGCGTGGACCTCGTGCGGCGTGAGACGCTCGCTTTCGTCCTGCGCACGCGGAACCTCGTTCGGCTCCCTGACCTCCCGGGACTCCATGACGGGTCCGGAGGTCGGCCGGATCGGCTGCTCGGAGGGACGCGGCGGCGCCGACTCCCGGCGTCGCACCCTGATGCCGAGCCGGACGGCCCATACCAGGGCTCCCGCGATGAGGAGACCGCCGACGAAGGCGCCGAGCATGCCCCAGGCGGCATCGGAAGCGGCTAGTTGAAGAGAGATCGTCAGCATTTTTTCCGGGTACCCCGCTGCCGGAAATGAACCCTCCGCTCGCGGGCGCCTGCGACGGCGGCGGAACCGGGTCGCCGAACGGGCTTCAAGCGCGGGGGCGCACGGTGGCCTCTTCCTCCTCCCGACCGGTTTCCACCGGCCGAGCCGGGGCACCCGCGATGCGCCCGCGTGCCGTCCGGCCCTTGCGCCGGGTGTGACACCGCGGGCGACGGCGCATGGAGGAGGACGATGACAGAACTGTCGGAATACACCGCGGACCTCCGGCGAAAGGCCACCGTCCCCTCCCCTCTCGGTCGCGCGGTGCTGAACTGGATGACGACGACCGACCACAAGGTGATCGGTCGTCTGTACATGGTCACGGCGTTCTGTTTCTTCCTCTTCGCCGGTCTGCTGGCGATGGCGATGCGGGCCGAGCTGGCCCGTCCGGGCCTGCAGTTCATGTCCGAGGACTTCTACAACCAGCTCTTCACGATGCACGGCACAGTGATGATGCTGCTCTTCGCGACCCCGATGTTCGCCGGATTCGCCAACGCGGTGATGCCGCTGCAGATCGGTGCCCCGGACGTGGCGTTCCCGCGCCTGAACGCCCTGTCGTACTGGATGTACCTGTTCGGCGGCCTCATGGTGGTGTCCGGGTTCCTGACGCCCTCCGGGGCCGCCTCGTTCGGCTGGTTCGCGTACGCCCCGCTGAACAGCGCTTACCGCACGCCCGGCGCCGGCGGCGATCTGTGGACGATGGGCCTGGTGGTGACCGGTGTGTCGACGACACTGGGCGCGGTCAACTTCATCGCCACGATCATGTGTCTGCGGGCCCCGGGCATGACGATGTTCCGGATGCCGATCTTCACCTGGAACGTCCTGTTCACCTCGATCCTGGTGCTGCCCGCGTTCCCCGTGCTCACGGCCGCGCTGCTGGCACTGGAGGCCGACCGGAAGTTCGGTGCACACGTCTTCGACGCGACGAACGGCGGCGCCATCCTGTGGCAGCACCTGTTCTGGTTCTTCGGGCACCCGGAGGTGTATATCGTCGCGTTGCCGTTCTTCGGGGTGATCTCGGAGATCCTCCCGGTGTTCTCGCGCAAGCCGCTGTTCGGCTATCTGCCGATGATCGGCGCGACGACCGCGATCACGATGCTCTCCGCGGTGGTGTGGGCGCACCACATGTTCACCACGGGTGCCGTGCTGCTGCCGTTCTTCTCCCTGATGTCGTTCCTGATCGCGGTCCCGACGGGGATCAAGTTCTTCGCGTGGATCGGCACGATGCACCGCGGGTCGCTGTCGTTCGAGACGCCGATGCTGTGGTCGCTCGGCTTCCTGGTGACGTTCCTGCTGGGCGGCCTGAGCGGCGTGCTCCTCGCTTCCCCGCCGATCGACTTCCACGTCACCGACTCGTACTTCGTCGTGGCGCATCTGCACTACGTCCTCTTCGGCACCGTGGTGTTCGCGATGTTCGCGGGCTTCTACTTCTGGTGGCCGAAGTTCACCGGGAAGATGCTGGACGAGCGGCTCGGCAAACTGCACTTCTGGCTGCTGTTCCCCGCCTTCCAGCTCACCTTCCTGGTCCAGCACTGGCTGGGCACGGAGGGCATGCCCCGCCGCTACGCCGACTACCTGCCGGCCGACGGCTTCACCCTGCTGAACACACTCTCGTCCGCGGGCGCGTTCCTGCTGGGCGTTTCCACCCTGCCATTCCTGTACAACGTCTGGCACACCGCGCGGTACGGCGAACGGGTCACCGAAGACGACCCCTGGGGTTACGGCCGCTCGCTGGAGTGGGCGACATCCTGCCCGCCGCCGCGCCACAACTTCGTGGCCCTGCCCCGGGTGCGGTCCGACTCGCCCGCCTTCGAGCTGCACCATCCCCAGGCCCTGCGGCAGTCCCTCGAGGAGGGAGCGCGATGAAAACCGAGGCCATGCTCTTCGGCGGCGTCGCCGTGTTCTTCGCGGGCTCCGCCGTCCTCTACGGCGCCTGGTCGAGGGATCCGGCGGGTACGGCCTGCCTGGTCATCGCCTTCGGGATGGCGGCCCTGGTCGCCTTCTTCTGCGCCGTGCAGTACCGGCGCAAGGGGCGTCGTCCGCAGGACCGCAAGGACGCCGAGGTGATGGACGCGGCCGGCCCGCTGGAGTTCTTCCCGGCCCACAGCCCGTGGCCCGTGGTCACGGCGCTCGGCTTCGCCCTCGCCGCGACCGGTGTGGTCTTCGGGCTGTGGCTGTTCCTCATCGGCCTCGGGGTGCTGGCTCGGGGTGTTCTCGGGATGGTGTTCCAGTACGCGGCTCGAGGGAGCTGAGCGGCTTCCTCGGCGCTCCCGGCCGGAAGTCGGTCACCGGCTCGTGGCCGCTGTCGTACCCGCCCTCCACGGTCTGCCGCACCTCCCCGGTCTCCTCGCCCTCGGCCAGGCGCTCCTGCTCCGCCTCTAGCAGGGCGTGGCACAGTCGGCGGGTGAGCAGGAAGGCGACCACGGGCGCCGCCACGAGGGCGATGCGCAGGGTCCAGGTCAGCGAGTTCAGCGAGATCTGGAAGGTGGCGGCCACGATGTCGTTGCCGCCGGCCAGCAGCAGGACGCCGTAGAAGGTGATCCCGGCGATGCCGAGCCCGGTGCGCACCGGGCGTTCCCGCGGCCGGTCGCACAGGTGCTGTTCCCGGTGCCGCTCCCCCGTCAGCCGCTGTTCGACGAACGGGTAGGCGTACAGGACGGCGAACAGCAGCAGCGGCAGGACGACCCCCGGCAGCAGCACGTTCCACATGATCGTGTGGCCGGCGACGGTCGTCTCCCAGCGCGGCATGAGCCGCAGCGATCCCTCCAGGAAGCCGACGTACCAGTCGGGCTGCGAGCCGGTCGACGCCTGGTCCGGCCGATAGGGGCCGTACGTCCACACCGGGTTGATCTGGGCGACTGAGCCGAGCATCGCGGTGACGCCGAAGACCATGAGGGACAGGCCGATGGAGGACGCGGCGAACTGCGGGAAGAGCGGCTTGCCGATGACGTTCCGGTTGGTCGCGCGCGGGCCGCGCCACTGGGTGTGCTTCAGGTGGAAGACCAGGATCAGGTGCACGGCGACCAGGGCGAGCAGCGCTCCGGGCAGCAGCAGGACGTGCACGGGGTACAGCCGGGACACGATGTCCTCGCCGGGGTACTGGGACCCGAAGACGAACATGCTGACGTAGGTCCCCACGACCGGCAGGGACAGCATGATGCCCTGGGCGATGCGCAGTCCCGTGCCGGAGAGCAGGTCGTCGGGGAGCGAGTAGCCCGCGAAGCCCTCGGCCAGGGCGATCAGGAACAGCGTGACACCGATGATCCAGTTGATCTCCCGCGGCCTGCGGAAGGCACCGGTGAAGAAGATCCTCAGCAGATGCAGCCCGATCGCGGAGACGAACACCAACGCGGCCCAGTGGTGCATCTGTCGCATGAGCAGACCACCGCGCACCTCGAAGCTGATGTGCAGGGTCGAGTCGAACGCCTCCGACACCAGCGTCCCGCGCAGCGGCACGTACGGCCCGTGGTAGACGACCTCGTGCATCGCCGGCTTGAAGAAGAGCGTCAGCCACACGCCGGTCACGATCAGCACGATCAGGCTGTAGAGCGCGATCTCGCCGAGGAGGAACGACCAGTGCTCGGGGAATGCCTTGCGCAGCAGTCGTCCCCCACCGTCCAGCACGGGCAGCCGCCCGTCCGCCGCGTCGGCGAACCTCTCCCCGGGACGGCGGACTTCGGACTCCGCGGACGGGGTCGGTGGCCGGTGCTCCGCCTTCACCGCACCTCCCCCAGGTGGTCGGCGGACCCCTCATACCGGTCCCGGTCCACGGAATGCCTCCTTCTCCCGCCTCTCACCGACCGTTCCATGCCCTGCGCGGCCCTCGGACCGCCGACGACCGCCCCTGCTTTCACGCGGCCCGCCCTCAGGGGAAGAGCGCGATGCCGAGAACGACCAGAAGGACGATCACGACGATGATCGCCACCATGCTCCAGGACCCGCGGTACTTCGCAGGTGCCTTCTCCTTCGGCTTCCCTCCGCGGGGCCGGTCCTCCTCCAGCGTCGGGTGGGCCGGGCGGTCACGCTTGTAGAACTCTTCGTCATGTCGGTGATCGGTCATGACGACTCCTTCCCGATGTGCCCCTGTCCTTGTGTGACCCTGTCCTTGTCGCGGACCGGGTTCCCCGTCCGCGCGGCGGGATTCCACACGCGTCAGGCGGCCAGTGCCCCCGTGCGCAGGGCACTGTCCCCACCGCGCCATGTCTTGAGGAGGAGGGCGCCGAGCAGGTCCTCGAGGAAGCCGGTGGCCCGGATCCCGAACACGACGTCCGCCTCCAGATCGGGTTCGCTCTCCAGCAGCCCGCCGATCACGTCATGGCGTACGATCTGTTCGTGCACGGCGTCCGCCACCACGTGCTCGTCGTAGAAGCGGGCGGCGGCCTCGCCCGCGCCCGCCCGGCGCATGGCCTCCGCCAGGCGGCGGGAGCCAGGGGAAGAGGTGACCTCGACCGCCGCGAAGTGGCCGGTCAGGGCGCCGCGCAGGCTGCGGTGCAGGCCGAGGAGGGACATGAGGTTGACCGTGGCGAGCATCTCCGCGGGCGCGGCCTCCACGTAGTAGCCGTAGGCCGTGTTGAGCCCCAGGTCCTCCATCAGGTCGGCGAAGAGGCCCGCGTGGATCTCGTCGGCCCGTCCCGCCCCGAACTCGTCGAACTCGACGGCCACCATGGCCGCCTTCGCCCTGCCGTGCAGCCGGGGGATCACCCAGGCATGCGGGTCGGCCTCCTTGAGGTGGTACAGCGACCGCAGCGCCGCGTACTCCCTGAGGTGGCGCAGTTCGCCCTCGCTCCGCAGGAAGTGGGTGACGCTGCCGCCGTCGTCGCCGACGGGTTCGACCTGGAGTTCGTCCAGGGCCTCCTGCGCGCCGGCCTCGATGGGGACGTCGGCACGCAGAGCGTCCAGGAAACGGTCCTCGAGGGCGCGGCGAAAGGTGAGCAGGGCGGGGTCCCACTCATGGTCGTCGTCGACCCCGTCGAACCCTTGGTAGTGCAGTTCGTACAGGACGTACAAGGCCAGCTGCAGGTCTTCGCCGTACGGGTCGCTGTCCGCGAGGGACGCCAGCGACAGCGGGCTGCCCCGCTCACGCAGCGCGCTGACCGCACCGTGCGAGAGCGGTCCCCTGGGCAGGGGCAGCGGCGGGCTGAACTGGCGTGGTTCACGTCGACCGGTCGTCACGCGCGCGTCTCCTTTCGTTCCCGGTCCTGATCGCCGGGAGTCCTTCCGCACCGCGCTTGCGGCTCCTCCGGCATCTCCCTCCGCCCGGTTTCCCGGTCACCCGGCATCTCCTGCGGCCCGGTTTCCCGGTCGTCCGCCGGTTTCCCGCGGCGGCGATGGCTGGTGTCGCACCATGGGTAGGTGCGGCTGCGCCGGCAGGTGCAGATCGCCACCACGAACCGGCGGCTGACGACGGTGTCGCCGTCGGGGCCGGTGACCTCCACGGGGCCTTCGACCAGTAGTGGGCCGTCACGATCGGCCCGGATGCGGACCACGCGTTCACTCTCGTACGGCACGGACGACCACCAGCTCTTCCACCATGTCGTCGGCGGGCAGACCGCGCTGCCGCAGCCAGGCCAGCCGGGACCGCAGCACCCGGCCGAACGGAATGGGCACGCGATCCGTGACCCGGGCGCTGAGCTCCGCCGAGGCGAGCCGGTCCAGGGTCTCGTCCACCCCGGACAGCGCGGAATGCACCATGAGGAGCACTCCGTTGGGGCGCAGGTGCCCGGGCGCGGCGTCACAGATGCGGTCCAGAAGCAGCCGCCCGTCCCAGCCGGCGTCCCAGGCGCGGGCGGCGCCCCGGGGACTTCCGGCAACCGGGGAGGGCACGTACGGCGGATTGCTGACCACCAGGTCGAAGCGGCGTCCGGGCACGCCCGCCGTGAGGTCGCCGCGGCGCACGCTGATGCGCTGCCCGCTGAGCAGCGCGTTCACCCGGGCCGCCAGCACCGCCCGCCAGGAGATGTCGATGGCGGTGACACGCGCGCCGAGCCGTGCGGCCTCCAGGGCCAGGGCGCCGCTGCCGGTGCCCAGGTCGAGGACGTCCGCCCCGGGGGTGAGCTCTTCCCGGCGCAGCGCACGGGTCAGCAGCCAGGTGTCCTCCTGCGGCTCGTAGACACCCGGTGGGGTCCACGCGGGGGCGGGAAGGGACGGGCAGGGGGTTTCGACGGTCATCGGCTCCTCCGGTCGACTACACGCAGGCGCTATCGGCCCAGCCGCGGCGCACCACGGCTGGTGCGGATCTTTGCCTGCGCACCCCGAGTCCCCCACTGCACGTGGTCGACACGTGCCCTTCTCACCCCGGGCACCCCAAAGCCCGCGCGAAGCTCACCCGAGGAAGCTCAACCGCACCTGGCGCTGGGCGTTGTCCTTGTTCGTGTCCGCCAAACTCCGTTAAGACGACACCACCCTATCTGTCTGTACAGAACCAGTCCCGGCATCACGACCGGCTTCCGGGCCCCAGCCATGGACTCGGCCTGGTCGTTCAGGCGAGCCTGCGGCCACGCGCTTGTGCGTGTTCGGTCCAGCAGTACACGCGGGCGAGGGCCGCAGACGGCCCGAGACGCCACGCACGCGGACGTGACCCACGGTCCACCACCGGCAAGCTCACACCGGCACCGGACTCATGATTGAGGTCCTGGCAACGCCCCTCGTGCACCTCCTCGGCCCACAGGGTGCTCAGGGGTGCCTTCGCGCTTGACCATCCTCGGCAAGACGCCGAGCCGGAAGCTGCCGGGCACGGTCTTGCCGTCCTGGTGGGGCAGGACGTCGAGCGGGCTGGGCCGTCGGCGGCGTAGACTGCGCAGCCGGACAGAACCGCCACAGGATACCGCCCGTTGGCCGCGGCGAGGGCGAGCATCTTGCGGTGCATGTTGACGCGGGCCCGGGAGATGACAGCGGCGCGGATGTCGGGTCGCCATGCAGACCGGGCGAGGGTCGGCCGCCGCCAGCCGGGCGTCATCCGCCGCCGCGCGGGCGCTCCCTCAGTTTGCCGATGCTGCCGCCCTTGACGGTCGCCTTGATCGCCGACAGGACGACTGCCATCTCCGGATCAGGCTGCTTGTAGCCGTCCATCGCCGTCAGGAACTTTCCGGGCCGACGCCTCCGGCACGCCGAAGTCGGCCATGGTGACGACGTACGGCGGCTGAGGTACTGACACGTCCGGAGACGCTTGGCCTAGACCAGAGTTGGCATGTACGCTCTCAACATTTCGCACTGCGGCACACCACAGCACGGCTCCCCACGGTCGCGCCCGAGGAAGGTCCCCGCATAATGCCCTCCCGCACCCAAGCTCCCTTGCATTGCGTCCTCTTGAGACTGCTCGCCCTGTTCGCGGTACTCCTCGGCGTCCAGGCCGCACCCGCGTACAGCGCCCACGCCGCCACGCCCTTCAAGGTGATCGCCTTCTACGACGGCACCTACGACGCGGCGCACATCAGCTTCGACCACGAGGCCAACGCGTGGTTCCCGCAAGCCGGCGCGCAGAACGGGTTCACCTACACCGCGACGACCGACTGGAGCCAGCTGAACACCGCGAACCTGGCCAACTACCAGGTCGTCATGTTCCTCGACGACTACCCGCGCACCGCCGCACAGAAGTCCGCCTTCCAGACGTACGTCACCAACGGCGGCGGCTTCATCGGCTTCCACGTCTCGGCGTACAACGACGACACGAGTGACTGGCCCTGGTACCACAACACGTTCCTCGGCACAGGGACGTTCCGGAGCAACTCCTGGGGGCCGACCTCCGAGACGCTCCGGATCGAGGATGCCGGCCACCCGGCGACCGCAGGTCTGCCCGCCACGATCACGTCTTCGGTCAGCGAGTGGTACAGCTGGCAGAACGACCTGCGGCAGAACCCGGACATCGACATCCTGGCCTCGCTGGACCCGTCCACCTTCCCGGTCGGCACCGACCCCAACCAGACGTGGTACAGCGGCTATTACCCGATCGTGTGGTCCAACCGCCACTACCGGATGGTCTACAACAACTTCGGCCACAACGCGATGGACTACTCGACCAACACCACGCTGTCCTCGACGTTCGCGAGCGCCCAGCAGAACCAGCTGCTCCTGCAGGAGATCAAGTGGGCGGCCGGGCAGTCCGGCCCGGTCACACCGCCCACCGGCGCCACCGGTCCCATCCACGGGTACGGCGGCAAGTGCGTCGACGTCGCGGGCGCGAACACCGCCAACGGCACGGCCGTCCAGCTCTACGACTGCAACGGCACCGCCGCGCAGAACTGGACCGTGGGCAGCGCCGGCACGCTCACCGCACTCGGCAAGTGCATGGACGTGACCTCGGCCGGCACCGCCGACGGCACCAAGGTGCAGCTGTACGACTGCAACGGCACCGGCTCACAGCTCTGGCAACCCGGAGGGGGCGGCTCCCTGGTCAATCCGCAGTCGGGCAAGTGCCTGGATGCGACCGGGCCCAGTTCGGCCAACGGCACCCGGCTGCAGATCTGGTCGTGCACCGGAGCGGCCAACCAGAGCTGGACCCTGCCCTCCTGAACACAGCGGGCCCGGCCAGAAAACGAGCTTGCCGGGCCCCGAGGCGGCGGCCGTCAGCTGTGCGGCGGTGGGGCGGCCGGGGGTCCTTTCCTCGTCGCCGGCGCGAGAGTGTTCCGTCGTAGTGAGGGTTGTCGGAGGCGACGAGCGCCTCCTCCCCGCCGACGCGGGGGCTCCGTTCCCCGCGTACGCAAACGTGGCCTTACGCGGACTCACGGAGCCGCAGTTCCGCCCGTACCACCAGGTCATCCGGACCGAGCGGACTACTGCCGGTCAGCAGACGGGCGGCCTGTTCGACGGCGAGTGCCCCGAGCTTGCGGGTGTCGAGAGCCACGCTGGACAGCCGAGGCTCGACAAGCGTGCCGAGCCGCACTCCGTCGAAGCCGATCACGGAGAGGTCCCGGGGAACCTGGCGTCCGAGCCGGCGCGCCCCACGCAGCGCGCCGATGGCGATGGTGTCGTTGAAGGTGAAGACAGCGGTCACATCGGGGTGTTCGGTGAGCAGGTTCTCCAGTGCGCCTTCGCCGCCCTCCACACTCTGATCCGCACGGCACACTGGTCCTTCCTCGAGACCGCAGGCGGCCATCGCGTCGGCGAACCACGCGTGGCGGAGGCTCGGCTCGGTCCGAGCATCGTGATCGAGCATGCCGATACGCCGGTGACCCGACTCAACGAAGTGTGAAATGGCCGCCTCGACGCCGTCCCTCCCATCGATCCGGATGGAGCTGAACCGTTCGGTACCGTCTTCACGGTCGATGAGCACCACCGGGAGGCCGCGGGTCACCTGCTCGATCTCGCCCTCGGGCCGGCTGAAGTAGCCGACCACGGCGTCCACCTGGGAGGTGACCATCTGGAGCGTGCCGAGCTCCTCTTCCGCACTGTCCGCGGTGTCGTAGACGACAACGTGCCAGCCACGGGCCCGCGCCGCTTCCAGTGCCGCAACGGCAACCTCGGTGAAGAACGGGTTGAGCAGATCAGGGATCACGAGACCGACGCTGATCGTGTCCTGGCGCACCAGCCCTCTGGCGAACCGGCTCGGACGGTATCCCAGCGCCAGGGCCGCGTCGAGCACACGCTGCTTGGTGGAGTCGTCGATCTCCCCTTTGTCGTTCAGCGCGCGTGACACTGTCTGCCGGGACACCCCGGCAGCGCGGGCGACATCGTGGATCGTCACCCTGCGGGACTCGGTCCCCGACGGCACTATCACTCACCTCCACACATCAGACGACACAGATGCCTTTCGCAAGGGTCCGAGTATGCCCGGGCCCGCGCGGTGAGGTGTCGCCCTCGAGGGGACACCTCAGCGGGCAGGTCGCACGGCGGCTGGTCAGCGCGCTCGCGGCCGACGTCCCGTCGTCCGAGCCGGGCCGCGGCTGTGCACGTCCGCTTGACCTGCCAGATTCCCGTGTGACTTCGAATGCCTTGACACTCCGCCCGACCAGAGCGCACACTTCCGAACATTCAATCCGCCGTGAACGTTCACGGGAACGCTCACGGAGACAAATTACATGGTTCTGCCCACTTTCGCCACGGCGCTCGGCGCTCGAACCGACACCGAGGCGTCCCACCCCTTCCAACCCGAAGCCATCGCATAGCGCCGTCGCTAGTCGTTCTCTGGAACGGAAAATATGAGCCGCACAGTCACGCGCATCCGCCTCGCCACCGTCGCCGCAACAGCCAGTGTCGCCGTACTCGCCGGATGCTCGTCTCCCGCCCCGTCGGGTAAGGCAACGGCAGCCTCCTGCACGCCCGCGAAGGGCAAGGTCACCCTCCAGTACTGGAACACCGTTCCGGGCATGGACCAGGTCGTCGCCCTGTGGAACAAGAAGAACCCGAACATCCAGGTCGAGACGAAGAACATCTCCAACGACCAGTACGGCACCCTGGGCAACGCCCTCAAGGCGGGCAAGGCACCGGAACTCGCCCAGGTCGGCTACGACGAGCTCCCCAGCCTGCGCACACAGGACGCCTTCGTGGACGCCTCGGCCTGCTCGGAGGCCACCGCGGCCAAATCGAAGTTCGTGCCGTGGACGTGGTCCCAGACCAGCTTCGGCGGCACCGGAGTGTTCGCTCTCCCGCAGGACACCGGCCCGATGGCCCTCTACGTGCGCAGCGACATCTTCAAGAAGTACGGCCTGGCGATCCCGAAGACCTGGGACGAGTACGCGGCGGACGCCCAGAAGCTGCACAAGGCGGACCCCGACCTCAGCATCACGTTCTTCGACCCGAACAACGCCGAGTGGTTCAATGGGCTCCTCTGGCAGAACAAAGCCGAGATGTACAGCTACTCCGGCGGCAAGTGGCACGTCACCGTCGAATCGGAGCAGAGCAAGCAGGTCGCGGAGTACTGGCAGAAGCTGATCAACGCCAAGCTCGTGCGCACCGACCTCGCCCACGGTTCGACCCAGATGTACGCCGCCTACCTGAAAGACCAGATCGCCACCTACGTCGGCGCCGCCTGGGGCTACAGCATGTTCCGCGACAACCTGCCCAAGCAGGCCGGCAAGTGGACCATCGTCCCGATGCCGACGTGGGGCTCGAACGACGCGTCCGGCGACTGGGGCGGATCGACCGTCGCGTTCATGAAGGGCGACAAGCACCTGTACGAGTCGGTCAAGTTCAACACCTGGCTGAACACCGACCCGGAAGCCCTCGCGCTGGAGAACAAGCTGGGCGGCCTCTACCCGGCGGCCAACGCCGGGTTGACCCTTCCCGCGCTGTCGAAGGGTGTTCCGTACTACAACAACGAGAAGATCTTCGACGTCTTCGCCGACTCCTCCCAGCACATCGACACCAACTTCGCCTGGGGGCCCACGCAGAAGACGGTGAACCTGGCGCTTCAGGACGCGATGGCCAAGGCGGCGGCCGGCAACGGCCCCCTCACCGGCGCAATTTCAGCCGCCCAGGCCGCCGCGCTGAAGTCGATGAAGGACCAGGCGATCCCGGCCACGGCGGGCAAGTGACCGCAGCATGACCGACATCGCAACCCGCGCGACCCGCGTGGTGGCGCCGAGCAGGGACCGCGGCCGTCGTCCGGGCGGCGGCGGTCCCCGGGCGGGCACCGTCGTCGCGTTCCTGATCCCGTTCTTCCTCCCGTTCGTACTGTTCTACCTGGTGCCGGTCGGCTACGCGCTCTGGCAAAGCTTCCTCGTCGTGCGCCGGACCGGCGGTCAGTACGGCACGTCGTACACGACCTTCGGAGGTCTGGAACAGTACGTCCAGGTGTTCCAGAACGCCGAGTTCTGGGCCAGCATCGGGCGCATCGGACTGTTCGGCATCGTGCAGGTGCCGGTCATGCTGTTCGTCGCGCTGATCATGGCCCTGCTGCTCGACACTCCCCTGCTCAAGCTCAAGTCGCTCTTCCGCATCACGGCGTTCATGCCGTACGCCGTGCCCGGTGTCATCGCCGCGATCATGTGGTCGTACCTCTACTCGCCACAGCTCAGCCCCGTCGTCGACCTGCTGAAGGGCATGGGTCTGCAGCCCGACTTCCTGGGCCCGGGCGCCGTGTTGTGGTCGGCGGCGAACGTCTCCACCTGGCTCTGGACCGGCTACAACATGCTGATCATGTTCTCGGCCCTGCAGTCGATCCCGCAGGAGCTCTACGAAGCCGCCAAGATCGACGGTGCGAGCAACTGGACGATCGCATGGCAGATCAAGGTCCCGATCATCGCGCCGTCGATCATTCTCACCACGGTGTTCTCGATCATCGGCACCTTGCAGCTCTACGCCGAGCCGGCCGTGCTGCGCCAGATTTCCTCGAACATCTCGAGCACGTTCACGCCGAACATGCTGGCGTACGCGGTCGCCTCCGGGAACAACTACCAGCAGGCCGCGGCGATCTCCGTGGTCATCGCCGTCATCACCTTCGTCCTGAGCTTCGGGTTCATGCGACTGACCGCGAAGAAGGCCGGCCTGTGAGCAACCGACCCGCCATCCGCGAAAGCCGCGCCAGCCGCACGGCCGCCATGGCCGTGATGTTCCTCCTGGCGATCTACTTCCTGCTGCCGATCTACTTCCTGATCGTGGCGGCGACCAAACCGCAGGGCGAACTCGCCTCCACCAACGGTCTCGCGTTCTCTCACTTCAACCTGTTCGACAACCTCCACACCCTGTTCACCCGCAGCGACGGCATCTTCGGGCGATGGGCCCTGAACACCGTCGTCTACGCGGTGCTGGGCGCGGCCGTAGGAACCCTCATCTCCGCGCTGTGCGGCTACGCGCTCGCCAAGTTCCCGTTCCGGGGGCGCGAGTTCCTGTTCTCCGTCATCCTCGGCGGCGTCCTCGTGCCCACCACAGCGCTCGCGCTCCCGCTGTTCCTGCTGTTCTCGGCGACCGGGATCGTCAACACCTACCTCGCGGTGTTCCTGCCCAGCATCGTCAGCCCGTTCGGCGTCTACCTCGCGCGCATCTTCACCAACGCCGCCGTCCCCCAGGAGCTCATCGAGTCCGCGCGCCTGGACGGCGCCGGTGAGTTCCGCACGTTCTTCTCGGTGGCGTTCAAGCTGATGACACCGGCGCTGGTGACCATCTTTCTGTTCCAGTTCGTCGCGATCTGGAACAATTTCTTCCTGCCGATGGTGATGCTCCAGAAGGAGTCGCTCTTCCCGATCACGCTCGGCCTTTACGAGTGGAACGGTCAGACCGCCCGTGCCCCACTCCTGCAGGAATCGGTGATCACCGGCTCGCTGGTCTCGATCGTGCCCGTGATCATCGTGTTCGTCCTCCTCCAGCGGTTCTGGCGCACCGGGCTCGCCGCCGGTTCCCTCAAGTGACCGCGCGCCTCGTACTTCGTTCGGCCACCCCCCGCCAGCACAGAAGGTCCCTTTCGCCATGCAGAACTCCGCCGTCTTCGTGCCCCATTTCCACTGGGACCGGGAATGGTATGAGCCTTTCCAGGTGTTCCGGCACCGGCTTGTCACCGCTCTCGACACCGTGCTGGAGACGGCCGAGGCCGACCCGGACTTCCGGTTCACCGTCGACGGGCAGATGGCCGCGATCGAGGACTATCTTCAGATGCGGCCGGAGAACCGCGATCGCATCGTGGCCCTGGTCACCAGCGGCCGGCTCGCGATCGGGCCGTGGCTCATTCTGCTCGACGAGTTCCTCTGCTCTGGCGAAACCATCGTGCGCAACCTGCAGATGGGATGGGCGGCCGCGGCGGAACTCGGCGGCTCGATGCCCATCGGCTACCTGCCGGACATGTTCGGCCATGTCGCGCAGATGCCGCAGATCCTGGTGCGTGCCGGCATCGAGCATGCGGCGTTGTGGCGCGGTGTGCCCGGCTCCGTCGACGGTCACGCCTTCCGCTGGCGCGCTCCGGACGGCTCCGAAGTGCGCACCGAGTTCCTGTTCGACGGCTACGACAACGGCCTCGACGTCCTGCTGGTGCCCGACCAGATCGGCCGCGCGCTCGGCGAGTACGCGGAGATGACCGCCGAACGGTGGGGTGACGACCCGGTGCTGGCGATGGCCGGCACCGACCACCACGCGCCCGACCCGCACCTCGCCTCCTGGCTGCGGCGCGCCTCCAGCGAGGACCGCGCCATCACCATCGCCACGCTCGCCGAGTACATCCGGGAGCACGTGCGCGACGAGGTCTCCGCCGTCGTCACCGGTGAGCTGCGCAGCCATGTGCGCGGCAACATCCTCCCGGGTGTGCTCTCCGTGCGGCTCGGGCTGAAGCAGCGGATGGCCGCCGCCGAGCGCACCATCGACCACGCCGAGCGGGTGAACGCTCTGTGGTCCCGGCGCGACGACTCACCGTTTCTCTCGCTCGCGTGGCACAAGGTCATCGAGTCGTCCGCGCACGATTCGGTCGTGGGTTCCGGCACCGACGAGACCTGCGATCAGGTCGAAGCGCGTCTGGCCGAGGCCGCGCAGACCGCGCGCGCGGTCCGGGACGCGGCCCTGGCCGAGCCCGCCGCGCTGGTGCCCAGCGACGGCTATCTGGCCGTCAACCCCCTGCCCTTCCCGCGTACGGCGCTGGTCGAGGTGGATGTCGTCGCCCCGCCCGAGGGATCCGCGCTGGTCGCGATCGCCGCCAACGGCTCGGCGCATCCCGTACAGCTCATCTCCGAGGCCCCAACCGTGCTCAGCGATGAGCGCATGGACGCCTCACAGCTTGAGCGGGTGCTGCGCCGCATCCACCGCCGCGAGCTGTTCGGCCGGCTGATCGACCACTACGAACTCACTCCGGGCTCGCTCGTCTTCCACCTCGCCGAGGTGCCGATCCGCGGATCGTTCGACCTGCTGATCCTGCGCCGCGAGGTGGCCGCCGCGGCTGTGGCGCATCCGGGTGAGTGGCGGGTGCTGACGCTGGAGGAGGCCCGGGCCACCGCGCTGGTGCCGGTGGAAGTCCCCGCCTCAGGGCTCGCGAGTTTCCGGGTCGACCCGAGCGACCGGCCTGCCGCGCGCTCGACGACGCTCCCGCCCGCGACGGGGACGGCCCGCGCGCTGTCCAACGGAATGGTCGAGGTCGCGATCGCCGCCGACGGCACTCTGGACGTGACCGGGGCCGACGGTACGGTGCTGCACGGAGTCGGCCGCCTCGTCGACGGCGGTGACCGCGGCGACAGCTACAACTACGCTCCCCCAGCCCAGGACGTGCTCGTGTCGGAGCCGACACAGATCGCCGTCGAGCTCCTCGAGAGCGGCCCGCTGCGTTCGAGGGTGCGTGTCACCCGCCTCTACGAGTGGCCCATCGCGCTGTCCTCCGACCGTGACCTGCGCAGCGACCGGACCGTGCCGACCCCGGTGGAGATGCTCGTGGAAGTGCGCGCGGGTGAGCCGTTCGTACGCCTCTCCACGTCGTTCCTGAACCAGTCCGCCGACCACCGGCTGCGCTTCCACGTGCCGCTGCCCGAACCGACGACCGTGTCCGCGTCCGCCGGGCAGTTCGCCGTCACCGAGCGTGGGCTCACCGCCGAGGGCGGCTGGGGCGAATACCCGATCCCGACCTTCCCTGCGAGTTCCTTCGTGTCGGCCGGCGCCGCCAACGTCCTGCTCGACCACTCCGGCGAGTATGAACTCGTCGACGACGGCTCCGAGCTCGCCATCACCTTGCTGCGCGCGATCGGCTCGATCAGCGTCAACATCCATCCCCTGCGTGACGAGCCCGCGGCGAGCGAGATCCCCGCACCCGGTGCACAGGACCTCGGTATGCGGATCGAGAACCGTTTCGCCGTCGTGCCCTCGGCCACCGGCTGGCAGGGCGCGAACGCGGTCGCTCTCGCCGAAGAGTTCCGCAACGACGTACTCGTCGCCCGCGGGACCGCGCCCGTGGGCGTCCGGCTGCCCCCCGACGTGACCGGCATACGGGTCGACGGCAAGGACGTCCTCGTCTCGAGCATCCGCCGCACCACCGACCACGAACGCGGTGCCGGCACCGAGGTGCGGCTGGCCGCGATGAGCGACACCGGATCAACAGTCCGCGTGACCGGCGCGTTCACCGAAGCCACCACGGTCGACCTGCTCGGCCGACCGCTGGGCGAGACGCCGGCCGCGGACGGGCTCGAACTGGCCCTCGGCCCCTGGGAGATCCGCACGGTCGTGGTCCGGTAGACACCTACGACCGGCGCCCCAATCCCCCTTTGCCACCCAGAAAGTGTGTGACCTCTTGCCCTCCGAATTTTCCACATATGTTTCGGACACCGCACCAGGGCGTGGCGCGCTTCGCCCGGCGCGCTCGTGGCTGCACTCCGACGCCCCCCGTCGTTCGCTGAACGGGTCATGGCGCTTTCGCCTGTCGCCGACGGCACCGGTGGCGGAGGATTTCGCGACCGAAGGCTTCGACGACAGCGGCTGGGACAGCATCCCGGTGCCCTCCCACTGGGTGCTCCAGGGCGACGGAGCCTACGGCCGGCCGATCTACACGAACGTGCAGTTTCCGTTCCCGATCGACCCACCCCACGCCCCCGACGAGAACCCCACCGGCGACTACCGCCGCCATTTCGACATACCCGCCGACTGGTCGGACGCCGAGCGCGTCGTGCTCCGGTTCGACGGCGTCGAGTCGCTCTTCAAGGTGTGGGTGAACGGCGTCGAGATCGGCAGCGCCAGCGGTAGCCGGCTCGCCCACGAATTCGACGTGACGTCGCCGGTACGACCGGGCGACAACATCGTCGCCGTACGGGTGCACCAGTGGTCGGCGGCCAGCTACCTGGAGGACCAGGACCAGTGGTGGCTGCCGGGCATCTTCCGCGATGTCACCCTGATCGCCCGACCGGCCGGAGGCATCGAGGACGTCTGGCTGCGGACCGGTTTCGAGGACGGGCACGGACACGTCGCCCCGGAGATCACCGCCGACGCGGCGGCGTTCCCGGTCACCCTGCGCATCCCCGAACTCGGCATCGAGAAGGTCTGGGCCACCGCGGCCGACATCGCCCCGCTCGACGTCGCCGACGTGGAGCCCTGGTCCGCCGAGCGGCCTCGACTGTACGACGTCACCGTGTCGACAGCGGCAGAGCGCATCGCCCTGCGTACGGGCTTCCGTACGGTCGAGATCCGCGGCGACCAGTTCCTGGTCAACGGCCGCCGCGTCGTCTTCCACGGGATGAACCGCCACGAGGCCCACCCCGAGCGCGGCCGCGTCTTCGACGAGGAGCACGCCCGCGAAGACCTGACCCGTATGAAGCGGTTCAACGTGAACGCGATCCGCACCAGCCACTACCCACCGCATCCACGGCTGCTCGACCTTGCCGACGAACTCGGATTCTGGGTCGTCCTCGAATGCGATCTGGAGACGCACGGCTTCGACAAAGTCGGCTGGGCCGGCAACCCGAGCGACGACCCGGCGTGGCGTGGAGCGTACCTCGACCGCATCCAGCGCACCGTCGAACGGGACAAGAACCATCCCAGCGTCGTGATCTGGTCGCTCGGCAACGAGGCCGGGACCGGCAGCAACCTCGCCGCGATGTCCGCATGGGTCCACGCCCGCGACACCGGACGACCTGTGCACTACGAAGGTGACCACACCGGCGAGTACACGGACGTCTACTCGCGTATGTACGCGTCGGTGTCCGAGACCGAGCAGATCGGAACCGACGGCTCCCGCTCGACGCTGCTGAACTGCACTCCCGCGCAGAGCGCCCGACAACGCACCAAACCGTTCCTGCTGTGCGAGTACGCCCACGCGATGGGCAACGGGCCCGGAGCGCTCGACCAGTACGAGGCGCTGGTGCACCGGCATCCGCGGCTGCACGGCGGATTCGTCTGGGAATGGCGCGATCACGGCATCCTGACGACGACCCCGGACGGTACGCCCTACTACGGGTACGGCGGCGACTTCGGAGAGATCGTCCACGACGGCAACTTCGTGATGGACGGCATGGTGCTGAGCAACGATGTCCCGACTCCCGGCCTCCACGAGTACAAGGCAGTCGTGCAGCCGATCCGCTTCACCTTCGATGGTGACAAGGTCGCCATCACGAACCTGAGGCACTCGGCCGACACGTCCGACCTGCGCTTTTGCTGGCGCGTCGAGCACGACGGGACGCTCGTGGCCTCCGGGGACCTGGAGGTGCCCGTGGTCGCGGCGGGCGAGTCGGGGCGTGCGCCACTGCCACCGCTCCCGGTGGCGCCGGACGCGGAGACGTGGCTCACCCTTGACGCGGTACTGGCGGCCGCAACTCCGTGGGCGAGCGCAGGACATGTGGTCGCCACCGCCCAGCTGGACCGGTCGACGCGTCGTCCGGCCCCTGGCATCCGACCGCGAACCTACTGGCGGCAGAGCGACGGAACGCTGACGCTCGGAATCGCCGAGTTCGCCGAGGGATGCCTCGTGCGCCTCGCCGGCCGCGCTGCGGCGGGCCCGCGGCTGGAACTGTTCCGTGCCCCCACCGACAACGACGAAAGCGCGTCCGACAACGTCGAGGAGAGCGACGCCAGCATCCCCGGGGTCTCCCACGCCGAATTGTGGCGTCGCGACGGTCTCGACCGGCTGACCAGCAGGCGAGTGTCCATGGAGCGCACGGGGGACGCCTTGCGAACGATCGACAGGATCTCCGCGGCGAACTCCGCGTTGTCGGTGATGGTGGAGTCCGTCTGGTCGCTCGAGGGCGACGAACTCGAGCTGCGTGTGGAGATCGAGCCTTCTGGCGGTTGGCCTACGGTGTGGCCGCGGATCGGGATTCGCTTCGATCTGCCCGATGGCGCAGCTCCCGTCGACGGCGCCGAGTGGTTCGGCCTCGGCCCGCTCGAGTCCTACCCGGACAGTCTCCGCGCGGCACGCACCGGCCGTTTCTCCTCCACCATCCGCGACCTTTCCGTTGACTACGCGCGCCCCCAGGAGACGGGGCACCGCTCCCAGATGCGACAACTGACGCTGACGAGTGCCGGCACCGGGGCGCTGCGCATCGTGGCATTGCCGGACACGCACGGACGTCGCCCTGGCTTCACGCTCAGCCGCCACACCCCACAGCAGATCGCACAAGCCGGACACCCATTCGAGCTGCCGGATTCGACGACGAGTTACCTGATCATCGATGCCGCCCAGCACGGGCTTGGTTCACGGGCCTGTGGACCGGATGTGTGGCCTGACTTTGCGCTTCGCCCTGAATGTCGCACGATCAGGCTTCGCATGGCATCAGACTGAGGACTGACCCGTACGATCTCCAGCCGATGGGGACGCGTGGATTGCGTACCGAAAGAGGTTCGGGTGGTGATCTTGCCTGCGGAGTGTGGTCCCGATGGGCCTCGCGTGGTGTGGAAGCGGCCGGCGATCCGGTACCGCTGACGGACTCCTCCGACAGCCACGGTGCTCGCCCGACCATCCTGCTTGGGGTCCTCCCCGCTTCGGCGGGGAGGACCAGTGCAGTGCGCGGCAGCTCCGCCGGCCCGGCGCGAGCGCGACCCGGCGCAATCGTCACGACCGCACCCTCACGTGCATCAGCCCAGGAAGCTCAGCCGCACCTGACGGTTGGGATTATCCCTATTTGTGTCCACCAGGCACACCGACTGCCAGGTCCCCAGTTTCAGCTCTCCGCCGATGACCGGCAGGGTCGCGTGGGGCGGGACGAGGGCCGGGAGGACGTGGTCGCGGCCGTGGCCGGGGCTGCCGTGGCGGTGCTGCCATCGATCGTCGGCCGGGAGGAGGGTGTGCAGGACGGCCAGGAGGTCGTCGTCACTGCCGGCGCCCGTCTCGATGATCGCCACGCCGGCCGTGGCGTGCGGCACGAAAACGTTCAGGAGGCCGTCCTGGCCCCTGCTCACCTCACGCAGGAAGGTCAGACATTCTTGGGTGAGGTCGAAGACCGTCTCCGAGGATCCGGTGGCGATATTCAGGACGCGGGTGCTGAAGGCATCGGACATGCCTCCATCGTCACCCACACGACCGACCTCACACACAGCTGATGGCTCGTCCCGCGAAACGAGAGGTCCACTTGCCGAGACGCCGTTGACCTGGAAGGCGTCATCTGGCTACTTTCAACCGCATGTTGCGTTCAGCTCTGCTCACCACACGCGGTCATATCGACCTGCTGCGGGTGGCCTCTGCCGCGTGTCGCCGCGGCTGCTGACGCCCTCCTTCTCTCTCTTTCACCCTCGTTTCCTCGCCTTGGCACCGCCCTGCCCACACGTCTGAGCCCTCTCTGACGCGGTGCCGCCGAGGTGCGTCCCCGTCCGGCCGCTCTCCTCCTCGTGGAGCACTCATGAGCATCAGCCATGCCCGACCCGGCGCCTCCGAGTCCGACATTCCGGTTATATCAACAGATAGGCCGGCCCTGCCCGAGCTGGAACTCCTCGCCCCCTCCTCCGCTCGCCGCACCCGCGTCCCCCGCTGGCTGCGGCGCACCTCCAGCCCGCTCCTGCTGCTCGCCCTGTGGCAACTCCTCAGCAGCACAGGCGCGTTGCCCTCCGACGTCCTCGCCTCTCCCGGCAGGATCGCGCAGGTCGCGGGCGATCTCGTCGCCGACGGATCCCTGCCCTCCGCGATGGGCACCTCGCTGCGCCGCGTCGCGGCCGGTCTGCTGCTCGGCACCGTCATCGGCACCGGACTGGCCCTCGTCTCCGGGCTGTTCCGCATCGGCGAAGACCTCGTGGACGCGCCCGTCCAAATGCTGAGAACGGTCCCGTTCGTCGGCCTGATTCCGCTGTTCATCATCTGGTTCGGCATCGGCGAGGCCCCGAAGGTCGCCATCATCACCCTCGGCGTGACCTTTCCGCTCTACCTCAACGTCTACGCCGGTATCCGTGGCGTGGACGCCCAGCTGATCGAGGCCGGGGAGTCCCTGGGGCTCTCCCGGTGGGGGCTCGTCCGGCATGTCGTCCTGCCGGGCGCGTTGCCCGGCGCGATGACCGGTCTGCGCTACTCCCTCGGCATCGCCTGGCTCGCCCTCGTGTTCGCCGAGCAGGTCAACGCGGACGCCGGGATCGGCTTCCTCATGGTGCAGGCGCGGGACTTCCTGCGGACCGACGTGATCGTGGTCTGCCTGATCGTCTACGCCTTCTTCGGTCTGCTCGCCGACTTCATCGTCCGCTCCCTCGAAAGGCTGCTGCTGCAATGGCGACCGACGTTCACGGGCCGGTGACGACCGGCGCCGAAAGGGCCCCGGCCCCCGCCTCGGCCGTCCGCGTCGAGGGGCTCACCCGCTCCTTCGATGAGCGCGCCGTCATCGAGCGCCTGCAACTCGATGTACGACCGGGCGAGTTCGTGGCTCTGCTGGGCCGCAGCGGCTGCGGCAAGTCGACCCTGCTGCGCATCCTCGCCGGCCTCGACCGCGACATCGAGGGCACCGTCCTCGTCCCGCGCCGCAAGGCGGTCGCCTTCCAGGCGCCCCGGCTGATGCCGTGGAAGAAGGTGTGGCGCAATGTGCTGCTCGGGCTGCCCGGCAAGCCCGAACGCACCGTCGCCGAAAAGGCGTTGGAGGAGGTCGGCCTGGCGCACCGCTCGGACGCCTGGCCGAAGACCCTCTCCGGCGGCGAGGCCCAGCGTGCATCCCTGGCTCGGGCCCTGGTGCGCGAACCGGATCTGCTGCTGCTCGACGAGCCGTTCGGCGCGCTCGACGCGCTGACCCGTATCAAGGCCCAGCGCCTGGTGGGCGAGCTGTGGCAGCGGCGTGGTTGCGCCGTTCTGCTGGTCACGCATGACGTCGAGGAGGCGGTGCTGCTCGCCGACCGCGTCCTGGTGATGGACGGCGGCGTCATCGCCCACGAGACGACGGTCGACCTGGACCGCCCGCGCGACATCACCGACCCCCGCTTCGCGGAGGTACGCGCCGGGCTGCTGGAACGCCTCGGCGTCGCCACAGCCGCCGAAGCCGGCTGACTCCCCCGCTCATTCCTGTAACTGACTGCACACGAACGGATCCGTCATGCGACGACGCCTCCTGCCCGCCGCGCTGCTCCTGCCCTTCGCCCTGCTGCTCACCGCCTGCGGTGGGAACTCCGCTGCCGAGACCTCCGCCGGCGGCCGAACCGACGGCAAGGGCTCCCTCACCCTCGACGTCGGTGATCAGAAGGGGGGTTCCGAGGCGGTCCTGGAGGCCGCCGGTGAGCTCAAGAACCTCGACTACAAGATCAAGTGGTCCACTTTCACCTCCGGGCCGCCGCTGCTGGAGGCGATCAACGCGGGCGCCGTCGACATCGGGGGCGTCGGCAACACCCCTCCGGTCTTTGCCGCGGGCGCCGACTCCAAGATCACGGTGGTGGCCGCCTGGCACGGCACGTCCAAGGGCGATGCCGTCCTCGTACCGAAGAACTCCCGGCTGAGCGCGGTGCAGCAGCTCAAGGGCAAGTCGATTGCGGTGGCGCAGGGTTCGTCCGCGCACTACCAACTGGTCGCCTCCCTCAACAAGGCCGGGCTGAAGCTGAGCGACGTGAAGGTCAAGTACCTGCAGCCGGCCGACGCCCTGGCCGCGTTCACCAGCGGCAAGGTCGACGCCTGGGCGGTGTGGGACCCGTACACCTCGCAGGTGCTGCAAGGGGGTCAGGGACGCGTCCTCACCACCGGTGACGGCGTGACCAACGGCTTCACCTTCCAGGTGGCGGCTCCGCGCGCCCTGAAGGACAAGAGGAAGGCCGCGGCCGTCAAGGACTACCTGGAGCGGCTGCGGCGCGCCCAGGACTGGGTCTACGCGCACCCCGAGGCCTGGGCCAAGGTGTGGGCGAAGGACACCGGTCTGTCGTACGAGGTGGCGCTCGCCGCGGTGAAGCGCACCAACGCCTCCCGGGTCCCGGTCGCCGTGGACAAGTCGCTGATCACCTCCGAGCAGCAGATCGCGGACACCTTCACCGACCTGAAGCTCATCCCGCGCAAGGTGGACTTCGGCGACTTCGTGGACACCGAGTTCAACGGCAACCTGCCCCCGTCCAGCGCGACGCCCCGTGTTCCGAAGGAGTCGTGACATGACCGTCCGACTTCACTGGTTCCTGCCGACGGGTGGGGACGGCCGCACCCTCGTCGACCGGCACGCCTACGCGCCCAACGAGGCGGGTGCCACCCGGCAGGTGCGCGGGGTGCGCCCACCGGACATCGAGTACCTGGCGCAGATCGCCAAAGCCGCCAAGCAGTTGGGCTTCGAGGCGGTCCTGACCCCGACCGGCACCTGGTGCGAGGACGCCTGGCTGACCACGGTCGCGCTCGCCCAGCACACCGAGCGGCTGAAGTTCCTGGTCGCCTTCCGGCCGGGGCTGATCTCGCCGACGCTCGCGGCGCAGATGGCGGCGACGTACCAACGTGTCACGCGTGGTCGGCTGCTGCTCAACGTCGTCACGGGTGGCGACTCGGCCGAACAGCGGCGCTTCGGCGACCGTCTCGACCACGACCGGCGATATGACCGGACCGACGAGTTCCTGACGGTCGTCCGCGGGGTGTGGCGTGGGCAGCCGTACGACTTCGACGGCACCCACTACCAGGTCGAGGGCGGGCTCACCGCGGTGCCGCCGGACCCGCTGCCGCAGCTGTTCTTCGGCGGCTCGTCGCCGGCGGCCGGACCGGTCGCCGCGCGGCATGCGGACGTGTATCTGACCTGGGGTGAGCCTCCCGCCCAGGTCAAGGAGAAGATCGACTGGATTCGCTCGCTCGCCGAGCGCGAGGGGCGCACGGTCCGCTTCGGGATCCGGTTGCACACCATCTCCCGTGACTCCGCCGCCGAGGCCTGGACGACCGCGAACCGGCTGCTCGACGATCTCGACGCGGACACGGTCGCAGCAGCGCAGGCGGCGCTCGGCCGCAGCGAGTCGGTGGGACAGCAGCGGATGCTGGCCCTGCACGGCGGCTCCCGGGAGGCGCTGGAGATCCATCCCAACCTGTGGGCGGGCGTCGGCCTGGTCCGTGGCGGGGCGGGCACCGCGCTCGTCGGCAGCCACGCCGAGGTCGCCGACCGGATCGAGGAGTACCACGCGCTCGGCATCGAGCACTTCGTGCTGTCCGGCTATCCGCATCTGGAGGAGGCGTACTGGTTCGGGGAGGGCGTGATCCCGGAGCTGGCGGCCCGCGGGCTGCTGGACCGCGGGCCCACAGCGGCGGGCGCGCCGCTCCTCGTCGCAAGCGGACGCTGAACCGCTGGGAAGATCCACGCCCGCGACAGGGTTGGTGGAAGCGTGAACAACACACGCGAGGTCGAGGTGGTCGTCACAGGAGCTGGGCAGGCCGGCCTGTCCAGCGCCTATCACCTGCGGCGTACCGGGTTCGAGCCGGAGCGCGACTTCGTGGTCCTCGACCACTCCCCCTCTCCGGGCGGCGCCTGGCAGTTCCGCTGGCCCTCGCTGACCTACGGCAAGGCGCACGGGATGCACGCGCTGCCGGGCATGGAGCTGACGGACGCGGATCCGGCGCGGCCGTCGTCGGAGGTCATCGGCGCGTACTTCGACACCTACGAGCGCACCTTCGACCTGCGCGTCCGGCGGCCGGTGCATGTACGGGCCGTGCGGGAGGGGACGGAGGGGCGGCTGCTCGTCGAGACGACGACCGGGACATGGTCGACACGGGCGCTGATCAACGCCACGGGCACCTGGGACCGGCCCTTCTGGCCGCGCTATCCCGGCCAGGGGACCTTCCGGGGGCGGCAGGTGCACACCGCGCAGTACCCCGGGCCCGAGGAGTTCGCCGGACAGCGGGTGGTCGTCGTCGGTGGCGGCGCGTCCGGCACCCAGCATCTGATGGAGATCGCCCCCTACGCCGCCGCGACCACATGGGTGACCCGGCGTCCCCCGGTGTTCCGCGAGGGCCCGTTCACCGAGGACGTCGGACGGGCTGCCGTGGCACTCGTGGAAGAGCGGGTGCGGCAGGGGCTGCCGCCGAGGAGCGTCGTGTCCGTGACCGGGCTGCCGCTCAATGACGCTGTCCGGCAGGCGATCGCCGACGGTGTGCTGGACCGGCAGCCGATGTTCGACCGGATCGTGCCGGATGGCGTGGAGTGGGACGACGGACGGCGTGTGGAGGCCGACGTCATCCTGTGGGCGACCGGCTTCCGGGCTGCGATCGACCACCTGGCTCCGCTGCGGTTGCGCGAGCCGGGCGGCGGAATCCGGGTGGAGGGCACGCGGGTGGTCTCCGACCCGCGGATCCACCTGGTCGGCTACGGCCCGTCGGCGAGCACGATCGGCGCGAACCGGGCGGGACGCGCGGCTGTGCGGGACATCAGGCGTCTGCTGGCGAGGGAACCGGTCGCCGCCGCGTGAGGCTCGATGCGCCGGCCCTCAACTCGTGGTCTCCAGTTGCGCGTCCCGCCGGACCAGGGCCGCGTACCGGCCGTCCAGCTCCAGAAGCTCCTCGTGCGTGCCGCGTTCGACCGCGCGTCCGGAGTCGAGGACGACGATCTGGTCGGCGCTGCGGATGGTGGACAGCCGGTGCGCGATGGTGAGCGTCGTACGGTTGGCCGACAGGGCGTCGATGGCCTCCTGGACGGCGTGCTCGGTCCGCGTGTCGAGCGCGCTGGTCGCCTCGTCGAGGATGAGGACCGGCGGGTCGCGCAGGACGGTGCGGGCGATGGCGAGCCGCTGTTTCTCACCGCCCGAGAAGCGGTGGCCGCGCTCGCCGACGACCGTGTCGTACCCGTCGGGCAGGGACATGATGTGGTCGTGGATCTGGGCCGCCCTGGCCGCCGCGTACAACTCCTCCTCGGTGGCGTCCGGCTTGGCGAAGCGCAGGTTGTCGGCGACCGAGGCGTGGAAGAGGTAGGTCTCCTGGGAGACGACGCCGACCGCGCGGGCGAGCGTGTCGAAGTCCAGATCGCGCACGTCCACGCCGTCGAGCGTGACCCGACCTGCGGTCACGTCGTAGAGCCGGGGCACCAGGTAGCCGAGCGTGGACTTCCCGGAGCCGGTGGGTCCCACCACGGCGAGGCTGCCGCCTGCCGGGACGGCGATGTCGATGTCCTTGAGGACCGGGCCGCTCTTGTCGTCGTAGTGGAACTCGACGTCCTCGAAACGGATCTCACCCTTGACCTGGTCGAGGTGGACCGGCTCATCGCGTTCGGTGATGTCGATGGGCAGGTCGAGGTACTCGAAGATGCGCTGGAAGAGCGCCAGGGAGGTCTGGATCTGGACGCCGGTGGAGAGCAGGCTGACCGTCGGCCGGAACAGGCCCTGCTGGAGCGAGACGAACGCGACCAGGGTGCCTGTCGAGATGGACGGGCCGCCGAGTTGGAGCGCCAGCCCGGCGGTCCAGTAGATGACGGCGGGCATGGCGGCCATGACGATGGTGATGACGGCCATGCGCCAGCGGCCCGCCATGTTGGACTTCACCTCGAGGTCGACCAGGCTCTCGGACTCACGCCCGAAGGACTGGGTGAGCGAGTCGGCGCGGCCCATCGTGCGGCCGAGCAGGATGCCGCTGACGGAGAGCGATTCGGTGACGGTGGCGGCCATCGCGGCCATCTGCTTCTGGCGCTGGGTGGCTATCTTCTTGCGTTCGTTGCCGACGCGCCGGCTGATCCACACGAACAGCGGCAGCAGGAGCAGCGAGACGACGGTGAGGCGCCAGTCGAGGGCGACCATGGCGACGATGGTGGCGACCACGCTGGTGAGGTTGGACACCAGGGAGGTCGCGGTGGAGGTGACCGTCGCCTGCATGCCGCCGATGTCGTTGGCGATCCTGGACTGCACCTCGCCCGTGCGGGTGCGGGTGAAGAAGGCGAGCGACATGCGCTGCAGCCGGCCGTAGACCGCGGTGCGCAGATCGTGCATGACGCGCTGGCCGACGGTGGTGGAGATCAGGGTCTGCAGCACGCCGAAGACGCTGGTGACGACGGCGCTGAGGATCATGCCGAGGGCGAGCAGGGTCAGCAGACCGGTGCGGCCCTGCGGGATCGCGACGTCCAGGGTCTCCTTCAGCAGGAAGGGCGTGGCGACGGAGACCAGCGACGAGGCGCCGACCAGCAGGCCGACGACCGCGAGCCGGCCGCCGTACGGCCTGAAGAGCTTCAGGATGCGGCGGACCTGCCGCGGCTGCTCCGGTGAGCCGTCGGGCGACGGTGTCCAGGTGGGTTGGTCGGGGTGCATGGGCTCCTACGGAGGTGAGGCGTCGGAACGCGTGGTGGACGCGTCGGGCCGAGCATCGAGATCCTAGCTCATTGTTACCTATACTCACAATGCACAAGGTCCTGATATTGTTCCCGCATGACGACCCCCGATCCGGACAGCCTGCTCGCCGAGCAGCTGCTGCGGCTCACCCGTCGGGTCCACCGCATCCAGAAGCGCCATCTGGAGCGGTGCGACCTGGGCATCACCCCGGCCCAGTCCCGACTGCTGCGCACCCTCGCCCACTTCGGCTCACCGCCCCGCATGGCGGATCTCGCGGAGCGCCTCGAGGTGGTGCCGCGAGCGGTCACGACGCTGGTCGACGGTCTGGAGGCGAGCGGCAGGGTGCGCCGCGTACCGGATCCGACCAACCGGCGGGTGATCCGGATAGAGGTCACGGACGAGGGGCGCAGGGCGTTGCGCGCGTTGCGCGGTGCGCGTCGGTCCGCGGCCGAGGAGATTCTCGCTCCCTTGACGGACGAGCAGCGTGAGGTGCTGGGCGATCTGCTCACCACACTGATCGACGGCGGGGACGTCGCCCTGGCAGCCGAGCGCGACCTCGCAGGCGAAGGGGGGCTCGCAGCCGAACAGGAGCGCCGGTGCTGACATCGCGCGCCTGAGCCGCAGGTGGCGGGCGCCGCCCCCGCTTTCCCCTGGCAGCCGCGCCCTGTCGTTGCGTCAGACCTCGCGCTGCGGGCTCCCTGACCGCGTCGGGGCCGGCCTGCGGAGCGACACCCGCTTCCCCCGTCGCGGTCTCCACGGGGACTCCGCCCGGCCCACGACGAAGCCTCATTGGGCGTCAAGGAGTTCCTCCGGTGGCTCCCAGGCCTTCAGGTGCGCCCTGTCGCCCATCACCACCACGGGCTCCTGGTCGGGATCGAGCACGCGCAGCAGGTGCCTCATACCGGATTCGGGCAGCGTGACACAGGCCAGCGTGCCGTCTTCGTGATCCACGTGCAGCCAGATGCCGCCGCCCTTCTCCTCGCCCTCGGGGCGGGCCGGATCGTGGGGTGGGGTGCCTCTGAGTCGGTTGTAGTCGATGGCGATGACGTAGTCGAAGACGTTCCGGCGCAACTCGTCCCAGTCCTCCGGCGCCTTGTACGACTCCCCCTGGCTGTACGGGAGCTTCGTCCCCGGATCGTCGAGGAGACCGCCGGCGTCGCTGAGCGTGAACACGCCGACCGGACTGCGCAGATCGCCCAGGTAGTGGTCCGTCGTCCAACCCGCCTTCCCGTTGTGCCCGCGCCAGCGCCCCGACTCCTTCCAGGCCGAGCCCTCCTTCAGGTAGAGCACGACCGTGGACTCCGCAGAGTCCTCGTCGTCGCCATAGACCACCACGACCTGACGCGACCCGTCGGGGATCCGCCGGTGCATCCCGTCACCGACACCCGGAATGCGGCTCGGCCCGGGCGTGGGTGCGGGTGTTCTCCCGGCCCCGTTCCCCGGAGCACCGCGAAGGGTCCGGCCGTCTCGTGTCGGATCGGGGCCTTTCGCCCGGTGGCTCTCGCCCGTCGAACCGCCGCACCCGGGCACGGACATCAGCAGTACACCGCAGGCTGCCGCCACCATCCACCTGTCCACCGCCGCACCGCACACACCACCTGTTCGCATATGTCGTATCGTCACATCGCTTTCCGGACCCTTCCGTCCGGATGTCCGCCATCCGGCCGCACAACGGCGGGGCCGGTTCTCGCCTGCGGGGCCGGAAAACCGTTTGCTTTCGAGCGCGTTCCGACGCGAGGCTGTCACGGCTTGTCACGGGCAGGCGCGGACCCGCAGACGCCGCTCCGGCCTGCCCCACCACCCGTTTCCGCTGACACGAGCCACTGGGACGTCATGCAGATTCACGACCTTCCGTATCCCGACCCGGGTGTGCCGGACGCACGCTCAGGTCCCCGATTCCTGTGGTGGCTCGGCCGGAACCAACTGGGCGGGCAACTGAAGTCCCTGGCCTGGGGGCTGCTCCACTTCCTGTCCGTCTGCGGGCTGCCGTTCTGCGTCGGTCTCGCCGTGCAGGCCGTCGTCGACCGGTCGGGCGCCCGGCTCGCGCTGACGGGCGGACTGCTCCTGCTGTGCGGGGCTGGCATCGCGCTCGGCGACACCATGCTGCACCGCACCGCGGTCACCAACTGGATCACCGCCGCCGCGCGGGTCCAGCAGCTCCTGGCGCGCAGGACGGCCCTGCTCGGCTCCGCCCTGACCCGGCGGGTGGCGGCCGGTGAGATCGTCGCGGTGTCCACCGGTGACGTCGAGAAGATCGGCTGGTTCGTGGAGGCCGTCTCGCGGTTCAGCGCGGCCGCGCTCACCGTCGTCGCGGTCTGCGTCGCGCTCGTCGTCTACCAGCCCGCGCTCGGCGTCATCGTGGCGGTGGGCGTGCCGGCGCTGGCGCTCACCGTGCTGCCGCTGCTGCCTCGGGCGACCCGGCGCGCCGACGTCCAGCGGGAGAAGGCGGGCCGCGCCACCGAGCTGGCCTCGGACACCGTCGCGGGCCTGAGGGTGCTGCGCGGCATCGGCGGCGAGGAACTGTTCCTGGAGCGCTACCGCCGGGCCTCCCAGGAGGTCCGCACCGCGGCCGTGGGCAGCGCCCGCATGTGGTCGCTGATCGCGGCGATCCAGGTGCTGATGCCGGGTCTGCTGATGATCGCGCTCGTCTGGCGCGGTGTCCAGCTGGCCCATGAGGGGCGTATCGCGGTCGGTGAGCTGGTGACCGTGTACAGCGCCGTCATGCTGCTCACCTACCCGCTGCAGCACTTCCAGGAGATCGCCATGGCGTACTCCTTCTCTCGGCCGTCCGCCCGGCGCGCGGCCCGGGTGCTGTCCCTGGAGCGCGCCATGGACGCCGCGGGCTCCCGCGAGGCGAGCCTGCCGGCCGGGGACCTGTACGACCCGCGGACCGGCCTGCTCGCGCCCGCGGGACAGTTCACCGCCGTCGTGTGCGGCGACCCGGACGCGGCGGGGGTGCTGGCCGAACGGCTGGGCGGACACCCCGCGGAGGAGGGCACCTCGGTGCTGCTGGGCGGTGTCCCGCTGGACGAGCTACCGCTCCAGACGGCCCGCACCGCCGTTCTCGTCCAGGACAAGGATCCGGTGCTGTTGTCCGGCTCCCTGCGCGAACTGCTCGACGTACCCGCCTCCAGTGAGGTCGGCGCCGAGGAGGCGCTCGCCGCAGCGCAGTGCGGTGATGTCCTGGACGCCCTCGTGGAGGGGTCGACGGACATCGACGACCCGATGGACGCGCGGATCACCGAGCGCGGCCGGTCCCTGTCCGGCGGCCAGCGCCAGCGGCTCGCCCTGGCCCGGTCGCTCATCACGGACCCGCAGGTGCTGGTCCTGGACGAGCCGACGTCCGCCGTCGACTCGCACACCGAGGCACGGATCGCCGACGGGATCCGCCGCCTGCGGGCGGGTCGCACGACGGTCGTGTTCACCTCCTCGCCCCTGCTCCTGGACCGAGCGGACCGGGTGGTGCTGGTGCACGAGGGAGAGGTCACGGCGGTCGGCCTGCACCGCGACCTGGTGCACGCCGAACCCCGGTACCGCTCGGTCGTCACCCGCGAGACCGACGACGAGGCCGCCGCGCGCGCCGACGTCCTGGCCGAACTGCACGAGCTGGAAGACCTGGAAGAGATCGAGGAGACCGCATGATCGGCGTGGCGCCACCGGCGTACGACCCGGCGGCCCCGACGACGGCGACCACGCTGCCCGTCGGCGCCCCGGAGACCGTACGCGCCTATGTGGCCGAACTGTTCCGCCGGCACCGCCGCCCCTTCCTGCTGCTCATCGCCGTGAACACGGTCTCCGTGGTCGCCTCGATGGCCGGCCCGTACCTGCTGGGCGGGCTCGTCGAACGCGTCTCGGACGGCGCCCGGGAACTCCATCTGGAACGCACCGTCGCGCTGTTCGTCGTCGCGCTCGTCGTCCAGGCGGTTTTCGTACGCCTCGTGCGGCTGCACGGCGCCGTCCTCGGCGAGCGGATGCTGGCCGACCTGCGCGAGGACTTCCTCGTACGGTCGGTGAAACTGCCGCCGGGCGTCCTGGAGCGGGCCGGGACCGGCGACCTGCTGTCCCGGATCACCACCGACATCGACCGGCTCGCCAACGCCATGCGCGAGGCCGTGCCCCAGCTCGCGATCGGCGTGGTGTGGGCCGTACTGCTGCTCGGCGGTCTCACCGTCACGGCCCCACCGCTGGCACCGGCCGTGCTCGTCGCGGTACCGCTGCTGGTGATCGGCTGCCGCTGGTACTTCAAACGCGCCCCGTCCGCCTACCGATCCGAAGCCGCCGGGTACGCCGCCGTGGCCGCGGTCCTCGCCGAGACCGTGGATGCGGGGCGCACCGTCGAGGCCCACCGCCTCGGCGACCGGCGCATCGAGCTGTCGGACCGGCGGGTCAAGGAGTGGACCGCCTGGGAGCGCTACACCCTGTGGCTGCGGTCGGTCCTCTTTCCGGTCATCGCCGTCACACATGTCACCGTCCTGTCCTCGGTCCTGTTGATCGGCGGGGTGTTCGTCCTGCAGGGCTGGATCGGCATCGGGCAGCTGACGACCGGCGCGCTCATCGCTCAGATGCTCGTCGACCCGGTGGGGCTGATCCTGCGCTGGTACGACGAGCTGCAGGTGGCCCAGGTGTCGCTGGCCCGGCTCGTCGGGGTCCGGGAGATCGAGCCGGACGCGGGCGACACCTCCCTGGCACCCGACGGCCGTGACGTGGCCGCCGAGGAAGTGCGTTTCGGCTACCGCGCGGGCGTCGACGTGCTGCACAACGTCTCCCTACAGGTGGCGCCCGGCACCCGCCTCGCCCTGGTCGGCCCGTCCGGCGCGGGCAAGTCGACGCTGGGCCGGCTGCTCGCCGGCATCTACGCGCCCCGGGACGGCCGCGTCACCCTCGGCGGCGCGGAACTGTCGCGGATGTCGGCCGAGCGGGTGCGCTCGCACGTGGCTCTGGTCAACCAGGAGCACCACGTCTTCGTGGGCTCCCTGCGCGACAACCTGCTGCTGGCCCGGACGGACGCCGTCGACGCCGAGCTGTGGGCCGCCCTCGGGGCTGTGGACGCTGACGGCTGGGCGCGTGCCCTGGACGACGGCCTGGACACCGAGGTGGGCTCCGGTGGTCTGGCGCTCACCCCGGCGCAGGCGCAGCAGATCGCGCTGGCCCGGCTGGTGCTCGCCGACCCGCACACGCTGGTCCTGGACGAGGCGACATCCCTGCTCGATCCGCGCGCGGCCCGCCATCTGGAGCGCTCCCTGGCCCGTGTGCTGGACGGCCGCACGGTCGTCGCCATCGCGCATCGGCTGCACACCGCCCACGACGCCGACGTCATCGCCGTCGTCGAGAACGGGCGGATCAGCGAGCTGGGCAGCCACGAGGAGCTGGTCGCCGCCGACGGGGCGTACGCGGCGCTGTGGCGCTCCTGGCACGGGTGACCTCGGGCACCCGCCCGGCGGCGGTCCGGGGCCGGCGGCCAGGGATCGGCGGCCGGGGATCGGCGGCCCGGCGCAGTCGGTCGCCGGGACCGCCGCCGTCGCGGGTGCGCCCGTCCGCCCGCTCACAGACGCCTGCCCCGGCCTTTCCCGGACGCTGTGCGGCTGCCGTTGCGCGGTGCCGACGGGGGGTGGAAGGCTGGAGGTGGCACCGGCCCGGGGGACGTGCCGGAACCGTCCGGCTCGGGGGGCGCAGCCCGTCCGAGTGGTCACCCGCGTCCGCGACGCGTGCATGGCGGCAATCGGTTCCGTCCCACCACCTGGAGGTATCTGTGGACAGCACCGAGGGATGGGGCGACGACGTCTACCAGCCCGACGGATCCGAGGTGCAGGACGACGCGGGGCTGCTCGACGCCGAGGACACCCTGGAGAGCGACGGCGTCACCAACCCGCTCGACCGGGGCTGGTCGCCGCCCGAGCGGCCCTGGGCGGTGGAGCACGTGGGCGTGACCGCAGCCGAGGGGCACCAGGGCGAAACCCTGGACCAGCGACTCGCCGAGGAAATCCCGGACGTCACCGTCCCGGACGACGACGGCATCGGGGACTGGTCCGACGGTGACGGGGAACCCCTGGACGACGAGGTCGGCAACGCCCGCTCCGGCCGTCTCGTCGCCCCGGACGAAGGGGCGCACGAGGACGAGGAGAACGCACTGGTCGCCACCGACGTCGGCATCGACGGCGCGGCGGCCTCGGCCGAGGAGGCGGCCGTGCACATCGTCGACGAGGACACGCTGCCCGGCTGAACGCCAGCCGCCGCACGCGCCCACGCAAGGAGGCCCCATGCAGCAGGACAAGCACCCCGACTACCACCCCGTCGTCTTCCGCGACCGCGCCGCGGGCTACGCCTTCCTCACTCGGTCCACCGCGACCAGTGACCAGACCATCGAGTGGGACGACGGGGCGACGTATCCGGTGGTGGACGTCGAGATCTCCTCCGAAAGCCACCCCTTCTACACGGGCAAGGCCCGCACGGTGGACACGGAGGGGCGCATCGCCCGCTTCGAGCGGCGCTACGCCAGGGGACAGGGAGCGGACGGCGACTCCGGCCAGTAGGCCGCCGCATCCGTCGAACGGCCGCCGTCCCCCAACCGCCCTCAGATGACGTTGAGCGCCGCCGCGCAGCCCACCCCGCCCAGCAGCATGAACGCCGGCATCAGCACCCTCAGCTCGACCCAGCTGCCCGCCCGGAACCGCAGCGCCTTCGGCGGGCCCACCGGATACCAGCGCTTGCGGCCCAGAGGTATCGGCCACAGGATCGGGCAGCCGGAGACCGTCAGCGCGTCCCCGATGTCGTGCACCAGGGCGCCGAGGACGATCGGCAGGCCGAGCCACAGGTAGTGCTGGCCCGGCGCCGTGAACAGCCAGTCGGCACCGTTGCCCGGTTCGTCGAGTATGCCGGCCAGAATCCACGCGCTCGTCGCGGCCAGCAGCCACACCAGCACATCGCTGCTCGAACCGCGCGCCGCCCGCCACAGCAGTCCCTCGATGGCCAGGACCATGTGCGCGAAGAGGATGGCCAGCACCGTCCAGCGGCCGCCCGTGACGGCCGCCACGGCCGTTCCCGCCCCGATCAGCACCGCCCACAGCCAGGTGTGCGTGAGCGTACGGTGACCGCCCGACCGGCGAGCATCGCCCGGCTTCCTGGTCGCCTTGTAGACGGCGTACGACAACTTGTCGACGATCTCGCAGATCCAACGGGAGAGGGGTCCGAAGGCCCGCGAGATGGTGGCCGCCTTGTGGTCCAGATCCGGGGCAAGCGCGGCACCGGCGCAGATCAGCGCACCGACGAGAAGGACCGGCCAGGGCATCGGATGACCCGAAGCTGCGGCGGCCGCTCCCACCCCGAGCCAGGCTGCGGCCCCCGACAGTGAGTGTGCTGGTCCCATCATGGCCGCATCCCGCCCCATTCCTCTTGTAGCGCTGTCCAGTTGTCCGTGTGCGTCGACCTACTGTCGGCGCCACAGCGTAGCGTTCATGATCTTCGGGTCGGCAGCCGATTCCCTCATCGAGTGCGAGGGCAGGCAAGATGGGGGCGTGACCCTCATCGATCAGCTCCCGCAGACCGCAGACCCCGACGCCCTCTACGAAGCCTTCGAGTCGTGGGCCGGGGAGCGCGGGCTCACCCTCTATCCGCACCAGGAGGAGGCGCTGATCGAGGTGGTCTCGGGGGCGAACGTGATCGTGTCGACTCCCACCGGATCCGGCAAGAGCATGATCGCGGCGGGCGCGCACTTCGCGGCGCTCGCCCGGGACGAGGTCACCTTCTACACCGCGCCGATCAAGGCGCTCGTCTCGGAGAAGTTCTTCGAGCTGTGCAAGCTCTTCGGCACCGAGAACGTCGGCATGCTGACCGGTGACGCCTCCGTCAACGCCGACGCGCCTGTGATCTGCTGCACAGCCGAGGTCCTGGCGTCGATCGCGCTGCGCGACGGCAGGCAGGCCGACGTCGGCCAAGTCGTGATGGACGAGTTCCACTTCTACGCCGAGGGTGACCGCGGCTGGGCGTGGCAGATCCCGATCCTGGAGCTGCCGCAGGCACAGTTCATCCTGATGTCGGCGACGCTCGGCGACGTCTCGATGTTCGAGAAGGACCTGACCCGCCGCACCGGTCGCCCCACGGCGGTGGTGCGCTCGGCGACCCGTCCGGTGCCGCTCTCCTACGAGTACCGGCGCACCCCGCTCACCGAGACGCTGACCGAACTGCTGGAGACCCGGCAGGCCCCTGTCTACATCGTGCACTTCACCCAGGCGCAGGCCGTGGAACGGGCCCAGGCGCTGATGAGCATCAACATGTGCTCGCGGGAGGAGAAGGACCAGATCGCCGAACTGATCGGCAACTTCCGCTTCACCACCAAGTTCGGCCGCAACCTCTCCCGTTACGTGCGGCACGGCATCGGCGTCCATCACGCCGGCATGCTGCCGAAGTACCGCCGCCTGGTGGAGAAGCTGGCCCAGGCCGGCCTGCTGAAGGTGATCTGCGGCACCGACACCCTGGGCGTCGGCGTCAACGTCCCCATCCGCACCGTGCTCTTCACAGCCCTGACCAAGTACGACGGCAACCGGGTGCGCACCCTCCGCGCCCGGGAGTTCCACCAGATCGCGGGCCGCGCCGGGCGCGCCGGCTTCGACACGGCCGGCCTCGTCGTGGCGCAGGCGCCGGAGCACGTCATCGAGAATGAGAAGGCGCTCGCCAAAGCCGGCGACGATCCCAAGAAGCGTCGCAAGGTGGTGCGCAAGAAGGCGCCGGAAGGCTTCGTCGGCTGGACGGAGAACACCTTCGAGAAGCTGATCGCCTCCGAGCCGGAGCCGCTCACCTCCCGCTTCCGGGTCACCCACACGATGCTGCTGTCGGTGATCGCCCGCCCGGGCAACGCCTTCGAGGCGATGCGCCATCTGCTGGAGGACAACCACGAGCCCCGCAAGCAGCAACTGCGGCACATCCGGCGGGCGATCGCGATCTACCGCTCGCTCCTGGACGGCGGCATCGTCGAGAAGCTCGACGAGCCGGACGCCACCGGCCGTATCGTGCGCCTCACGGTCGATCTCCAGCAGGACTTCGCACTCAACCAGCCGTTGTCCACCTTCGCGCTGGCCGCGTTCGAACTCCTCGATCCGGAGTCCCCGTCCTACGCCCTCGACATGGTCTCCGTCGTCGAGTCCACGCTGGACGACCCGCGTCAGATCCTCATCGCCCAGCAGAACAAGGCGCGCGGCGAAGCCGTGGCCGCGATGAAGACGGACGGCGTCGAGTACGAGGAGCGCATGGAGCGGCTCCAGGACGTCACCTACCCCAAGCCGCTGGAGGAGCTGCTCTTCCACGCGTACAACACCTACCGCAAGAGCCATCCCTGGGTCGGCGACCACCCGCTCTCGCCGAAGTCGGTCATCCGCGACATGTACGAACGGGCGCTCTCCTTCACTGAGTTCGTCTCGTTCTACGAGCTGGCACGCACCGAGGGCATCGTGCTGCGCTACCTGGCCAGTGCCTACAAGGCCCTCGATCACACCATCCCGGACGACCTGAAGTCGGACGATCTGGAGGACCTGATCGCCTGGCTGGGCGAGATGGTGCGCCAGGTCGACTCCAGCCTGCTGGACGAGTGGGAGCAGCTGGCCAACCCGGAGGAGATGACGGCGGAGGAGGCCCAGGAGAAGGCAGACGAGGTCAAGCCGGTCACCGCGAACGCGCGCGCCTTCCGGGTGCTGGTCCGCAACGCCATGTTCCGCCGCGTGGAGCTCGCCGCCCTCGACCAGATCGAGGAACTCGGCGAGATGGACGCCGAGTCCGGCTGGGACGCCGAGGCGTGGGGCGCGGCCATGGACAAGTACTGGGACGAGTACGACGAACTCGGCACCGGCCCCGACGCCCGCGGCCCCAGGCTGCTGATCATCGAGGAGGAGCCGGAGAACGGGCTGTGGCGGGTGCGTCAGATCTTCGCCGATCCGAACGGCGACCACGACTGGGGCATCAGCGCCGAGATCGACCTCGCGGCCTCCGACGCGGAGGGCCGCGCCGTCGTCCGGGTCACCGACGTCGGCCAGCTGTGAGCACAGGAGCACACCACCCATGACGAACCCGGCCGAGAGGCTCGTCGACCTGCTCGACCTGGAGCGGATCGAGGTCAACATCTTCCGTGGCCGCAGCCCCCAGGAGTCCTTGCAGCGGGTCTTCGGCGGCCAGGTGGCCGGCCAGGCCCTGGTCGCCGCCGGCCGCACCACGGACGGCGAACGGCCGGTGCACTCGCTGCACGCGTACTTCCTGCGCTCCGGCATACCGGGCATGCCCATCGTGTACCAGGTCGAACGGGTCCGTGACGGAAGGTCCTTCACGACCCGGCGGGTCACGGCCGTGCAGCAGGGCCGCACGATCTTCAATCTGACCGCCTCCTTTCACAAGCCTGAAGAAGGGAGCTTCGAGCACCAGTTGCCGCCGGCCCGCGAGGTACCGGACCCGGAGTCGCTGCCGACGGTGGCGCATGAGGTCGAGGAGCATCTGGGCGCGCTGCCCGAGACGCTGGAGCGGATGGCCCGGCGTCAGCCGTTCGACATCCGCTATGTGGACCGGTTGCGCTGGAGCACCGACGAGATCAAGGACGCCGAGCCACGCAGCGCGGTGTGGATGCGTGCCGTGGGCCCGCTCGGGGACGATCCGCTCGTGCACACCTGCGCGCTGACGTACGCGAGCGACATGACGCTCCTGGACGCCGTCCGCATCCCCGTCGAACCGCTCTGGGGGCCGCGGGGCTTCGACATGGCGTCGCTGGACCATGCCATGTGGTTCCACCGGCCGTTCCGCGCGGACGAGTGGTTCCTGTACGACCAGGAGTCCCCGATCGCGGTGGGTGGCCGTGGTCTTGCCCGGGGCCGCATCTACGACGTCGAGGGTCGCCTGCTCGTCTCGGTCGTCCAGGAGGGACTCTTCCGTCGGTTCGAGCGGTGACGGCACGCCTGTCTCCCGCCCGCGCCGGCCGGTCGCCGCGACACCGGTCAGGGGTTTCTGCGGCGCAGCCACCCGAGCACGCCTCGCGACGGCGTCTGTTCATGGCGCTCGGCCATCGCCTGCCGGTCGGGCACGGTCCCGGCGCGGGTCACAGGCTCACCCGGGATGGCCGTTTCGGTGAAGGCCACGGTCCGGCCCACGTCCGTGGCCCTGTGCACGGTCGTGTTCCCGCAGACCGACGCGGCCCCGGCCCCATGGACCGGCGCAGGGCGGTGGACGGTCCCGGGCCGGCGTTCGTCGTCGGGGACTCCCGGTGACAGCCACGAGGCGGGCCGCTCTCGCCGCGCCTCGATCAGCGCCCGGCCCAGATCGGCCCGGAGCCAGCCGACCTCGTCGGGGTCGTCCGCGATCATGATCCGTGCGGCGATCCGGGCCGCGGGTGAGTCGGGCGGCCACTGCACGGACTGGGCGGGCCGCAGGCGGTACAGCTCGGCGCGCTCGCACCGATCGCGGACGACATCCGCCACGTGCGCCGGGTCCAGCAGGGACGCCACCACGGCGGCCTTCGCCCACGGGTCATCCGTCAGCCGCAGCCGGAATCCGAGGTGCCGCCCACGCCAGTTGCGGGGCCGCAGGTCCAGCCCCGCGTCCAACTGGTCACGCAGCCCCTCGGGCGTCCGGCCGGTGAGCAGCGGCGCGTTCGCCTCCCCGGAGGCGAACTGCTTGACCTCCTCGGCCAGATACAGCCATACCACGGCACGGTAGCGGTTCAGATACCACTTCACCGGCACGACCAGACCCAGGCGTGCGAACCGTGTGAACCGGGCAGGCGTCACGTCCATCAGGGCCGCGCCGTCCCTGGTGCCCACCGTCGCGACCCGTTCCCGGAGCGTCTCGGGGAACCCGTCCTCGCATCGGACCCGGTCGACTTCGGCGCGTGTGATGCGGCGGCCCCCTCCCCTGTCGTCGGGTACCGTCCGCACACAGCCGAGCTGGACGGCGAGGTCCAACTCACCGCGCCTCAGGTCCAGTTCACGTGCGGCGCGGCTCAACGCCAGTGACGGCAGCCGCGACGTGACGTCCGCGGCGCCGGTGGTTTCCGCGATGACGGGCGTGATCGTGTGTCCGGACATGGCCGTTCTCCCCCCGTGCAGTCCGCTGCGGGCGCCGTGTGCGTCCGCGTCGGAAAAGACCGTAGCCTCATCGCCGGATCCCGGAACGGGCCTGTGGAAAACTCCGCTCGCTCCACCGTCGACGCAGGTCAGAGGTCCGCTGCGGGCTTGTGCTCCCGCTCTCGCTCGGTCACGGCGAGGTGCTCCCCGACCCGGTTCACCATCAGTGTCATCTCGTAGGCGATCTGGCCGATGTCTGCCTCGGCGGCGCTGAGCACGCACAGGCAGCTTCCGGGCCCGGCCGCCGTGACGAACAGGACCGCGTCCTCGAATTCGATCATGGTCTGCCGTACCTGGCCGGCGCCGAAGTGGCGGCCTGAGCCCTTGGCCAGGCTGTGCAGACCGGACGAGACGGCGGCGAGGTGCTCGGCGTCCTCGCGCCGCAGCCCGGTGCTGGTGCCGGTCACCAGTCCGTCGTTGGACAGGACCAGCGCGTGCCGTATGGGCTCCACGCGCTCGGTCAGGTCGTCCAGGAGCCAGCCGAGCTCCGTGTTCTGCGCCATGGTCCGCTCTCCCCGTGTTGTAGCTCTCCCTGGCCGGAGGATCCGGTCAGCCAGCCTTCACCACAGCCGCCGTCCCGGCAAGCAGGATGGAGGTATGGCACAGAAGATGACCGACGGGGAATGGCGGGCCTTCGTCTCGCACGGGACCCGCACCGGAAAGCTCTCCACGGTCCGCGCCGACGGCAGCCCGCATGTGGCGCCGATCTGGTTCCTGCTGGACGGCGACGACGTGGTCTTCAACACGGGGAAGGAGACCGTGAAGGGGCGGAATCTGGCCAGGGACGGCCGGGTCGCCCTGTGTGTGGACGACGACCACCCTCCGTACGACTTCGTCGTGCTGCACGGGCGGGCCGAGTTGTCGGAGGACCTGGACGAGGTGCGGCACTGGGCGACACGGCTCGGTGCCCGGTACATGGGTGAGGACCGGGCCGAGGAGTTCGGAGCCCGCAACGGCGTTCCGGGAGAACTCCTCGTCCGGGTACGGGTAGAGAAGGTCCTGGCCTATTCGTCCGTCGCCGAATAGAACCGGCCGGCCCTGGCCGGCTGACGCGTCAGCCCACGGAGTCGAGCAGCCGGGCGGTGTGCATCCGCCCGGCGTACTCGACGAGGCGTATCAGCACCTCCTTCCCCGAGTCGCGGTCCCGTGCGTCGCACAGCACCACCGGCGTGCCCTGATCGAGGTCGAGGGCGCGCGACACGTCCTGGGCCGCGTGGGCGCGGGCTCCGGCGAAGCAGTTGACGGCGACCACGAACGGGATGCTCCGGTGCTCGAAGTAGTCCACCGCCGGGAAGCAGTCCTCGAGCCGTCGGGTGTCCGCGAGCACCACGGCACCGAGGGCGCCCTGGGAGAGCTCGTCCCACAGGAACCAGAACCGGTCCTGACCCGGTGTACCGAAGAGGTAGAGCGAGAGTCCGGACCGGATGGTGATGCGTCCGAAGTCCATGGCGACGGTCGTCGTGACCTTCTGGTCCACACCGTCGGTGTCGTCCACGGACTGGCCCGCCTCGCTCAGCAGTTCCTCGGGGCGCAGCGGCCTGATCTCGCTGACCGCGCCCACCAGGGTGGTCTTGCCCACGCCGAATCCGCCGGCGACCAGTATCTTCAACGCCAGGGCGGCCATCTCGTCCTCGGTGGCGTCGGAGTGCTCGGAGACCATCGATCACTTCTCTCGGGAGTGCCGACCACGGTCGACGTCAGTACATCCGTGCGGAGTCAGCATCATGGCAACGGCGGCGCATCCCCGGGGAGTTCGACCGCTTTTTGACCGATGCGACCACCTGTCGTCCATTCGGCGCCCGAATGGACGTACAACTCGGTACGGGTCCGGCCCGCTGTGGTTACGGCCCATCGCCTACAGCGCCCTCAGTCCCTCGATGACCTCGCGCAGAATCCGTTCGTCAGGAAGTTGGGCCGGTGGTACGGGGCGGCTGACCGTCACGCACCCCAACTCCAGGAGGTCCCCGAGGAGCACTCGAACGACACCCACGGGCAGGTCGGCCCCCGCGGCGAGTTCGGCGACGGACTGCATCTCGACGCGGCAGAGGTCGATGAGGGCCCGGTGTTCCGGGCCCAGCGCGGCGTCGTCGTCGAGGTGCGGTGCCCCGGGATCGAGCGAGACGAGGGCGATGAGGTCGAAGCACACCCCGGTGGGGCCCGGTTTGGTGCGGCCGCCCGTCATCGCGTAGGGCCGCACCAGGGGGCCCGCCTCATGGTCGTACCACTGGCTGCCCGGCTGGTACGGGACGCCTGTCCTGTCCTCGGTCATCGGCGACCGCCCTTGGTCCTCATCCGGCGGCGGGCGGTCGCGCGCCCACCCTGGGCGCGGTGCAGAGGTGCTCGCCGACGCGTTTGACCAGCCGTGCCATCTCGTACGCCACCATGCCGATGTCGGCGGTGACGGCGGTGAGGACGGCGAGGCAGGAGCCGTCGCCCGCGGCCGCCACGAAGAGGAAGCCGTCGTCCATCTCCACCATGGTCTGCCGTACACCACCCGCACCGAAGTGGCGGCCCGCGCCCTTGGCGAGGCTGTGGAAGCCGGAGGCGACGGCCGCCAGGTGTTCCGCGTCCTCCCGGCTGAGGCCGGTGGAGGCGCCGACCGCCAGGCCGTCGTTCGACAGCACCACGGCGTGCCGGACTTCGTTCACGCGTACCACCAGGTCGTCCAGCAGCCAGTCGAGTTCACCCGACCGCTGGGCGGCCCTCGTGCTCGGGTCCTGGATCATGCGGGGTCTCCTTCGCTGCTGTCGCCGGCGGGTCGGGCCGCCTGTCCGGGTGCGCGGCCACCGCCGCGTGCCCAGCCGTCTCGGTACGCCGCCATGCGGTCCCGTACCACTTCGGGGGTGCGCTCGTCGTCGCGCCGGGAGCCGGGAGCGCTTGTCGCGCCTTCCTCCCGGCGTCGGTCGCGCAGTTGGGGGGCGAGGCTCGCCTGCCGTACCCGTCGCGGCAGGTCGTCGGAGGCCTCGGGGTCCTCCGCGGTGCGGTGCAGCCTCAGAGGCGCGACTCCTGGGGGACGGTTCTCGGGCGGCAGGTCGGCGGAGCGTTCCGCTCCGACCCAGGCGGAACGTGCCAGCGCGGGCCGTTCCACTACCTGCGCCACGGGCTCCCTTTGCGGCGGGACCGCGGCCACACGCGCGTACTCACGGTCCTCGTCCCGCTCGGCGTCCGCCGTACGAGGAGGGGGTTCCGTTGCGCCGTTGTGCAGCAGGGCGGTCGGCAGGAGGACGACGGCGGTGGTGCCGCCGTAGGGCGAGGTGCGCAGGTGCACCTTGATGCCGTGCCGGGAGGAGAGCCTGCTGACCACGAAGAGGCCGAGCCGGTCGCTGTCGAACAGGTCGAGCGCCTCGGACTGCTCGATGCGCCGGTTGGCCTCGTTGAGGGTCTCCTTGCCCATGCCGAGTCCCCGATCCTCGATCTCGACGGCGTAGCCGTTGCCGACGGGCTCGCCGTTGACGCGCACGCGCGTGTGGGGCGGCGAGAACTGTGCGGCGTTCTCGATGAGTTCGGCGAGGAGGTGCGTGAGGTCGGCGACCGCGGTGCCGATCACGAAGGCCTCGGGGAGTTGCCGTACCTCCACGCGCGCGTAGTCCTCGATCTCGGAGACCGCGGCCCGTACCACGTTGGTCAGCGAGACGGGCATGCGCCAGGCGCGGCCGGGTGCCGCGCCGGAGAGGATGATGAGGCTCTCGGCGTGGCGGCGCATCCGCGTGGTCAGGTGGTCGAGCCGGAAGAGGTCGCTCAGTTCGCTCGGGTCCTCCGAGCGGCGCTCCATGCTGTCGAGCAGGTTGAGCTGGCGGTGCACCAGGACCTGGCTGCGCCGTGCGAGGTTGACGAACACCCCGGAGATTCCGCTGGCGAGTTCCGCGCGTTCGACGGCGGCGCGCAGGGCGGCGCGGTGCACGATGCCCAGGGCCTCGGCGACCTGCCCGGTCTCGTCCTCGGCGGGCGGGCCGCCGGGCGCCTCGGCGTCGACGTCGATCTCCTCCCCTGCGCGCAGCTTGCGCATGGCCTGAGGGAGTTTGTGGCGTGCGATCTCCAGAGCGCTGTTGCGCAGGCTCACCAGTTCGACGACGAGTCCTCGTCCGATGCGTACGGAGATGACGAGCGACGCTGCGACGGCGACGAGGCCGAGCAGGACGGCTGCGCCGGCCGGTGTGAGCACGCCGCGGGTGAACGGGTCGGCCTGGCGTGCGACGCTCCGGCCCGCCTCCGCCTCGATGGTCCGCATGCCGTCCTGCACGCGCGCGTGTGCCGGGTTCCAGGCGGCTTCGGGGGCGGCCGCGACGGCCGAGGCGCCGGACCTTCTGGCGAGCACCCTGTCCTCCATGGCGCCGATGTCGGCGTAGGCGCTGCTCTTCGCCAGCCGGTTCCAGGAGGTGCGCTCGGCGCCGCGCAGGTCGGCGACGGCGGACGCGGTCAGGGTGCGGCGCGTGTCGACGGCGCCGGTGAACAGCCTCAGCCGGTCACCGTCAAGGCTCCGCGCCAGGCGTGCGCCGGCCAGAACGGCGTCCTCCTGGGCGAGCGACTCGCCCGCGCGGCAGAACTCGAGCAGCACGCGCGCGTCGGAGCCGAGATCGGCGTCCTGCACACCGGTGAGCGCACCGCCCACCTGGAAGGCGGCGGCGATGGTCCTCGTGTACTGCTCGTACGCCTCCTCCCAGCCGACCCGGTGGGCGAGCACGTCGCCGCGCAGGGACCGCAGGTGTTCGGCCCCGGTCACGAAGGATTGGAGACGGCCCGAGACGCCGGAGGGCAGGTCGGTGCCGTCGGCGACGGTGTGGTGGCCGCCGAGCCTCAGTGCGGCCACGGCCCGGTCGGTGCGTCCGGTGAGAGCTTGCAGATCGCTCTGCTGCTGGACGGCGGGATCGGTGGCATAGCGCACGGCGGCGACGCGCTCGTCCTGGAGCGCGGCCACGGCGTCGGCGACCGGCACGCGCACGGTGGAGTCCACTCGTTGCAGCTGGCGCAGCCGGGCGACGTCCTGAGCGGTGCTGACGGTGGCATATGCCCACAGGGCGATCAGGGAGATCACGGGCACCATGAGCAGGCAGACGATCTTCGCCCGGACGGTGCGCGGCCGTATGCGCCACCGACCCGCCCGCACGGCGGTGCCGGGCGGTTCCGTGCCGCCCGCCTCGTCGGTCCCGGCACGCTCGTCGGCCGGCGGGCCGGCGTGTGCACGGCGGCCGCGCGCCGGTGGCCTGGGCGGCGGCTCGGCGCCGGCCGTGGGTGTCCTACGGGGTGTTCGCATGGCCTTCTCACTCGGAGTGTGTTGCGACATGTGGTCCGTGGCCCGGGTCAGCGGACGGCGCTCTCGAGCGGCCGCTGGGCCGACGCGGAGGCCTCGCGCTCACCGGCGGTCGGCGACAGTGCGACGAACGCCGAGGTCAGGAAGAGGTAGGACCCGAGGCCGACGGCGAGGGGGAAGATGAACTGCATCGCCGTGGCCCCGGGCAGGACCTCGCCGGACGGGGTCACATCGACGCTCACCGCGAACATCCCGGTGAAGTGCATGCTGCTGACCGCCGCGCCCATGACGAGCGAGGCGACGGTGACCGCGATGGGCGACTTGATGTTGAGGCCCGCCCACAGGGCCGCCGTCGCCGCGACCACGGCGATCAGCACGGAGAGCGTGACGAGCACCGGGTCGTAGTGCACCGCCCCGTGCAGCCGCAGCGCCGCCATACCGAGGTAGTGCATGCTCGCGACCCCGAGACCGGTGGTGAGCCCGCCGAGGAAGAGCGCCCGGGGGCGGCCACCGCCGTAGCCGACGGCGAACACGCCGACGCCCACGACGATCATGGCGACGAGCAGGCTGAGGATGGTCAGCGGCACGTCGTAGCGGATCTCGGTCCCGGTGACGGCGAAACCGAGCATGGCCACGAAGTGCATGGTCCAGATGCCGGTGCCGATGGCCGAGGCCGCGGTGACGAGCCAGTTGCGACGCGACCTGCCGGTGGCGCCGAGCGCACGGACCGTGCAGCGCAGCCCGAGGGCGGCGCCTATGCACGCCATCACGTACGACAGCACGGGGGTCAGCCAGCCGAATGCGGCGTGGTCCAGGTGTCCCATGGCCACGGGACGCTAGCCCGGGCGGAGGGGCGCAAAGGGGGCGCATTTCGAAAGCTGTTGAAATCTGACGCAGACGAGACACGGAACGATCGCGTCATGCTCGAACATGTGCACAGAGACATCCCTCGTGACGGTGAGGGATCATGCGGAGCATGAGCGACGTCCATACACACGTCCAGGAGTTCTTCACCGCTCGAGCGGCCGACTGGGACGCGAAGTTCCCCGACGACGGCCCGGCGTACACCGCCGCGGTCGCCGCTCTCGGCCTGCGCGAGGGCGACCGGGTGCTCGACGCGGGCTGCGGTACGGGGCGGGCTGTGACGCCGCTGCGTGCGGCGGTGGGGCCCTCGGGCCAGGTCCTGGGGGCCGATCTCACCCCGGCCATGCTTCAGGCAGCGGTACGGGCCGGACGGGACCGCGACGGCCTGTTGCTGCTTGCCGACGTGGCCGCGCTTCCGCTGCGCGCGGAGTCCCTGGACGCGGTCTTCGCGGCAGGGCTGATCGCGCACCTCCCCCACCCGGCCGAGAATCTGCGTGAGCTGGCGCGCGTGGTGCGGCCCGGCGGACTGCTCGCGCTCTTCCATCCGGTCGGACGGGCGGCCCTCGCGGCCCGCCAGGGCCGGCAGATCACCCCCGGCGATCTGCGGGCCGAGCCCAACCTCCGTCCGCTGTTGGTCGGTTCCGGCTGGCGCATGACGTCGTACGTCGACGAGGACACCCGCTTCCTCGCCCTGGCCGTCCGCGAGGGCTGAGTCTCAGCCTCGCCGCGCAACGGCGGTCCGTCGCGGAGAGCGCGCTGTATGCGACGGTGCGCTCGCCCCCCTCGACTCACTCCGTCGGGGAGATCGTTGAGGAGGGCCCTGCCTGCCGGACCGGGCAGCCCTTGACCCCGGGGACCGGACGGGTGCCCAGGTCGGCGATGCGGTAGCCGTTCGGGTAGCCCTTGATCTCCCAGTTCTGCCGCGCGTAGTGGGGAGTCCGGCGCGGGGGCATGAGGCGGACGAGGCGGCTGCGGGCCCGGACCGCACGGCGTACCCACGCGCGCGTGGCGGCGCTCGGCGGCTCGTACCGGAAGGCCCGCAGGAGCGAGTCGTCGAGCAGGGAGAGAGTCGCCCGGCGCAGGACCGGTGCGAGGGGGCGCGGATACCAGGAAGCCATCAGGTCCAGGGTCGCGTCGGACACGCGCCGGGCTTGCGGGTCCCAGGCGAAGTGGGCGGCCTCATAGGCGTCGAGGCAGGTCTCGAACTCCTCATAGGTCCCGGGGATGTCCTTGATGCCCATGTGCCGCCCCAGGGTGCGGTAGTGGACGGCGGAGGCGACGGTCTCGTGCCGGGACAGCCGGCGCCATCCGTAGGCGTCGATCCACCTCCTAATGAGGTTGTCAAGCCGCAGCAGTGACGGGGAGGTTGCTTTGGTAGCACTGTCCGTCACGGATGAGAGCCCACAGGACGTT
>NZ_JBFBBS010000010.1:0-226109 GCF_040682835.1 Streptomyces sp. NPDC051104 | reverse complement strand
TCGTCTTCAGTCCACACACCTGACGATGATCAACGGTGGCCGCACCCGTGTCCCCACCGGCCCCTACCAACAAGATCACATCTCCGGCTGGAGTACTAGTCCCGGGATGCCGCACGTACGCAGCGAACACTGGCCGTCCGTCGACCTCGAACCGCAGGGCCTTCGCCCGGCGCGGCCGGATGATGTGCGGGCGGGTTCCCTCGAGGACATACAGCGTCGCCGGGTGATCGCAGGTGACAACGCCCTGCAGGCCGCGCGGCCCTTCCTCAATGTGCCAGTCGATGTAGGCCGGCATGGTGCCCGGCGCCAGCGTGCGGGCGATGTCCGCGACCCGGCTGGTCCGCTCCCGTAGCCGCCGCTCCACGATCCCGCCGCGCAACCGCAGCAGCCGAGCCAGCCGGCCGGGGTCCACTCGGACGTCGACGCTCACGACTCGCCTCCAGCAGTACAGCCGCAGAACGGCAGGGCCACGGTGAGGCGCTGCTCGATGCCCACGCACTGCCCCTCGGGGCCGAGCGTGCGCAGCGCGCCCATCAGGAACTGGTGCCCGCGCCGGGCATCGCCCGTCTGCGGAAAGCAGCACATCACACCGTTGATCACGCTGACGGCGTCCACGTGCAGGATGCGGGCCGCCGCTGCCTGCTCCTCGCACGAAGGCGGGCAGCCGTTCCCGGTGTACGTCGGCGCACACCGCAGCAGCGTGATGACATAGTCGGCGGCCTGGCGGACGGGCAGGCAGTTGCGGCTGCCGATGACGTCCTTCGTCTCCGTCGGGAACGCCGACGTCGGGTAGATCCGGTCGAGGTTGACCGTGAGCTGGCCCGGCGTCTGCGCGCCCGAGCAGTCCCCCGTGCAGTTGTCCCACGCGGGCTTGCCCGGCACCACGCAGGCCACGCACGGGCAGCCGGGCTGCCCGTCGACCTTCGCGGCCGTCAGGGTCAGCTCGGCGCACACGCACGCCAGGAGCTGCTCGGCGACGTCGTGAACGATCAGAGGACTCAGGGCCACTGCTGCACCCTCGGTCGCTTGAAGTCGGGTGAGTAGACGCGGCTGGGGCTCGTCAGCCCGTACGGGTTCACCGCGCTCAGCCATAGGTCAACCAGTGGCAGCCCGGTCCGGCCTTCCTTGTAGATGAGGGTCGGGTCTCCGAAGTCCAGCTCGACTCCCTGGCGGATGAACCGTGTCGCGGCGCGCGGGGTGGCCTTGCAGCCGCACGAGCCGCTGCCGCAGCCCTTCATCAGGTGGCAGGTCAGCTCGGACACCGCGGCGACCGCCGCAGCGTCGAGCTCCAGCCCCCACCGGTACGTCACCGTGAACGTGTTGGGCCTGCCCGGGGCGGCGGCCATGTCCTGGCAGTCCGGCCAACACTGGCCGTCTGTACGCACCAGCCGGCCGGGCGCATCCACGCGGTACGCCGTGGGCGGGAGATCCTGGCCGTCGATGTTCACTGAAACCACGTCGTAGACCGGGGTTTCGAGGAGCACCTCGCACAGCTCGCTGCAGGAACAGTCCGACTTGCAGCCGCACACCGAGGCGTTGCGCCACAGCCCGTCCCATCCGATGTACGGGATCCACGGGCCGGTGCCGACACCGGCCTGGAAGCTCACCGGGGAAGACTCCAGGCAGGCCCGGCGACACGGCCGCACGGTGACCGGGCACGGGCCATACCGGCGGCCGGACAGGGCCCACAGGATCTGTGACGCGATGAGCGTCCAGCGCTCGATCTCCTCGGGCTCCTTGCCTTCGGTGTCGCAGCACAGCTCTGTCGGCCACGCCTGGCACGGGCCTGTCTGGAGTGGCATCAGCGCCTCCTGGTGGTCTCGTACGCCGACGGCTTCGCGAACCGTGTGCGGATCAGCCGGCCGACCTCGCCGTTGGTGAAGGAGTCCGGCATGGTCGACAGGAACGGCGTGGACTGGTCGAAGCGCGGGCCGCGGTGCAGCACCTTCACGTCCCGGATCCGCTCGCCGCCGATCTGGTTCAGCACGCCGTACGCGCTGCGCTTGTGCAGCACCTCCACGCCCTGCCCGGCCTCCAGCGCGCGGAGCATCCCGGCCTTGCCGACCGGGAGCGGGACGTGCAGCTCGTACGACACCGGGTCCGCGTGCCCCAGCTCCTCCAGCAGTTGGCGGGTGCGGCGCATGCCGTCCAGGTAGGCGCCCGACGCGCGGGCTGCGTAGTAGTCCTCGACCTCGCGGATCGGGCCTCGGTGTAGCACCGGCATGGCGTCGATCGGTTCCATGACGAACATGTCGTCGTTCGCCCACAGGAACGGGTCGGAGATCTCCTGGTTCGTGCACGCGTACCGCATCGCCAGCGTGGTGTTCGCGAACTTCGTGCGGCCCTTCTGCTGGGTCGCGATGTGGCCGACGCCACTCACCCAGGCCGGCCGGTAGCCGATGAGCCACACGCGCCGGTGCGGGAGGTGGGCCGCCCAGGAGCGCAGGGCGTACCTGAGCTGCTGGTTGACCGCGCCCTCCCGCACTGGCACGACCAGGTCGGGGACTTCCACCGTCAGGACGCCAGGCAGAGGTCGCCGGCGACCGTCGTGTACTCGCAGGTCGCCTCGGGCGGCGCCACGTTCGTCAGGAACATGCGCTTGTGGCAGTTCGAGCCGATCGGGGTGAGCATCGGGCCCGCGGTGCCGGCCGCGTCGATCGGCATGACGTCGTACGGGCCGACGCCCCAGCCGCCACCGGTCCGGGTGTTGCCGGTCATCTGCAGCGTGACCGCCTCGCTGCCGATCTCCAGGTCGCCGAGGATCCCGTTGGTGATCCACGGAAGGAGGAAGTACAGCCAGGCGCTGCCCGTGCCGTCGGTCTGGCAGACGTCGTCACCAAGGACCTCCGCCCAGAACTCCAGCGCGAAACCGGTCCGGCAAGCCACGCTGCAGTCGTCGTAGCCGATCGGCTTGCCGTCGAAGCCGTACACGACCGGGTTGCCGGTGGTGATCTCCAGGAACTCGGGCGAGACGCTGAAGAAGTTGATCTCGACGCCGAACGAGTTCAGGGTGGGGCAGCCTTTACGGAAGCCGCAGACCTTGCCGTTCGCGGCCTTGTACTTGATGTCGTCACCGTCGTCCGTGTCCGGCTTGAGAGCCACGCTGGCCAGGCAGTCGAAGACGAAGCCGTTGTCCTCGCCGCAGACTGGGCGACCGCACTGATCGACACGGGTTACACGGACCGTGTCCAGATTCGAAATCAGCGGGCATGTCATGGGCGTCAAACCTCCCCTGATGCAGAGAGGCCCGGCCCAAAACCAGCGGCGCTACTCCCCCAGCATAGCCAGGGAGCAGCGCCGCAACACTGGGCTATGGAGTCGATGTCAAGAGGTCAGCGCCTTGATAGCCGGGTGGTTGTCCACGATGTCGAGCACCACCGGCAGGGCCCGCAGGTGGAAGTACTCCGACCCGCGTACCGGGGTCTCGCCAGCATCACGCAGCGCTGCCTTGATGGTGTCCTCCAGCTCCTTTGCGATGCCGTCGGGTAGCTGCTCGTGGAGCCGCACCACGGTGTCCAAGCCATCCAGCCGGTGATTCCTCAGCCTGGCGTGCGGGTTGCCCGAAGTGACGCCAAACTTCAGGATCTCGAACCCCTCGTCCGTGACCGTGTACAACACGTCCCATGTGCTGCCCCGACAGATCCGGCATACGCCTTGTCCGGCCACCAGGTTGTTCGGCTGCACCTTCGTCTCGTGCCGTTCCACACAGCGGACGAGCACGGCAGTCATGGCGTTGACGTACGAGCCGAGGACTACTCCACCGTGCCTCTCCACGGTTGCCCGGAACGCGGCGTCGGCGACCTTGGAGTCTTGCCCGGCACAGGTCCTGCAGATGCCGGTTCCTTTGACCACATGCTTCGGGATTACTCGGTTCTCGTGACCCTCCTCGCACCGCACCAGGACCGGAGTGTGCGTGTTCACGTACTCGCCGGTGATCGTCCCGGCCAGTTCCGCGACGCGCTGCCGGAACTGCGGCTCAGAGAGACCCCGTGCCCGACCGGAGCAGATGGCGCAGATGCCACCACCGGAGTTGATGTAGCTGGGCCAGGGCCGACATTCATGCCCCTCCGCGCACGTGACGAGGACCGGCACGGTCGCCTTCACGTACTCACCGACCACCGTGCCGCCCTGGGCCTCTACGGCGGCCCTGAACTTGGCCTCGGCTGCCTTGGGGTCTTGTCCGGCGCACCTCCTGCAGATGCCGACGCCGCGCGTGGTGCTGGTCGGCGTTGGGTAGCACTCGTGGCCGTCCTTGCACGTGCAGAGGACCTTCGTGCGGCTGTTGACGTAATCGCCAATCACCTTGCCCCCTTGCCTTGCCACTTCGGCCCGGAACTTGGCCTCGGCCGCAATGGCGTCCGCGCGGCGTGGCCGTGGGAGGTTCCCCCTCGACGGCGGGGATGTCGTAACGTCGCTCAAGTCGACTCCTACTCAGTCGGCTAGCCCTCGGGATCTGGCGCCCACCGCCGCCCCGAGGGCGAAATGCTTTTCACCTCTCATTCTTTCAAAATCGGACACCCCTTGCGGGTGAATTCCTGCTGGCCAGACGGCATTTGCCGCACCGCGCTTAGTGGTCGGATCCGTAAATCCTTCGGGGGTTGATCACGCTGCCACCGCGACGGAGGATTCTTCGTGGTGATCGGTGGTGTGCCGGTCGAGCCTGGCCAGTAGATCGTCCAGGTCGGAGGTGGTGAACTTCCACTGGAACGGCTGTGCTGCGGCGTTGTAGCGGTCTTCGAACTCTTGGAATCGGTCCCTGACCTCGGTGAGGTCGGTGAAGTCGTTGGGCGAGACCACCTTGCGTTGGACGACGGAGAAGTAGATTTCGACCTGGTTCAGCCAGGAGGCGTGCACGGGAGGATGGACCATCACGGCGTTCGGGAACGTCGCGGCCAGCCGGTCGGTGGCTTTCTGCCCGCGGTGGGAGGAGCCGTTGTCGACGATCCAGAACACGCGCTTGGCACTGGCGTAGGGCTCCTGACTCATGACCTGGGTGACCAGGTTCATGAACGGGACGATGCCGGTCCTGGGCTCGGTGCGGCCGAACACGCGGGCGTGGTGCACGTCGTAGGCGGCGAGGTAGGCCAGGGCGCCGCCGCGTCCGTAGGTGTGGTTGACGCGCATCGCGCGGGCCTTGCCGGGGGCGAGGGTGGGGTGGCAGCGGCAACGGGCCTGGATAGAGGTCTTCTCATCGGCGCTGATCACGTACTCGTCCTCCCCCAACTGTTCGCCCTGCCAGGTGCGGGCGTACAGGTCAAGCACCTGGGCGGCCTTCAGCCGGAAGCCGGGGCCGGTGAGGAAGATCCAGGAGCGATGCTGCCAGGGCTTGAGCGCGTCCTCGGCCAGCCAGCGGCGCACGGTGGACGCCGACACGAACGTGGCGATGCCCCGCCGGGCGGCCTCGCGGGCCAGTTCCGGGCACGACCAGCGCGAGATCGGCACCCCGGTCTCGGCGGGCAGCCGGCAGGTCAGCGCCTTGACCTCGGCGGCCTGCAGCGGGGCGAACGAGGCGGACGGCCGCAGCGTTGACGGTCCTTGAGCGCGGGCAGGCCCGCCTCGGCGAACCGGCCCCGCCAGCGGCGCACGGTGTCCAGGTGCAGCCCCGTCTCCCGGGCGATACGCGCGTTGGAGCGTCCGCGCGCGGCGTGCAGTACCACCTGCGCACGCACCCGCAGCCGGTGCTCGGTCTTGTGGCCGTAGGCCATTTTCTTCAACCGCACGCGTTCGGCGGCACTCAGGGCTATCGGACAGGCAGTGCGGACGGGCATGGCGGGCGAACCGATCGGCCGAAGTGGATCACTGGCAAACCGCAGCCGCCCGCCCGCGAGGGCGGGGCCCAAACGTTGCGGCGGGGCGCGGATCGGGCAGGAGATGCATCGCAGTGCTGGAGCCAAGGAGCCCAGGACGATGCGTCCTGGATCGCGAACCCAAGGCCCTCCAGACAGGCGAGCTCTGGATCGTAGATTGTTCCCATGGTCGAGGAGACGTCGCCCGAGCGGATAGAGCGGTCCACAAGACGGAGGCACGCTGCCCCGAAGAAGGCGAAAGGTGGTGGCGGACGGCTGCGTTCGTCTGCACTGATGGCAGCGGGCACCATGGTCTCGCGTGCCACCGGACTGATACGGCAGGTGCTGCAGGCCGCCGCACTGGGACCCGGGCTGCTGGCCACCACCTACAACCAGGCCAACACGGTGCCGACCAGTTTGTACTTCCTGCTGATCGGCGGCGCACTGAACTCTGTCCTGGTTCCCCAATTGGTCCGGGCCCGTGCGGAAGACCCCGACGGCGGCGCCGCCTTTGAGCAACGCCTGGTTACTCTGGTGCTGTGCGTCCTGGGCGTGGGGACCGCGCTGGCCACGTGGGCCGCCCCTGAGATCATCAGCGTCTACCAGCGCGACACACCCGCCACGCACGACGCGTTCGAGCTGACCGTGGTCTTCGCCCGCTTCCTGCTCCCGCAGATCTTCTTCTACGGCGTGTTCAGCATCTTCGGTCAAGTCCTCAATGCCCGGAACCGGTTCGGCGCGATGATGTGGACACCGGTCCTCAACAATCTGGTTTTGATCGCCATGTTCGGCCTATACCTCGGCCTGATGACCGCACATGAACAGGTCTCGGATATCACTGACACCCAGGTCAGGCTGCTCGGGATCGGGACCACACTCGCACTCGCCCTCCAGGCACTCGCCTTGATCCCCTACGCGCACGCGGCCGGCTTCCGGTTCCGGCTGCGCTTCGACTGGCAAGGAACCGGTCTGCGCAAGAGCGTAAACGCAGCCCGCTGGACCCTGTTGTTCGTGCTGGCCAACCTCGTGGCGAACACGGTGGTCACCCGCCTGGCCTCCGCCGCCGACACGGCTCTGCCTCGCGACGGCGTCGGCTACACCGCCTACAGCTACGCCCAGCAGATCTGGATGCTGCCCCAGTCGATCGTCACCGTCTCCCTCGTGACAGCCCTACTCCCGCGCATGAGCCGGGCAGTGACGGAGCACCGCATCGACGACCTGCGCGCCGACCTGTCACGCGCGCTGCGGGTCAGCGGCGTCTTCATCGTCCCGGCCGCCTTCTTCTTCCTCGCCTTCGGCCCGCAGATCGCTCAGCTGCTGTTCGCCCACGGCGCCGCCAACGCAGCCAATACCGCCCCCCTGGGGCACATGCTGCAAGCCTTCGGCCTGGGACTGATCCCGTTCTCCGCCCAGTACCTCCTGCTGCGAGGCTTCTACGCCTTCGAAGACACGCGCACACCGTTCCGGATGGCGGTGTGGATCAGCAGCGTCAACATCGCTCTCGCCGCGGCCTGCCACCTCCAGTTGCCCGCACGATGGGCAGTCACGGGAATGGCCGCCGCCTACGCTCTGTCCTACGCGACCGGCCTGCTGCTGACTGCCTCGCGCCTGCGGCGACGCACGGAGGGGCTGCTCGACGGGCGGCGGATCTGTCGCACCTACGCAAAACTCACTGCGGCCGCTACCGCCGCAGGCGGTGCCGGGTGGCTCATCGCCCACTTCTGCAGCCAGAGCCTGGCATCAGCCTCTTGGACGCCCGCGCTTTCGCTGGCTGCGGGCGGCATCGCGATGGTCCTGCTGTTCCTGCTCTTTGCACGGATCTCGCGGATCGCGGAGCTGCGCAGCCTGCCGGGGCTGGGGTGAACCTCGCACCAACGAAGTCAACCCCCGATGGACTTCCGGAGCCGACCACTTAGCCGTTGACCAGGTCCCGCATGGCTTCCGTCCATGCCTTCAGTTCGGCTTCGGCCTGGTCGGCGAGGAACGCGCTGCGAGCGAGGGCCGCCGCGGTGGCCTCGGCGCGGCGGTCGCCGTTGGCATGCAGCTCCTCGATGGCGGCGACCCACGCGTTCACGTCCTGGCGCTCGAGGAACAGGGCGGCGTCCCCGAGGGCTTCGCGAAGGCCGGGCGTGGGGTGGGCGATGACCGGGATGCCGGAGGCGAGGGCTTCGACGGCGGCCATGCCGTACGACTCGTAGATGCTCGGGGCGAGGAGGACGCGGGTCTTGGCCCACACGTCGCCGCGCATGTCCGAGGTCTGGCCGATGACCCGGGCGTTCGGCGGGTGCGGCTGGAGAATCTGGGGGCCGTGGGAGCCGGTGACACCGAGGAACGGCAGCTGCGGCAGCCGTTCGGCGGCGGCGTGCCAGGTGTCGACGCCCTTGTCCCGGTTGAGGTTGACGAGGGTGACGTGCTCGCCGGTGGCCGGCGCCCGGTGCTCGTCGGGGATGACGGGCGGGTGGACGATCAGCGACGGGATGCGACCGACCTCGCCGTACCGGGGTTCCAACGAGCCGACGATCCACTGGGTGTTGTAGACGACGAGGTCCGGGCGCAGGCGCAGTGCGCGGGCGTTGCTCTCGAAGTCGGAGTGCAGCAGCAGCACCGGCCGTGCACGGATTCGGTGCCCGAGGGCGATAGCGCGCTCGGCGAACCCGTGGTGGGAGACGATCGCCTTCGGCCGCAGGGAGCGGATCAGGGCCGTCGCGGATGCCGGGTCCGCCTTGCGGTGCGGGACGCCATCGACGTCCCAGGAAGCGGGCGCCTCGGGCATCTGGGAGGCGATGACGAGGACCCGGAGCCCGGCGGTCTGCAGGGCTCGCATCATCGTCTGCAGCATGGTCTCCGAGCCCGCGCGCCGGTACGGGACGGTGTAGTGCACCCAGGCCACGACGTCCGGCCGCTGCGGCGGAGGCGGTGCCGGCCGTCGGCGGGCGGGCACCGGGTGCGCGACGTGTAGGTCCTCGCACGCTCCGGTGAATGCGCGCAGGTTGCCGTCGTAGTCGAGGGCCTGGGCGTGGGCTCGGGCGACGGTGGCCGCCGCGGTGTAGGCGCCCGGGTCGTCCAGGCGGCGGAGTTCGGCGGCCCACTGGGCGGGGTCGTCGCGGGGCACGTACACCGCGGCGTCGCCGAGTGCTTCACGGATGCCGGGCAGCGGGGCGGCGATGACGGGGATGCCGGACAGCATGGCTTCGACGCCGACGCGGCCGTACGACTCCCGGGCGGACGGCATCAGCAGGATGCGGGTCCGCCCGTACAGGGCGCGCGGGTCCATCCGGTCGACCAGCTCTACGTTCGGCAGGTCGACGCCGCCCGGGTGCCCGGCCGAGCGGACCATCAGGAAGCGGGTGCCGGGCAGCTGCTCGGCGACGGCCGCGAGGACGTCGGCGCCCTTGCCCGTGGTGGAGCCGTTCAGCGTGACGAGCCGGCCGGGTGTGGTGCGGTACTGCTTCGGGTCGATCGGTGGCGGCAGGACGAGCGAGGGACCGCGGTAGGCCGGGTAGTGGTCGCGGCAGGCCTGCGACGGGAACCAGGCGAGCGTTGGCCGGCCGAGCTGCCGGTTTGCTGACATGCCGTGGACGAGGAGCAGGTGCGGCACGCCGCGCACCTGGGCCTGGATGGCGGGTGCGCGGCGGTCGTTGTGGTGGGAGATGACGAGATCGGGGCGGCTGGTCTGCGCGGCACGCCACCAGTAGCCGAGCGGCCAGACCCGCACGCCGTCTTCAGTGCGGACGGCGGCGGGCTGGCCGCTGCTGGTGGTGACGACGTCGATCTGGTGCCCGGCGGCGACCAGGCCGCGAAGGTACTCGCGGGTGGTGACGTGGGCGCCGGTCGGCGTGGGCCCGTATACGGGCAGGAAGGCCAGGACGCGCACGCCGCCTACTTCTGGTCGCTGTTGTGGTCGTCGCCCGGGTCGGTCGGCAGGTCCTCAATCGGGGTCGTGCGCACGGGCCCGGACGGCACATCACCATCCGCGGCGATGAACGCGGCAGCGGCGGCGAACGCGGCCTGACGCATCTGCTCCTGGTGCGCCTGGTACTGATCGGCCGTGACCTCCTCCCAGCCCTCGGGCACGGCCGACGCGGCGAAAGGCCCGTCGTTGATCTCGACGGAGCCGCCGTCGGGGGATACGAAGTAGCGCGGCATGGATGCCTCCTGATCAGTCGCGGGTCTGGGTGTCGAGCGAGGCGTCCGAGATCCAGCTGTTGATACCGATGGTGCCGGTCAGGATGCGGACGGCCGGGTACATGATCACGACCGCCCCCGTGGCTGCCGGGAAGCGGTAGAACGCCTCGCAGAGTCCGCCGGCGTACCGCTCGCGCCGGGCCGACCCGAACGCCGTGTAGATGCCCCACATCGGCCGGACGCTGAGCACGCCCGCCTTGTTCACGATGTAGCCGACCTCGAACGTGGCCGTGGAGCTGATGTTCAGGTCGATGGACGCGTGGAGTTGTGTCTCGTATCCCCAGTCGCGGCACATGTTCCCGAGGAAGTTCGGGGGGATGTTCCAGGTGACGTTGGCGGGCGCGCCGCCACCAGGACTGAGCGAGACCCACCCGCTGGTCGGCCCCATGGACGCGATCGCCGGGTTCATGTGGTCGATGTAGAAGTGGTCCGTCGCCGAGTAGTGCTCAGGCGGGGTCCACAGGAAGCCGGTGTTCGGGTCACAGCGCAGCGTCGAGTACTGGGTGGCGTCGCAGCCCCAGTGATCGGCCCATGCATCCTTGCCCCGGGCCGGGTAGGCGGCCAGCGGTTTCGCCGCAGTGCCGTCGCCCTGGAGACCACATCCCACCGCCAGCGGCGGGTCCGGCGGAACGAACAGGCGGCCGTCGCTGCCCATTGCGAGCTGGTTCCCGGCATCGCCGGAGGGAGCGACGAGGAGGCCGCTCGCGGTCGCTTCCAGGCCGTTCGGCTCGGGCGCCACGATCACATCCGACTTCACCACGTACGGATCGGCGGCCGTGCCAGTGCCGCTGACCGTGGTGTCCACGGTGTTCGTGTCAGCGGCCTGCAGCGCTGTCCCGGCTGGGGCCGGGGTGTAGATCCCGCCGTCTGCCCCGATCTTCGTGGTGTTGCCCGCGTCACCGCTGATCTTCGCGGCGATCACGCCCGTGGCGGCGTCGTAGGTGACGCCATCCCCCGCCGACAGGCATCCGCGCACGTCGGCACACTCGAGATACAGGCCCTCCGGTCCCGTCCCGATCAGATTCGAGCCGCCCTGCGGCGGCGTCGGGTCCAGGCGCACGGCGCCGCTCACCACGTACGGATCGGCGGCCGTGCCCGTGCCGCTGACAGTGGCGTCGATCGTGTCGGTGTCCCCGGCCTGCACGACAGTCGGTGCCGAGCTGCTGGCCGGCGGCGCGTACAGCCCGCCGTCCGTGCCGATCTTGACCTGGTTCCCGGCGTCGGTGGAGACCTTCGCGCCGATCTCGCCCGTTGCCGGGTCGTACGTCGCTCCGTCCGTGGCGGAGAAGCACGTGCGGACGTCCGCGCACTCCACGAACAGGCCCTCGGGACCGGACTGCAGGAGGTTGCTACCGCCGCCGGGCGGGGTGGGGTCCAGGATGGCACTGCCGGTGATCTCGTACGGGTCACCAGCCGTGCCGGTGCCGGTGAGATCGAAGTCGATGGTCTCGGAGTCGGTGACCGCGAGGGCGGTCGTGCCGCTGCCTCCGGTCGCCGAGATGATGTAGGGGTTGGCCGCTGATCCGTTGCCGGTGACGGTGGTTCCGGTCCCGGCGGTGACACGGCAGTTGCAGGGGCTGACGCCGCAGCACTTGCTCATGAGGGCGCTCCTGGCTCGGTGCGAGGGAGGAGGCGCCCGGCCCACAACCAGCGGCGTCGTATCGAGTCTATGGCGCAGACGGGCCCGCTACGGGGCGACGGCGTGCGCGTGGACGGTGACCCCGGGGGCCGGGGTGCCGGCGGCGAGGACGCCGATGCCGAGGACCGTCACCCCGGCCGAGGCGAGCACTGTGACCTGTGTCTGGGTCGCGGTGTTCGCCGAGATTCGGGAGGACCGGAACCCGGCGCCCGCCTCCAGGGACAGGGTGACGACCGGGGCCGCCGAGAAGGCCCCGGCTGGCCAGTTGAAGGTGGCCACCCCGTTGGAGTCGGTCACGGCGGTCGCGCGCTCGACGTGCGGCGTTGGCTGCGCGTAGGCGCCTCGCGTGCTCATGCGACCCGCTCGTACCGCAGCGTCGTACGCCCGTTGCCATCCGAGACCACCGATGCGCTGTCGGTGATGCCGGTCTGAGTGACCCGTGCGGCTTCCAGCCGGATCGTGCGCGTGCCCGGGATCGTGTACCGAACCTGAACGGACGCTGTGCGGTTCCAGGTAAGGAGCGTTGCCGAAGTGCCAGCCCCGACGGCGAGCTGATGCGCGAGAACCTCACTGTTGGGGACGACGGCCCTGGCGGTCACGTCGTACAGGCGGGCAACGATGTACGCGGCCTCGCCGGTCGTCATGGTGCCGAGGAACGCGCGAACGGTTGCGTCGAGATGGTAGGCCCCGGCGCTCGGCAGCGTGAGGACCAGTCCGGTGGCAACGAACGTCCCCGACGCGGCCGCGTTGAGGTCGACGTTCGCGGGGAGGACGGCGAAGCCGTCCTCTTGGATTCGGATACTGCTGGAGGTCGCCATCAGTCGGAGTCCGTGTAGATGTGCTCGGTCCAGTGGACGATGAAGTCCGCGCCCGCTGCCGTCCCCGTGAACTGCAGGGCACCGTCCAGGGCGAGGTCGGTGGTGTCGCCGTCCACGGCCCAGGTGAGGGTGATCCCGGCAGGCACGGTGACGTCGTCGGCGTACGTGGTCGGGCCGCCGTTGGTGCTCGTCGCTCCGGAGCCTGCTGCCTGGACGCGGACAGCACCGGCGAGGACGGTGAGGGTGACGGACTGGGGGTCGGCGCCGTAGCTGTCGAAGGCGATTGAGCTCTGGGTGCCGGTGTACCGCTGGATGCGCGGCCGTACCCGCTGAGTCGGGGTCGGTCGAGCTCCCGGGGCGGTCTGCACCGAGCACTCAACGATCTGCGCCGGGTCCGGGGCGGCCACGGTGGTGCCCGCGTCGTTCACCCACCGCACGGACGAGGTCCCGGAGCAGTCGACTTCTGTGATCCGGCGGAAGAACTGGTCGGCCACCACAGTGTCGACGGGCGTGAACGTCAGCGTCTCGCCGCTGTCGATGTCCACGGCCGTCAGCACGCCGTACTTCGTGCCAGTGGGGGGCAGCGCCCGCGAGCGGATGAAGTAGGCGCACGAGTCGGAGACGGCGACGGTCCACCCGCCGGCGAACGGATCCCACGTGTTGAGGGTGGCGGCCAGGTCGGACAGGAACGGGACCCCGCAGTTGTCCCAGCCATCCGTGAACGGGTCAGCGATCACGTTGCGGCCATTGATGATCCACGACGTGATGCGGACGTTCGGGCGCCCGCAGATCCCGGCATCCGTGCCGTTGATCTTCGAGACGCCGCACGGGGTGGCCGCGCTGTTGTCGTAGGTCACGTACCGGTAGCCGGGGATCTTCCAGCATTCGTTCGCCAGGGTGGTCGGACAGTCCAGGGAGACCCCGGAGTTGGTTCCGCTCACGCTTACAGCTCCCGGGTGCTCAGGACCACGAAGTCCGAGCCGGCGACGCCGGTGAACGCGAAGGAGTCCTGCAGCTTCTCGCCGTTCTTGCCGCCTTGGTCCACCGACCAGGTCAGAGAGCTGCCCGCCGCGATCGGAACCGCCGTGCCGCCGCTGAGCGCCACGGTCGGCGACCCGGCGTAGACGACGACGGTGACCGAGCGGGCCCCGGCCGCGATGTTGACCGTGCCTGCGCCGCTCTGCCGCTGCACCGTCGAGTCGATCTGCGGGTTCGGGCTCGTGCCGCACCGTACGACACTGCCGGTCGGCGCGTACGGCGTGGTGCCGTCCAGCGTGGTGTCCGACACGGACGGGGCGCCGGTGCCGCTGGTCGTGTAGTGCCGCAGGAACGGCGTGCTCGTGCCGTCGGCCTGGACGTCGCACAGGATCTCGTACTCGGCATCGGCCGCTGCTGCCGCCGAAACGCTGCCGCTGGTACCGGACATGAGGAGACCTCCGAGAGGGGTGAGGGGTTACGCGACGCGCGCGTATCGCAGGGTGGTGCGCTGGAGAGTGTCGGAACCGATCCCGGCCACCTCGGTGGTGCCCGCGATGTCGACCCGGGCGGCTTCCAGCCGGACTGTCCTCGGCGACGTGGGCTTGTACTCGACGCTGATCGCGGTGGAGCTGTTCCACTGCAGGGCCGTCGCTGCTCCCGGCGCGTACTCGGCGATCTGTACGACGATGGCCTCACTGTTGGGGACCAGGGCGCCCGCGGTGACATCCCACAGTCGCGCGAGGACGACCGCGTTCTCACCTGCGGACATGTTGCCCAAGTTGCCCCGGACCACCGCGTCCAGGTGGTACGTGCCGGCCGTGGGCAGCGCGAGGGACAGCCCGAGGTTGACCCATGCCCCAGAGGCGACCGACCCGAGGTCAACGCCTGCCGGTAGTACGGCGAAGCCGCTACCGCCGGTGTCGAGACTGGCGGCGGTTCCGGTCATACGGGGGTGTCTCCTTCCGGGGCGACCCAGTGGGCCGAGATGTACGTACGGCCGTCGCCGTTGCTGACCACCGCAGCGGTGCCGGACGTCCCCAGGCGGAACGCGCCGAGGCCCACCGTGTCCCCGACGGCGAACGTGTGCATGAACTGCCGCGAGCCCGTCGCCTGGATCTGCTTGCCCTGGTCGCCCGCGAGTTCGCTGTGGTAGATCACCATCGCTTCAGTGCCGGGGACGAGAGCCCCGTTCTTGTAGAGGCCAGCAACCACGCCCGTGTCGATGTTCGCTGCGCCCGGTGCTGGGAGCAGCGCGACGCCGCGCACCTGGAAGTTGACCTCCCACACGCCGGCGCGCGGGATGGTCAGCAGTGGCAGCTCGGGCACGGCCTCCCACGCCCGGACTGCCCCGGTGATCGTGTGCAGGAAGTTGAGCGCGGGCGTCTGCACCCATGCCGCGTCCACCCCGATCCGCCACACCTGCGGGCAGTCGCCCGCGGCCGGGGGCGTGAGCGTCAGCCCCGGGTCCACCTCGATCAGCACCTCGGGCACCAGCAGCCCGGCCGCCGTCTCCTTCAGGGCGTTGCACGCCGCCGGGTCCAGCCGTGGGTCGACCCGGTACGTGCGCCCGCAGGGCCCGGCCATCAGTCAGCCACCTTCTTGAAGCGGAAGTTCGTGGCAGCGACGACTTCACCCGTCGTGGTTCCGCTGTCGACGTGCTTGAGGCCCTCGACTCGAATCGTGGTCGGTCCCGCCACCTGGTACAGCGCCGACGCTGAGGCGTTGCCGTGGAGGGTGTGCGTGACACCAACGGCGGGCGTGGCAGCGAAGAGCAGGAGGGTCCGCGCGGTGAGCGGCACCACGGCGTTGGCGGTGACGTTGAACAGTCGCGCCTGGACGATCGCGTTGGAGACACTGCCCTGCATGATCACGCCGCCCTGCACGTCGGCGTCCAGCTCGTAGACGCCGGCCTCCGGCAGCGTGAGCGTCGCGGGGACAGGGACCCACGTGTCGTATGGGGAGCCTCCGAGGCCGGCCGCACCAGACGTCTGCCCGCTCACCGGCGTGAGCCGAGCACCGACCTGCCACGTCTCCGGGCACGCCCCGGCAGCCGGTGCCTGCACGTCGATGTCGACCGAGCGCGTCGCCGAGACCGCACCTCCGGGGGCGATCCCGGCGACCTCGGCGTGTGGCACGAGGAGCCCGGCCGCCCCCTGCGTGAGCGCATTGCAGGGCGCCGGGTCGAGGCGCGGGACAACGCGGGTTGACCCGCAGCAGCTACCCGCCATCAGTCACCTTCCGGGGCTGCGGGGAAAAGCGAGGCGGAGAGGTCCGGCAGGCTCGCGAGATAGGCAGCCTCGTCGACCTCCTCGTAGCCCAGCTCGAAGTACGGCGCCGGGTCCTTCAGGTTGTAGACGACCTGGACGCCCTCGCCTTCCTTCGTGAAGTAGCGCGGGCCGGCCGCCGGGCCGGGCGTGGTCTCGGTCATGTCGTCGCTCATCAGCGCCTCCTGGTGGACGGTCTTGGAAAGGGCGCGGCCATCAGCGGTACGTCCAGTTCAGGAGGTAGCTCGCTGCGGCCGTCGCCCCGGCGAAGGAGGCCACGGCGAGGGCGGTGTCGCTGTCTTGGGCAACGGACCACGTCATCGTGACCCCGGCCGGGATCGGCACCGCCGCGCCGTCCGACATGGTGACGTTGACCGCGCCAGCGAGGACGGTGAGGCTGACGCTCTGGACGCCCGGAAAGGTGCTGGCGATGTTCTGCGCCGCGGTGCCGGTCACGGCCCGTACGCCGGTGCTCAGGGGCCCGGGCAGCGCCTCCGCCGCCGTGCACTCAACGGGGGCGACCGGCGTGTACGGCTGGGTGAGGTCGCCCTCCTCGTAGGTGCCCAGGAGGACGGGCGCCGCGCCGTTGCACGGGTCGACGGCCCACAGCTGGGTGTACTGGACGTCACCGATGCCGTCCCCGTCCGTGTCGTCGCAGCCGCACCGCTCCACCACCTGCTTGGCGCAGTCGGTGCTACTGCCTGCCGCGCCGGTGCATGGCGCCACATGCCAGCCGTCCGGGACGGCGTCCTGGCGCTGCCCGTCCTCGTCCAGGTAGTAGATCGAGTTGTCGCAGCAGACCATCCGCGTCCAGGAACGGGTCTCGGGGATGACCTCATACGTGACCTTCAGGTGCACCATCAGGCCGGAACCGCCGCCCACGGTTTCCTCGACGTCGAGGTAGAGGAAGTTCCGGCCGGCCTGCGCGCCTGGGATGGTGGCGGGGCCGAAGGTGTACGTGGTCCCGTTGTGCGTGGCCGTCGCCGGCAGGCTCTGCCAGGCACCGTTGTTCAGCCGGAAGGCCCTGCCGATCTGGTCGGCGTTGAACACCGTGGCCTGGATCTGGATGGTCGCTGGGTCGGCGTTGTCCGGCAGGTCGAAGTACGCGCGCGGGAACCAGTGGGTGTTGAGGAGCGACGGGCCCTCGTTCGGCTTCGCCGGGCTCGACTGCGCCGAGGTGCCGTTCGGGTGCGGGGAAACCCACCAGGCCGGGCGTGCGCTGTCGGAGTCGGTGACCGACCAGGCCGCCGAGTACTGGTACTCGTACATGTCGTACCAGGGCGGATTGGCCACGCTGAGGTCCGGAGTCCACTTCCATACCGGGTCCACCGAGTTGTCGTTGCGGTGACCCTCATTCGAGATGAACTCGACGCTCTGGGTGGGGTCCTGCTGGATGCAGACCTGGACCGGCTGGCAGCAGTCGCCGCACTTGCCGACCGTTCCGCCCGTGCTCACCGTGTACGGGGTGCTGCCGTCGAGGGCGGTGTCCCGGTGGGTGCTCTGTGCGCCGGTGAGGTCGTCGTAGACGTAGTGGCGGAGGAACTGCCGCACGGTCCCGTCTGGGGCCGTGTCGCACAGGGTCAGCGGCTCGACGTCATACCGGTGCTCGGGGTCCTCGGCTGAGGGCGTGCACTGGCCGACGGCGCCCAGCGGCGTGTACGGGGTGACGCCGTCCAGGCGGGTGTCCGTGGTGCTGGTGACCGTGCCGTCGCAGGAGCGGCAGATGGTGCGGAGGAACTGACCGGCCGGGGTGACGGTGATCGAGCCGAACCGCCACATGTCGAACACGCCGCAGGCGGCGGCGCGTGCGCCGAGGTACTGGAGGCTGAACGTGGTGACCGGGTTCGGGAGCCTGAACCGCGCCGACGTCGCCTGATGGGGGTCGGTGAGGGCGGCACAGTCGGTCAGGGTGCTGTCGCCCGTGAGGACGCCAGTGGCCGCGTTGTAGCTGTACCCGACAGGCAGGGAGACCGGCACCGCGCCGACCGGAAGCTGAGCGGCGTTCCGGGAGCCGTCGGTGAAGTTGAAGTAGTGGAGGACGACGCTGAACTCCACCTCCACCGGCCGGTCAAACGTCCATGTGGTGTTGGCGAGGATGGGGTTGGGGAAGGTGCCCTGACCCCACCAGGCGCCGTCCGCGTTGCTCACCTTCGCCGGGAACGCGCCGGGGCCCTTCGCCGTCCAGGCGACGCCGTTGGACAGGGTGCCGGCCGAGACGAGGCCGGTGAGGGTGGCCGGGTCGTCGGCGCCGTCATCGCATAGGAGCAGCGTCTCGCAGTCCCGGCAACTCGGGCACACGCCCACGCTCGCCCCGGCCGGGACGGACACCGCGGTCCCGGTGACGGCGTCCACCAGGCGGGAACTCACGGCGGCGCCGGCCGCGTCGTACACCACCTCTCGGCGTACCCGCTGGAGGACGGCGCCGGTGGCGCTCAGCACGCACAGCGGGTACGTCTCGACGTCGACCGGAGCGTCCGGCGCGCACTGGCCCACGGTGCCGGTCGGCGTGTAGGCGGCACCGTCGAGCGTGTAGTCGCTGTGACCGACGATGGCGCCGGTCTCGTCGCGCCGGTAGTCCCGGATGAACGCGGTGGTGGTGCCGTCGGCGGCGACGTCGCAGAGCTGGACGATGTCCTGCTCGGGCTGCTCGACGCCGGCCGGGCAGGTGGTGATGGTGCCGGTCGGGGTGTAGGTGCCGCCCGTGGTGGCGTCGACCAGGCGCACGGAGGCGATGGCGCCGGTGTCGTCGTAGGTGTACTCGATGAGCACCAGGCCGAGGACGTCGCCGGCGGCGTCCACGTCGCAGAACGTCCCGCTGACCTGAATCGAGCGGCTGTCACCGCACGCGACTGTCCCGGCCGGGGGCGCGCCCGCGCTGTAGGCGCCCGTGGTGAGGTTGAGCCAGCCCTCGGACGTGACGGTGCCCGCACAGTCGCGGACCACGGTGACCGCGATCGGTGTCCCGTCCGCCAGGCACAGGCCCACCGTGGCGGTCGGCTCAGTCGGAGAGGCGCAGTCCCGCTGTGGCTGCGGGCACGGAACGACCACTGCCTGTGTGAGGTCTACTGCGTCGCCGCTGACCTGGTCACGCCATGTCGTCTCGCCGGTCTTGCAGTCGCGGAGCCCATACGCCGTCCGGATCTCACCAGCCCCGGTGACGACACCGGTCGCGGTCACGCCGCAGAACCGCTCATCGTTGCCCGCGGCCGGGTCAGCGAAGCCCTGGGTGCCGAACTTCATCGTCACCGGCGACGAGAACGACAGCTTGAAGTGCAGGGAGCCGCCCATCCGCAGGTACTGGGTGCCGGTGGTGAGTGCCTGCTCGGTGAAGACCTCCAGCGTGACCGTGATGCCGTTGAAAACGGCGGTGCCCGTGTACGGGGCGGGGATGCCCGCGTTGGGGACTGAGGGGATCGGCGGGCTGAACGTGCTCCAGTCGATGAACCCGCCGAGCTCGGGCGCGGATACTTCGACGTTCGACGCCGTGCCCGTGTTCGACTCGTAGGTGCCTTCCCACGCGGTGATCGGGTCGGTGTACTGGATGAACGGGAGGTCGCCGTCCGTGGCGTCGAGCCCGACCAGGCAGCCGGGATGGTTCGGGTCGGCGTCGTTGAACTTGTGCAGCGTCAGGCCCGGGTCCTGGGTGGTCGGCTCCTGGTAGCAGAGCGTCCCGATGAACTGGTCGCAGTCTTCATCTGCGGCAGCGCAGTCCATCAGCGTGCCCTGGACCGTGTAGGCGGCGCCCGTCGTGGGGTCGACCGTGCGCGTGCCGACCCGTGCGCCGCTGCTCGTGTCGTAGACCGGCTCGACCAGGGCGACGCCGGCGACCGTGCCGTCCGCGAGGACGTCGCACAGCAGGACGGTCTCCACGTCGACTCGGGGTGTGGCGGCGGCGCCGCTCAGGATCACGGGCCCCTGCCCGCAGCATCCGCTCACAGCTGTACTCCTGTGGTGAAGGTGACGGTCACGGTGCCGGTGTCCGCCGCGATGGTGAGTGGCCCGGTCAGGCGGGCGTCGTCGTCCCGCGCGATGCTCCAGGTGGCGGCCTCGCCCTGGTGGAGGGTCGAGGGGCCGTCAGCGGTCGTGATGCGGCCGGTGCCGCTGTGGGCGACCGCGGTGACTGACTGGAGGGTCGGCCAGGCGTCGGCGGTCCACGTGCCGCTGCCCGTCAGCTCGATGCGGTGCGCTTGGGCGCCGAACGCGGGCGGTGCGCCCTCGGTGTCATCGAGCGTTCTGCAGTCGACCGGTGAGACGGGCGTGTACGGGCCGGTGAGGTCTTCGGTGTAGGTGCCGAGACTGGTCACGGTGCCGGTGCAGTCGACGGCGAGGAGTTCGAGGTAGCCGACGTCCGGTACGCCGTCACCGTCGGTGTCGTCGCACCGGCATTCCTCGAGGACGTTCTGCGCCGGGCACGGCTTGTCGGGGCAGCAGGAGCCGCCGCCGGCCGCCGCGCACTGTCCGGCCTGGCCGGTGACCGTGTACGGCTGGCCGTCCATGGTGGTGTCGACCACGGCGGTGACCGTGCCGGTCTCGCAGTCGGTGGTGACGTTGCGGAGGAACTGCGTGTCACAGCCGGTCTGGTCGTAGGCGGCTGTCGCGGTGAACGCGGAGAGCTGCCAGCCGGTGTGACGCGGGCTCGGTGCGCACGTGGCTGGGCTGTCGTCGTAGGCGTCCAGGGCGAGCGCGAAGGCGATCCTGCCTGCGGCGAGGTCGGCGGCTGGGACGTCGGCCTCGACGGTGAGCGTGCCGAAGAACCCTGCCGGGGTGGAGGCCGGTAGGAGGGTCAGGGCGGCTTGGGTCGTCCCGTTGAACAGGCGCAGGTGCCCGGTGGCCAGGCATCCGTTGTCGGGCCCTGTCTGCTGGACGTTGAGGGAGACGGTGACGTGCGCGGTGCCGGTGTCGCATACGGGGCGCGGCGCCTGGATGATCGCCGCGAGGCTGTTGACGGTGCCGAGCGTGCCTGGCTGCGGTGCCGTCCCGGGCGGCAGATCGAGCGTGCCGCCGTCCCACAGCGTTTGCCCGCCGCTTACGGGGGCGCCGGTCGGATACGGGTAGTACGGCGTCGGGTTCGTGTCGGTGACGGTCGGGTCCGGTGCCCCATCGGTCGGCAGGTCGCACAGCAGCAGCGAGCTGGAGTTGCGGCACGGCTCGGCTGGGGAGACGCACACACCGACGGTGCCGGCCGGGGTGTACGGGCTGCCGTCGAGGGCGTAGTCGCTGTGCCCGTTGACCTGTCCGGTGATGGCGTCGCGCCGGTAGTCGCGGACGAACGGCTTGCTGCTGCCGTCCGCCTGGACGTCGCACAGCACGATGAGGTCCTGGTCGGCGCCGGTGGCGGCGACGTCGGCCGGGCAGTACCTGAGTTCGCCCTGCAGCGTGTAGGTGGTGCCGGCGCCCGGGTCGACCAGGCGCACGGAGGCCAGCGAGCCGTCGGGGTTGTACTCGTACTCCACGAGGACCAGGCCGAGGACGTCGCCGCTGGCCGGGTCGACGTCGCACAGGAGCCCGGCGAGTTCGAAGGCGCGGGAGTCGCCGCAGGCCTGCGCCCCGGCCGGGGGTGCCCCGGCGCTGAACGTGCCGGTGGTGAGGTTGATCCAGCCGTCCTGGGTGACCGCGCCGGCGCAGTCGCGGGTGATGACGACCGCGATGGGTGTTCCGTCGGCCAGGCACAGGCCCAGCGTGGCTGTGGGCGTGGTCTGCTCGGCGCAGGGGCTGCTACCGCTGCCGCTGCTGGCGCACACTCCGACCGTGCCGTTGACGACGTGCGGGGTCTGCCCGTCGAGGGCGACGTCCTCGTACGAGCCGACGCCGTTGAGCCAGGTGAACCGCCGCAGGAACGGGCCGCTCGCGTCGCATAGGGTCACCGTCTCCGTCTCGGGGCAGCCATAGGTGCAGTCGACCGGGGCGGTCGGCGTGTAGGGCTGTGACGGGTCGTCCTGGTAGGTGAGGACGAGGGTGGCGGTGCCGTCCTCGCGGATGCACCACAGTTCGCTGTAGGTGGCGTCGGCTTGGCCGTCGCCGTCGGTGTCGTCGCACAGCTGGCGGCACACGGTGTCGACGCAGCCGGTGGTGCAGGGCCCGGCGCCCGCCGGAACCGCGCCAGGCGTGCACATGCCAGTTGCGGGGTCGATCCAGCCGATGACCGACGGGTCCGGGGCCGGTGTGTCGCAGTCGGCGCAGTCGTTGCGGACGACGACGAGGATCGGCGTGCCGTCCGCCCGGCACAGCGTGGCCGTCGTGATCGACGGCGAGCAGCTGCAGCCGAGCGTGCACGGCCCGGCGTCGGCCGGGGCCGGGCCGGGCGAGTAGGTGCCGCTGGTCGGGTCGATCCAGCCGACCACGGCCGGGGCGGCGGACGGGCTGCCACAGTCGGCGCATTCGGAGCGGATGACGAGGAGAACGGTCGTGCCGTCGGCGCGGCACAGTGGCGCAGAGGCGATCGACGGCGCGCAGGCACAGGTACCTGGCGTGCCTCCTTCGCCGGGTGCGCACGGTACGGGCTCGACCGGCACTTACGCCTCCGGGTGTGCCTGGCGGCGGTGGGTGTCCCGGCCGCGCTCGGACTTGAAGGGGCGGTTGCAGACGTCGCACGTGAAGCCGCCGTCCTCCGCCTGGTCGTTGTTCTCGTCGCCCGGGTCGCTTGAGTCGCTGCCGTCCTCGTCGCCGGCGGGGGCGTCCTCCAGCGGCGCGAACTCGGGCGGCGTCAGCGGCACTGAGTCCGGGCCGTACGTCTCGGCGGGCACCTCGGGCAGCGGCTGGCCGGGGATCCCCTCCCGCTCCGGCAGGCCGACACCCAGCAGCTCGGCGCCGCCGGTCTGCTCGACGGGCTGCTCCTGGTCCTCGTCGGGGCTGACGTAGCGGTGGCCGTCCACGATCGACCCGATCAGCAGATGCTCGGGCATGTGGATGAACTGGTTGGCGGGAACCGCGAACACGGTGTGGGAGACGGTGCGAACCTTCGGCTGCTGGGCGACCGCCCAGGCGGCGAACTCGCGGCGCAGCGCGGCGGTGGGCTGGACACGGATCAGCTCGGGTGGCATGGCGGTCCTCACGGGCAGGTGGTGACGAGCACCGCGCACACGGTGCAGGTGGTAGCGGGCACGTAGGTGCGCTCGGCGAGCACACGCCGGTCGTTGACGCGCCGGTCGATGGAGGCGCCGGCGGTGTCGGGGATGACGTCGATCGGGCCGCGGCGGACCACGACGGGCCCGGAGATGTACAGCCAAGCCGTACCGGGCGGGGCCGGGGTGCCGTCCGGCCCCGTGTTCGCGGCGGAGTACCCGGAGCCGACGATGACGCAGTTCCCGGCGAGCGTGGACAGCCGCTCGCCGTCGACGTAGGCGATGTTGCAGCAGCCCAAGAGCGCCGCCGCGCCGGTGGGGACGTGGAGGGTGCCCATGCCGCCGTAGTTCTCGGCCAGGCAGCCCTCCAGCGCGGCCACCCCCTGGGCGATCGACACCGGCCCTGCGGCCGGGGTGAGGTCGATCGCCCTGGGGGCGAGCGTGTACCGCCAGAACGCCGACTCGACGGCCTGCTGCTCCCCCAGCTCCAGCGAGGCCCGTACGTGGTCGATGGCCTCCTGGTACGACCAGCCGATGGTGGAGCACATCACCCCGGCATAGATCGTGACCGGGTCGGCCTCTTCGTGGATAGGCGGGTAGAACTCCTTCTGCCCGGGCAGCGCGCCCGGCGACTCGTCCCCGGAGGACTGGTCGGGCGGGCACCAGTCGGTGTCACGGACTGGGGAGCAGCCCAGTGCCATCCACTCCACACCGAGCAGCTCGTGCTCGTCGGTGACGTCGATGACCTCGGTACAGCCGCCGAGGATCCCGTACGGCAACGGGCGGCCGGGAATGGCCCCGACACGTCGCCTCATACCTGCAGGTGGCACGTCAGATCACCCCCGCGGGGAGCAACCGACACGCCGAGCTCGGGCGTTGTACCCGGTGAGTGGGCCGACGGCGCTGCACACGCCGTCGACCCCGACGGAACCCTTGGTGAGAAGGAGTCCAGCCATGGCCGACATTACGGCATGCCCTGCTGCTATCGACACAACCGTCTGCGACGTATGCGGGAAGCCGCCGGAGCCCGACAACCGGCTGAAGGGCGGCGCCCACATCCGCTACTGCTACCAGTGGCGGCGCAGGAACGACCCTACCCGCCCGAAGTGCACGACATCCGACTGCGGGCGCCCCGCCCGCGCGGGCAAGTCTGCGTTGTGTGACCGCTGCTACCAGCGGGCGCAGCGTGGAAACGCCCCAGCGGCCCGCCCGTTCCATCAGCGGAACAAGGGCGAAACATGCAAGGTCGAATGGTGCACGGGCGAAGCGCGGAAGAAGGGATGGTGTGAGGACTGCTACGGGTGGTCCTGGAACAACGGCGGAGCCGACCCGACTGCCCGCCGCTACCGGTACAACCGCACGGTCCAGGACGTCGTCGCTCTCGTACTGAGTATCGAGCCGGATCCGATCACCGGATGCCGTGACGCGACCGGCGTATTCTCCACTGACGCCTGGGGATACCCGGTCGCCAGCGTGGCGGGGAAGGCCAGCACCCGGATCACGCGCCTGGTCGTCGAGCACAACCTCGGTCGCCCGATGATGCGGGCCACGCACGCCTGCCACACCTGCGACAACCCGCCGTGCGTCGAGCCGACCCACCTCTGGGAAGGCACTCCGGCCCAGAACAGCCACGACAGGGACACCAAGGGGCGCGGCGCCCGGGGAGTAACCCACGGCCGATCCCGACTCGACCCCGACAAGGTGAGGGCTATCCGTGCCCGATACGTCCCCGGCACTAACCAGCATGACAGTAACGTCGCAGCCCTGGCCCGCGAGGTCGGGGTGAAGCCGCAAGCGATCCGGGATGTCGTGCGCCGCCGTACCTGGGCCCACATCGAGTAGAGCATTCCGCATCTGCCGCACCTCCTCAGGTGGGCGTGGCGGGCCGTATCTCACGAGTCCGCCACGTTGAGGCCGAGGGGGTTAGGCGATCGGGCAGGCGATGCCGAGCTGCTCGCCAGTGCGGCCGTCGGGGCAGACCGGGACCGTGACGATCCGAGACTCAGGCCCGCGGTCGATCAGGGCCACACACTCCTCAGAGAACGCAGCCGTATAATCATTACTTTGGAACTTCGCCGAATCGTGAATTACCCCCAGGCTGATCTCGCCTCCGCGCCCAATCTGGAACGCGCCCGCCGGGTGGATCAGGAACGGGATGCTGTTAGGCCAGTCCACGGCCGGGGTGGGGCCGCCGATCTGGGTCGGGACGTTCGGGGCAAGGCCGCGCGCCCACTGGACGCGGACACCGAGGGTGGCAAAGGCGTTGATGATGCAGGATTCGTCGATCTCGTCGCAGGCGACGCCGTTACGGCGGGCGATGTCGGCGAGGAACATTGCCTTCGACCACCACGGGAAGACGACCTCGATACTGATCGATTCACACAGGCTGTGCCGCTCGACCATGTCAGCCGCCTGCAAGGCGACGGCTGCGAAGATTGCGGAGAACGCGCCGAAGGTCTGCGCGATGGTGACCGGCGTCGACGCGGCCACGGCCTGGTCGAACAGCACCTGACGCACACGCAGTTCGTGCGCGACCATGGTGTTGCGCTGGTACCAGGCGACCAACTCCGGGAAGTGCCTCTGCGTCAGGATGCCGGCCTCAAGACAAACGCCGACCGCGTCGCAGCGGACTTCGTCGGGCTCCGGGCACGGGATCTTGAAGCAGGGCTTGACCGCGCCGGAGATGTCATCGGACTCGGTGTGCACGAACGTCATCGAGCCGACGTCCAACGACGGGATCTTGAAGAACCGTAGGCCACCACGGGCGAGCTGGATTTCGGGGGCGTCCCAGAGCATTTCCGGGCACGCGATGTCGGTCAGCTCGTACACCGTCTCCGAGGGGGAACACCAACCGCCCGAGGCGACGATGTTGCCCTGCGGGAGGCGGGTCTGGTCGGCGGCGAGGATGACCGCGCGGGTGCCCTCGGTACCGGATGACGAGTCGTTGATGATCAGCGACTTGTCGAAGGGGAGACGGTACGAGGCGCAGAGGCCGACGCCGCCGCCCGCGGTCTTGAGGGCGTTGGCGCGGCGGATGATCCCCTCGGTGACGCCCTCCATGTCGAGAGGCTGGCCCGGTTGGTATCCCGGGACGTCGACGGAAGCGGCGATCACTGGACGCGGGTTAGGGTCCGGCGGCAGGACGCGCGGCTGGTGGACGCGAACGCGGGACAGGTCAAGGGCGCGCTGCTTCATGACCGCTCCGGAGGCCGTTACGGGCTCCTTGGCGGGCTCCGGGTCGGTGACTGGCTCCGGCTCGGACGGCTGCTCCGGGTCGGTCCCGGAAGAGGCGTTGGCCTCCTCCGGGTTGTCGCCGCGCACGGCGGCGGCGAGGGCCTCGATCTCGGCGGCGGCCTGCTCGGCGGCCGCGATGCGCTCCGCCTTCTCCGTGCGGATGTCCTCAACCGCAGTAGCCAGCTGGCGGAGCTTGGCGAGGTCGTCAGTGGTGACGGTGCTGCTGCTCGCCTTCGAGTCGAAGGCCTTGACCGCGCCGTCGAGCAGGTTGTCCAGTTCCTCGTCGGTGAGGGCGGTGATGTCCTCGGGAAGGGAGAACTCGTCCATGGGGCCGGCTCCAAATGATCGATCTTGGAGTGACCCGGCCCAAAACCAGCGGTCGTCTTGGGGAATAGTAGCCCGCTGCATTGCTGAGCCGCCTGACCATACCTTCAAGGCGCTGGCTGGAGAACGCCGCCGTCCACCAACTGCGCGTGAACACCCACATCCGCTACAGCGGACGGTTCAGTCCGCAGCTGGCTCAACGACCTGCGGACCGCCTGCCAGTGCTGCGCACGCGGCATCGACGCCGGGCGCAACCCCAACGGCCAGGCCAGCCGCCGCCCGCGCTGCTGCGCGCTCGGCCGGTGCTGCCGAAAGCGGCTCTCCCCGCTGACGCTCGCCTACATCCTGAGGTTCCCCTCCTACTGTGGAGACCGTGACCGGAGGGATGGTTGGGGGTCATGGCATCCAGGAAGCGCATCTACGACGCTGAGTTCCGGGAGGGAGCGGTACGGATCGTGACGGAGACCGGGAAGCCGATTCCGGAGGTGGCCGAGGATCTGGGCATCCACCCGGGGACGTTGCACAGCTGGGTGTCGCGGGCGCGGCGCAACGGGTCGCCGTCGTCGGACCGGCCGGTGGCCGAGCCGTCTGGTGGCCGGCTGCGGGAGAGTGAGCGGGCGGAGCTGGAGCGGCTGCGGGCTGAAGTCAGAGAGAAGGACAAGCGCATCCTCGAGCTGGAGATGGAGCTTCCCAATAAGGATGTCAAGTCGCGGCGTAGCGGGGGGTGGGGCTTGGTAGAACTCTCCGTCACGGATCATGGCCCAGAGGATGTTGATGCGCCGGCGGGCGAGGGCCAGGAGGGCCTGCTTGTGCCCCTTCCCCTCGCTTCGCTTGCGGTCGTAGTACGCCTTGGAGGCCGGGCAGCAGCGCAGGCTGACCATGGCCGAGAGGTACATCACCCGCAGGAGGTCGCGGTGGTAGCGCCGGGGTCGGCGGAGATTGCCGCTGACGCGGCCGGAGTCGCGTGGCTGCGGCGCCAGCCCGGCGAAGCCCGCCAGCCGGTCCGCGGTGCCGAAGACATCCATGTCGCCGCCGGTCGCGGCGAGGCACTCGGCGCCGAGCCTGGGCCCCATCCCGGGCAGGGTGCTGATCACCTGGGCATGCGGATGCTCGCCAAACCGGGCCTCGATTTGGGCGTCGAGCTCGGCGATCTCCTCGTCGAGGGCCATCACCCCCTTGGTGAGGCGGACCACCATAGCGGCGCCAGTTTCTCACCCGGCAGCGCCGTGTGCTGGGCCTGGGCGGCTTCCAGAGCGGTCCTGGCGAGTGTGGCGGCGCCATGGACCTTGCGGTTCTTCAGCCGGGTCTCGATTCGTTTCACCCCGAGCGGCGGATGGCTGCCGGAGTCTGGTATCCGGTCAGCAGCATCAGCGGGCCCTTGTTCGTCAGGTCCAGCACCCGCTCCAATGCGGGGAATATTTCCAGTAGTTGTGCGCGCAGTCGGTTGATCTGCCGGGTGCGGTCGAAGACCAGGTCCAGGCGGCGGGTAGTGAGGTGCGCAGGTCGACGGCGATCTCGTCGCCGGGCCGGAGCAGGCCGAGGTCCCGGCGCAGACGGGCTTGGTCGGCGATGACGAAGGCGTCCTTGGCCTCCGTCTTGCCCTCGCCCCGGTAGGTAGGCAATCTCGCCGAGACCGGAGGCGCGAGCAACGACGGCAACGATCCGCCGCTTGGTGCAGCGCCCATCCGCTGACGTTGCCGTCAACTACTGCCGTCAGACACCACAGCGGCTCCATCGGCATGTATTTCCGATGGAGCCGCTGTCATTTCACTAGGCTCTGAAGATCAGATTCGCCAATCCATCAAACTCGGCAAAATCTTCATACGCAGGCACTGCCCTGCCATCAATCAGATCCACGCCGCAAATATATCGACTCCCCGGAGCGCCAGAGTATATTAGGTCAATATCCCTGAGGCCAAAACGGAGCGGACACAAGATCGAGAGCTGCGATTCATCGTACAGCGCCATCAAGTATTCGTGCCTACCAAGCGGATATTCGCGAGAGAACTCTAGAACACTCTCCTCCCAGTCACCAGAAAGCTCAAACCTGGCACACGGAATACTACGCCAATCCACGTGGCTCGGCGCCCAAGGCAGGGAGTCCAAGAACTTCGAGAACCGCGCAGACACCTCGATATCCAGGACAGACGCGCCAACACGAGTCATCCAGTCCCGAACGTGTGGGTCGTCAATATTCACCGGCCAGCACCTCCATCTCACTGATGCGGGAAGTGGCTGAGTATCTCAAGATACTGATCATAACTCCCCCCATCGATGACGTTCACACCATAGCTCCAGCCATCACTTCGCTTGGGGCCATTCTTCACCCACCAGTTCACATGGAATCCCTTGTCTGGATTTGCGGGGTCGAAGTCGATCCTCCATCCACGCAGTCCATCAGGACTCTGTGACCCTGTGATCCTTCCCTTGAATGGGCCGAGCTTCTGCACGAACGGAACACTATCGTCGCCGAGGCCAGCCCGCTGAATCGCATGAGCGCGAGCCGCATTGAAGCTGTCAAAGTTATTGACAATCTCGCCGCAACCACTCGAATTGTGAACCAAGATCGGCGTAGTGCCTGCGAGGACATAGTACGTGTGCTCGCCGGGGAGCTGTCATCTGCGTTTTCGCAGGTAAACGCCCTTCGACTTGTACGCGGGTGTGCGTGGAAGTGCCGTGTTGTGCGCCCGTGTTGCCGTCGGCGTTGCCGTCAGACGGTTACGCGCGTGAGGGCGGTGGAGTGGGCTTTGGCCGGTGTCCTGCCCGGGTTGGGGTTCCGCCGCATCCGTTTCCACGACCTCCGCCACTCGACTGCCACGCTGCTTCTGGAACAAGGCGTCGACCTCGTAGTGATCAAAGAACTCCTCGGCCACGCCCAGGGCGGCTTCAAGTTCCCGGTAGGAGTGGGCTGTCGGTGATGCCCCAGATCCAGACGGCGTGTTCGGGTGCGTTCCGGATCGTTCGGGTGGTCTTGGCGATGTTGTCCGCTCCCAGCAGTCGCAGCCTGCCGATGGCCAGGTTCCGCAATGCGGCCATCGCCCGCGGCGCGCTGCCGGTGTGGACGGTGGAAGCGTCCTCGGCGAACACCACGTCTCTGACATGGTGACTGGAGTTTTCGATTCCCCAGTGCCCGCGTACGTATCCGCCCAGGTCGGCAGGGCTGGCCTGGTGGGTGTCAAGGCTGGTGACGGCGTAGACCGTCTCCCGGGTCTGCCGCTTGCCGCTCTCCTGGCGGCGCCGGTGGATGCGCAAGACCAGCCGCGCTTCCGGGAAGGCGATCCCGCCCAGGTTCTCGGCGATGGCCATGGTCTTGACCGAGCGGGACTCCCGCCGCCCGTGCCCGGTCCCGGAGACCGTGTGCGCCACGGGCACCTGATCCCATGGCAGGGCCCTGACCTGGGCCGACGCGGTCGGCTGGTTTCCTTTGATCACCGCGATGTAGTGGGCCTTCTTCTCCTGCACCAGCCAGCGCACCTGGTCCTTGACGCTGTGCAGGGCGTCGAAGGTGACCACGGCGCCGACCAGATCGAGTGGTTCCAGCAGCGGGCGGAAGGCGGCGGTCTCGTTGGTCTTGGCCCCCACCTCCCGCTGGGCCAGGGTGACGGTGGGGGCATGGGTGACGGCGGACAGCAGGTGTCGGTGGCGCTGCTGTCGGTGCGCGGATCCGGACAGCGCCTTGCCGTCCACCGCGATCGCCGGCCGCGGCGCTGAGCCGGTGCCGCCTACATCGGTGTGGTCGCGTTCGGCCAGGTAGGCGCCGATCGCGGCGTCCAGGGCATCGCCGTCGAGGGCGGCCAGGAGCCGGGTGAGGGTGGCATGGGACGGGGCGCGCCGGCGTCCGGGCAGGTGACGGCGGATGCCGAGCTGTTCCAGCACCGTGGTGGTGGCGCGCTGTCCCCACTCGGTGATCTCGGTGATGGTCCGGGCGCCGGAGACGACTGCGCAGGCGCAGATCAGCAGCAAGCCGACCAGGGGATACCACCGCCCGCGACGCGAACGCGGGTCGGGTACGCGCCGGAGGTAGGCGTACAGGCGGCCGGTGTCGTGCTGGTGGAGGGGACCCAGTTTCGCCAGGACGGCAGGCATCGGGGAGGATGGAGCGGCAGGCACGGGACCTCAATGTGATCAGCTGGCGTAGACACCCTGATGATCACCGGTCTCGTGCCTGTGCTGTTGCCACGTCAACTCCCGCTGGGTGCGGACGATCTACGCGATCCGGGAACTTGCAACCGCCCTGGGCCACGCCCACATCGGCGTCACCGCCGGCGTCTACGCCCACGTGCGACTCCGACTCCAGCGTGACGCCATCGATGCCCTGGGCCACACCCTCGGCGGCCATGACGACGACCCCGACGACCCACCTGCCACAGCCGTCATCCGCTGACGTTGCCGTCAGCGTTGCCGTCAAAGCCCCAGAGGCCCCGCCGAAAATCACTCCGGTGGGGCCTCCGCTTATCACTCTGCACTCACTTCGAGAACGTTCCGAGTTATTCCGGAAAGATTTTCCGAATCACCGGATTAACAGCCAATCCAGGGATCTCTGAAGTCAGACGCGAATGCGCCTCTCGAAGGAATCTGGAGAAAGCACTCTCGAGCTCTTCACGCTCGGCAGTAACTCGCCAGGGCCGTTTCGACGAGGTCAAGGCAATGAGATCGCCGTCGCGGCGTAGATGGATAACCTCTTCGCTCTCTGTGAAACCGAACGCCGCATCTTCTCCTGACGAGATACGCCTCTCTGCATGGGAGAGTGAAAGGGCCAGATCAACGAGCGTCACAAATCTACGCTTTGAGATGACCTCCACGTCATCTACGAGCATCTCGACATTGACGCCGAAGTACTTGTAGCGAAGGTCAATCTCTGCAAGACCCGCAGGATCGCCCTGCTTGGCCCCCTCCCAGGTCCTCCGCCAGGGTGAACCCGGCTCTGGGAGAGAGAAGGAAAGATGAATCATGGTTTCTCCTTGCAGGAACTCTCTCACCTAGAACGGGAAGGCGGTCACGACTTTTCCGTCATTCACGATCACGCGGATGCTAGTCAAGTCTCCACCCCCATTTGCCGGACCAGCCCTGCCGATGGTGTCACCGAAGTCCCATTCATAAATCTGGCCGGGCCGCGGCGCGCCAGTAACAGGGTCTGGCGTGTTCGGCTTGGGAGTGCCGCGATTGATGGTGTCAGCAATCCTCTGACGGACCTTCTTCTCCTTGCCGATGAAGATACCCGCCTCGTCGTCGACCAACGCACCACCGGGCCGGTGACGGTCCAGAATATGCTGCCAGTCCCCGTTCTCCAGCGCCGCGGTTCCGCAGATTCCACTCGAATTGTGAACCAGAACCGGAGTCTGCCCCGCCAGCACATAGTACGTGTGGAGTTGCTGGACGGTGAGGTTCCAGCGGTTGGCAGCGCCAGGTTTGGGCTGGACGGTGAGGACGTAGGCGTGACCGTTGGCAGCCGTGTTGAGGGCGTCTCCGTGGTGAAGTTTGCCGGCGGGGACCCAGGTGTGGGTGGTGTCGTCCCAGAAGGGGTGGTTAGCCGTGGTGTGGAGGGTGCCTGTCTGACCGTCCCTGGTACGGATGGTCAGGTCGAGCAGGTCATGGTCGTGGTTGATCCACACGTGCTGGACGGTGCGGGACCCTTGGTGCTTGCCGGTCTTGGGGTTGGCGGCCTCGACCCGGTCACCGACCTTGATCTTCCCGATGGGCTTGGTCTTACCGGTAGCCATGAGGACGCGGGTTTTAGGGTCGAAGCTGCATAGGGGCGAGCCTTCGACCGGTTCTGAGAATTCCGGCGCCCCGCTGTACATCCCGTTCACCGCTGCGGCGGCACCGCTCACACCAGCCACACATTCTGGTCCGATGAGAGGAGCGCCGACGGTACACGCGCCTACCACAGGGACAGCGATGCCGAGGCCGGCAATGAAACTGCCCACCGTCAGGTAGTCGTGGAGTGTCTGCTGCAGGGTCTCTCGGTTTGCAGCGTCGATTACCTCGTGCCAGCGGTTGGGGTTCTCCTCGCATGCACGGTTGTTGCAAGACTTCGTTGATGTGGATGATGAATCCGTGTTGCTCTTATGCGCCGTTCCGCCGCCTGACGATTCGTAGCATTTATGCCTATCGCAGTAGCTTCCGGCCTTGTGGCCGTCGACGTCGTGGTATCCCCCTTGTCCGTCGACGAAGTCCCCATGGCATGCGTCGTCGGCGCAGAACCTCAAACCGCTCGGGTCGGAGAACGTGAGGGGGTTGTTGCCTGCGTAGCTGTAGCCGTTGAGTTCTTGAGGGCTGGTGGCTTCGAAGAGAGGATCGAGGCTGATGAAGCGGCCGGTGTCCGGGTCATACTGGCGGGCGCCGAGGATGGTCAGGCCGGTATTGGTGTCGGTGGGGGCGTTGATGAAGCCGCGGTTGTCGGCCCAGGTGGTGGCCTGGCCTCGAGGGGCTCCGTAGGGGGTGAACTGGCGCCAGGTCGGAGTCTGGGCGGTGGAGTCCAGTTGCAGGCCGTTGGTGCCGTGCTGGTCAGGAACTTGGAAGGTGTAGGTGCTGGTGTTGGTGGCGGCGTCGCCGGTGCGGACGGCTGTGCCCCCGCCGGGCAGGGTGTAGTAGCGGGTTCCCTTCACATCGCCGGTGGCGGTGTTGAGCGCGAGCTGCTCCCCCGGCAGGTAGAGGATGGTGGTGCCAGGGTCCTTCTGCAGCAGCAGGCTCCCGTCGGCGTCGTACACGTAGTGGCTGTCGCCGTTGGTGCCGCCGGTGATGTCGGTGAGCTGCCCGGCGTCGTTCCAGATCAGGTTCTGGCTACCGGCGGTAGGGGTCGTGCGCGTGGTCATGTCGCCGGCGGCGTCGTAGCCGTAGCTGGTCGACGCGGTGCTGCCGCCGGTGCTGCTGGTGCCGGTCAGGGTGTGCGGCTGGTTGGCGCTGTTGCCGTCGTAGGCGTAGCTGGTGGTGGTGTCGGTGCCGCCGGAGGTTGAGTGGTCGGTCTGCGTCTGCCGGTTGCCCAGCGCGTCCAGGCTCCAGCTGGTCCAGTACGCGGCTCTTGCATCGAGGGCGTCGCCGACCATGGAGGAGTTGCTGGTGGTGGGGGTGGCGGCGCAGGAGTCGGTCGCGGTCCACGCCGCGGTCAGCCGGTCCAGTGTGTCGTACTGGTAGCACTGGGTTTCGGTGGATGAGGTGGAACCGAGCCGGGTGGAGGTCTGCTTGGTGATGTTGCCGGCCGGGTCGTAGGTGTAGGCCTGCTCGTCGACGTTGGTGGGCGTGGCGGTGGAACGCGTGACCAGTTGGTCGGTGAGCTTGCTGGTGTGTAGGTCGTAGTTGTTGGTGATCCAGGCCTCGTTGGAGCCCATGCCTATGGTCTCTTGCTGGACCCGGCCGAAGGCGTCGTAGTTGGTGGTCTGCGCGTAGCCGGAGGTACTGCCTAGACCGGAGGGCAGATCGAGGGCGCCGGAGTATGTGTGGGAGACGGTCTCGGACGGTAGGCCCCCGGCCGCGGTGTAGATGTCGCGGAACGGCAAGCCGGTGGTGGTGGTGTAGGTGTGGCGGAAGGTGTAGCTGGTGCCGAGCGTGCTGCCTTCGGTGGTGGAGGGGATGGTGACGGTCTCGCCGGTGGGTTCGCCGAAGACGTTGAAGCCCAGGGTTTGGGTGGTGTAGGCGGCGCCGCCGGAGTAGGCGGTCTGGGTCGTCACGTGGCCGACGGGGTACGTCATGCCGGAGACGGCGTTGTTGGAGTTGTCGTACACCCAGGAGGCGAGCTGGTTCGACGATGACTGCCCAGTGGAGGGGGCGTCGTATTCGCCGGTCTTTCGGCCCAGCGCGTCGTAGGTGAAGCTGATGGTCTTGCCGCGGGAGTCGGTGGTCTGCAGGACGTTGCCGGCGTTGTCGTACTGCAGGGTGCTGTTGCCGGCGTCGGGGTCGCTCTTGGATTTGATACGGCCCAGCAGGTCGTAGGTGTTGCTCCAGGTGCTACCACCGGCCGTGACGGTGTTCTGGTTGCCGTGGCTGTCGAAGCCGTAGGCGGTGGCCTGGGTGGTGCCGCCGGTGGTGTACCAGATGCCGGTGAAGGTGTCCGGCGGGGTCGTCAGTGTGGGAGCGCCCGTGTATTCGTCGAGTTCGCTGGTGCGGCCGAGGGGGTCGGTGACGGTGGCCTTGGTGACACCGCCGGCCGGGGGGATGACGGTAGTGCGGTCGCCGTTGTAGACGGTGGTGGTCCGCGAGACCTCCACGTTGTCCTTTTCGGACTGGTCGATCACCGTGCGGCCGAGGCCGTCGTAGGTGAAGTAGTCCTGGTTGGGGACCTCTGCCTTGAGGTTGGCGGCGGAAACCAGGGTGGTGTTGGGGGTGGTGGCCGAGTCCCACCATCCGTTGTAGGTGGCGCTCTTCCAGCCGTGGGTGTCGTAGAAGGTGTCGGTGACCAGGCGGCCGCCCTGCGGTGTGGGAGCCTGCGTCTGCCGGACGCGCAGTTGCGCGTCGTACAGGGTCGTGGAGGTCTGGTAGCCGGACGAGTCGTTCAGCTTGTTCGTAGTGACGGCGGTGATGCCGCTATTGGACACGGTATAGGCGTAGGTGTAGTTGGCCGCCGACGTGGTGGCGCGGGAGTCCAGCCATGCACTCGTTGTCCGACCCAGGGCGTCGTGCTGCACGGTGGTCACCACGCCGTTGGCGTCCGTTGTGGTGAGAGGTAGACCGCGGGCCGGGTCCAAGGTGGCGGAGGCGGCCTGGTTCAGGGGGTTGGTGACGGTCGTTCCGGTTGTCGAGCCGTAGGCGTCGTCGGTGTAGGTGGTGACGGTCTTCTTCCCGTTCGCGTCATACGTGGTAGTGATCCGGCCGCGGGAGTCGAACACCTGCGTCTTGCTGGTCTGCCAGGTGAAGGCACCGCTGCTGTAGTCGGATGCCTTCTGTATGACGGAAACGTCGCCCTTGGTCGGGGCGGTGGTCTGGGGGAACGTCGGGGAGGTGGGCTGCGGCCAGGTGGTCGCGAGGGTCTGGTCGTCGTAGAAGGTGCGGGTAGCGGAGATGACCTGGTCGGGGCGGTTCACGCTTAGCGGGGCGGTCAGCGTATTGACCGAGCTGGGCACGGTGCTCGTGCTGCCCTCGGTGAACCCGCCGCACGCCACCGAGTCGGTCTCCGTGCTCGCGGTCAGGCCGACCAGGTTCTTGCTGGTGTTGGGTGCCGCGTAGGTGGTGGTGGTGCACCGGTTGTACGCCGCGTTCGCCGGGACCGTGTGGCTGTACTCCGCCGTCTGCAGGCCGAAGCCGGTGTCCGTGATGGTGGCGTCATAGCTTGTGTCGGTCTCGGTGATGCGCCATGTGATGGTGCCGCCGTCGGTTAGCGCCTGCCGTGTCCATGCCTCGACAGGCCGCACCATGTTGGCTGTCAGGTCCGGCAGGCCCGAGCGGGTGCGGGTGGCGGTGGCGGGAGATACCCAGTACGAGGTGATCGTGGAATGGTCCACCGGCCCGCCGTTGCCGAGGTAGGAAGTGGACTCCAACGTCTCCCCGGCCAGCTGGTTGAGATCCTCGTGAGTGCCGCCCTGAGAGTCGGTTAGCGTCACCGCGGTGGTGTTGTTGTCGTCCGACATGCCCTGGTAGTACGTGCTCTCATCCAGGGTCTGCTTGTCGTTGACACCGTCGCCGTTCAGCGTTTTGACGTCCTGGTAGCCGCGCCACTGCCCGTAGGTGCGGTACTTCTTCTGAACGACCTCGTTGTCGTCGAAGTGCCACGCGGGCTTGGAGTACTGATATGAGGTGGCCGTCGTGGGCGCACCGCCGGTGGGGTCGGTCTGGGTGACCTTGTTGGCGACGTACTTGTTGAACCAGTCCAGGATCGGTGCGCTGTAGTTCTGCGGTGTCCAGTACACCGGGTAGCAGGAAGACGTGTTCGACGAAGGGCTGATGGTCACCGGTGCGGAACAGGCGGCGGTCCGCCCGTATTGAACGCCAATCACCGAACCCGTCTCGGTGGTGATGGACGAGATGCGGAACCGATACAGCGGCGGCAGACCGTCGGTGACGGTGTCCACCCGGTTCTGCAGGTCCACCGCTCCGAACTGCACGCTCGGGAGCGTGATGGGTGAGGTGCTGCCTCCGCCAGCGGTGTCCTGGCCTGTGTGGGCGATGCTGGAAAGCCACAGGGTCGCGTTGCCGTCACCGGAGGTGGGCATGGTCTGGTTCAGCGCCCAGGAGTCCACCTTCGTGTACGACGAGGAGGCAGGCGCGTACTGCTCGGTGGTGACGGAGGTCAGCCGCACCGTGGAGAAGAACGACGGGTCGTGCACGGTGCACGTGGTTCCCGAGTTGCATACCAGGTCGTAGGGGACGTCAGGCCAGTTTGCCTTGGTCGTGGAATTCAGCGGGTCGCAGGTGCCCGACACACACCGGTCCCCCGTAGTGAACAGCACCTTGTCCGGCACAGTGCCGTAGGCATTGCCGTCGGTGAAGCCGTAGTCGATGTGGTCCAGATGCGAGTCGCGGACGTAGGAGACGTTGTGGGCGCCGTTGTCCTCGCCGTAGTAGTTCGTGTCCTGCTTGTAGTAGTAGGACATGGCGTCACCGTGCACGTCGGTGACGTAGTCCAGGTTCCAGCGGTAGGCCATCGTGCACACCGAGGAGGTGAACCCGGAGGAGCTGTAGCAGGGGTCGCCTGAGTGCGCCGAGTACACCGGCTCCGAGTCCACTGAGTTCGTCGTCGGCTTGCCCGAGGACCAGCCGGGCAGCTCATTGCGGCCGAAGGAATACACCTTCCCGTCGCGGTCGGTCACCGTCCAGTAGTCGGTGTTGTAGGTCCCGGTGCCGTTGTTGGAGTTGGTGACGTGCTTGACCACCTCGCCGTCATCGGACTGCGGCTTCCACACGCTCTTCGATGAGTCCCACACCAGGGCGGTCGTCGACCCACTGAGCGACAGCGTCAACACCGGCCCGTCGTAGCACTGGTCCGACGTCGACACCGGCGACGCGGTGCCTTCCGGGTTGTCCTTGCAGGAGATGAAGGACTGTTCGATGTATGACTGCGGCGTGCTCCAGCCATCCCCCACCCACGAGGACTGAGCCTGGGTGGCAGAGGTCTGCCCATCCACCGACCCGGAGTCGTACCCCAGCGACACATCCGGCGTCAGCGAAGACGCCGCCGACGGCACAGCCATCGGGTAGGAGTACGTGAACGACCCCGACGAGCCACCCCCGGACCAGGATCCGGACGGCTTCAGAGTGGTCGCCGAGTATGTACCCGAGGGTCCGCCGCCATCCCCGTCGCTCGAGCCGGACACTGCGGCCATCACCATCGTGGAGGAACTGCTGGTGCTGGCGGATGCGACCAGGGGGCGTTCGCCGGCCAGCTGAGGGGAGCTGGAACCCTTCGGCGGCATGCGCGTCTTGTCGTGCCCGACAGGCGGTACTGCCAAGCCCGGCGCATGGCCGCCCGTGGTGGGCGCAGTCTTCGGCGACGCAGGGGTGCCAAGCTGAACCGTGGCCGTCAGCGACTTGACCGCCGCGTCGTTCTTTGACTCCAGTGGAGTCTGCTGGTGGCATGCGGCTCGTTGCGGCGTCGTCAGGGCGCAGGCGGGAAGTTGTACCAGGTGCAGTCGGGAGCCGAAGTCGCCGCCGTAGGCCTGCGCGAAGCGGGAGTAGTCCAGGCTGAGCAGTGCCTTGCCCTGGCCGGTGGTGGAAGGCGTGATGGTGAACAGGACACCGTTCACGCCGGCTTTTACTGCTGCGGTGCGGGGCTTGACGATGACGTCGACGGAGGAGGGCCCGGCGTAGGAGCCGTGCTTGGGCGCAACTGCGTGCACCGAGATCGGTATGTCCGCGGAATGTGACTGCGCTTTGCGTGACGTCCGTGCCGACATCCCAGTGACAGAAAGAGTGGCTGATCCGGCCTTCGGCAGCAAGGTCGCGGTGGCCCGGTATGGCCGGGTGGCCTGGTTGTGCGGCTTGGTGAAGCGCATCGCCGCTGGCTTGACGTCCTTCACCGACGGCGTGGCGGGCAGGTGGGGAGCGGAAGCGTGCCGGGATGCGGAGTGCACCGCGTCTGCGCTGGCGGTTCCCGCGGAAGCGATGAGCGTTCCGGCGGCGACGAAGACAGCCCATCTGGATCTGCCCAGGCGGCTGGTGCGCCGCTTCCCACCCCGTATGGACATCGGTTGACCTTCCGTCAGAAAAGCGTCGCGAGACGCACACCGCTCAGGCGCAGTTTGATCATTTTCTGTGAAGCGATGCAGAGACTCCCACGAGGTGACCATGCGTGCGAATCAAGAAGCTGCCACTAGATCGCAAAGACGTGACCGGTTTCCAGCAAAGGGCTGGCGAATAGTTGCCTGTCATGTGTTCCACCGGAGGTGCCGATGTGGTGGTCCCTTTACGTTGACCCTGGTCCGGGAGCCGCCCGGCCATCGCAGAAGGGTCTACGCTTCTCGTGTCTTCATCTCCTTCTCAGAGACGGGCGATATGGCGTGCCGTCAGCGCGCCATGTGCGGCATTCACGCTGGTCGCCGCCGTTAGCGCCCTGATCACCGCTCCCGCTTACGCGGCCACTCCTGCGTCCGCATCCTCAAAAGTCCACCAGGCGAGCACGACGAGCTCGTTCGGGTTGACTGCCGAGCAGGCCTCCGCTCAGGCGAGGAAGACCGGTAAGGATGTCAGCGCGACTGCCGCGACGACGGACAGTAGTACGTTGACGGCGCATCCCAACGGCACCCTGACACTCACTCAGTCACTCGCCCCGGTACGCAAGCGAGTTGGGGGCGTGTGGAAGAAGCTGGACCCGACACTGCACAAGAACGCGGACGGCAGCATCTCCACTGCTGTCACCAGCAGCGCTCTCGCACTGTCGGGCGGTGGCACCACGCCGCTAGCCACCATGAACAGCCACGGGCGCAGCCTGGCTGTCAGTCTGCCCATGCGCCTGCCCGCTCCGACCCTGTCCGGGGCAACGGCTACCTACCGGGATGTGCTGAACGGTGTCGATCTGACGGTTACGGCCGACGCCCAGGGTGGCTTCTCCGAGGTCCTGGTGGTCAAGAACGCCCAGGCCGCAGCCAACCCCGCGCTCAAGGAACTCACGCTGGCCACCAAGGCACGCGGCGTGAGCGTCTCCTCGGACCGCGCCGGGAACATCACCGCGGCCGATCGCGGCGGACGCCCCGTGTTCACCGCTCCCGCATCCCAGATGTGGGACTCCGCCGCCTCCCACAACTCGACCGCATCAGCGGTACAGGACCCGATCACCGGACGGCGCGTCGACCGTGCCAGTGGCCTGCCCATTACTTCCTCCGTCCAGGGCCCCGGTAAGGGCGCACACCACGCCCCCATCAGGACCAAGGCCACAGGCAAGGGGATCGCACTGACACCGTCGGCGTCCCTACTGACCGGCCCGAAGACGGTGTACCCGGTCTACATCGACCCCGACTTCATCGCCCCGTCCGCCTCCAGCCCACGGCAGGCGTGGACCCAGACCAACTCCTACTATCACTCCTCGAGCTACTGGAAGTCCTCCGACGTTTTTCGCGTCGGCTACCAGACCTGGGATTCACCCATCTTCACCGCGCGCTCGTTCGTGCAGATCGGCGTGCCCTCCCAGATCTACGGCTCCACCGTGCTGACCTCGGAGATCAACTTCAGCGAAGTATGGTCATATTCCTGCACCAAGACGCCCGTGGAGTTGTGGAACTCCAGCACCATCTCGTCGTCCACGACCTGGGACAACCCGCCCACTCTGATTAGCGAGGTCGACACCCCCAAGACCGTTGCCAACGGCTGGGACTCCTCCTGCCCCGCCGCCGGCGTCCCCTTCAACATCGGCCCCATCATGCAGTCGGCCGCCGACAACAAGAAGACCAACCTCACCTTCGGGTTGCGGGCCGGGGACGAGAGCGACCCATACGGGTGGAAGGAGTTCGCCAACACCATCACCGTCTCCACCACCTATGACCACAAGCCCAACACCCCCACCCCCACAAGTCTGACCACCTCGCCGTCCACCTCCTGCCAGGACAACACCATCGTCGGAGACGGCAGCGTGACCCTCTACGCCGGAATTTCCGACCCCGACGGCGGCACGCTCGGTTCTCACTTCAAGCTGTGGCCCCATGGCAACAGCAGCGCCGTCGTTGCCCAGTCCGACTCCAACTCCCTGACCGGCACCTCCGGCACGACCGCTGTCTACATCATCTCCAAGGACTCCCTCGAGACGGCCGCCAATGGCAAGGTCACCGAGTTCGACTGGAACATCGAGGTCAGCGACTTCAAGTACTTCAGCAGCTGGTCAACCACCTGCCACTTCTCCTTCGACCCCACCCGCCCGGGCGCCCCGGTCATCTCCCAGCCCGGGAACACCACCATCGGCCAGCCGGTCACCGTCACTATCAATCCGCCGGCCGGCGGTACCTTGCCTTCCAGCTACGAGTACCAGGTCAACGGCGGCGCTCCCCTCAACGTCGCCGCGGACTCCAGCGGCCACGCCACCATCAGCATCAAGCCCACCAGGCGCACCAACGTCCTGTCCGTCAGCAGCCTGTCCGCCGGTGCCAACTACGGTGACAGCGACGCCGTCACCATCAACTCCGCCAATCCGGCGACTCCGCAGGCCGACGGTGACCTGAGCGGCGACGGCGTCCCGGACCTGCTGACCGTCGGCGGGCAGAACAGCCTTCCCTCCGGTCTGTGGCTGGCCGGCGGCAAGGTCGATCCGGGCAAGACCACCGGCAACGGACACGTGGTGACCGCGGCAAGCAACATCGGCATCAACGGCGACGGCCTGAACACCACCGAGTCACCCTCCGACTTCGACCACACCATCGCTTTCACCGGGCAGTTCACCAACAGCGGCTTCCAAGACGTCCTGGTCTACTACCCACCGAGCACGAGCACCCCCAACAGCTCCTGCACCAGCACAGGTATCGGCGGCAGCGGAAAGGTCATCGACGGCAGTGGTGACGGCTCGGCGCTGAACGCCACCAGCGATCCCCACAACATCGCCGCTGAGGGTCTTTTTGACATGAACTGCGATAGCCCTATCCAGCTCGCCAATGCCGGTACGACCTCCAACAGCGGGTCTCCTTACCCCGACCTGATCGGCATCTCCGGCGATTCGACGTACGGGTACGCCCTCAACATCTACCAGGCTCAAGGCCTCATCGGCAGCTGGGTTGCCTCGCCGCTCACCGTTAGCAGCCCTGACGGCACGAGGTGGGACAACTGGAGGCTGTACACCATGCAGCTACCCACCAGCGGTGGCGGAAGCAGCACGGCGATGTTCCTATGGAACAAGTCCACCGGCCAGCTCAACCTGTGGGAAAACCTCTCCGCAACAGTCGACAACTTCGGCAACCTCAGCCTGAACTACACCAATTACCCAGTAGCCACCAACTTCCACACGGGCCAGGACCTCACCCTGCGAGCCGCGGACATCAACGGCGACGGCAACCCCGACCTGTGGACCACGGGCGCCAACGAAACAGCTACCGCGAGCCTGTTCACCAGCCTATCCACCACCACCGCCGCAATTCTCGCTCAGATCAGCGACACCCTCTCCACCCCCAGCCACACTTGGGCCCTCAACGACAGCCAGGCCGGCACCATCACCACCGCCGCCGACTCCTCCGGAACACTGAACGCCACCGGATCCGGCGGCGCCACCTGGGCAACTGGTGATCTCTTCTCCCCTGCAGCGAACTTCAACGGAACTGGCAACCTCGCCACCAACGGCCCGGCCGTTTCCACCAATAGCGACTTCACCGTCTCCGCATGGGTTCAGCCGCAGTCGCTCGGTGGATACGTTCTGGGCCAGAAGGGAACCCATACGAGCGGCTTCGCTCTCTTCAGCGACGCGGCCACCAAGTCGTGGCGCTTCGAAATGCCCACCTCGGATGCCAGCAATCCAACCGAGGACACAGCCGCCGCGACCACCATTCCCGCCCAGGTGGGTGCCTGGGTGCGGCTGACCGCCACCTACCAAGCTTCTACCGGCCGCATGGTCCTCTACCTCAACGACGTCGCCGCGGCCCAGGCCACCCACACCACGAAGTGGAACGCGACCGGTGCCCTGACCACTGGCGCCTACCTCTACAACGACACGCTCACCGGCCGCTTCTTGGGCAACGTCTCCGACGTGGAGACCTACTCTCAGGCCCTCACCGCCAAGCAGGTGGCTGTCCTGGCCGGCAATCCCGGCCCCACCAGCTACGCCCATATCAACGATGGCCACGATTTCAACGGCGACGCCAACCCCGACGTCATTGCCCAGTGGGCCGATGGCACCTTGCACCTGTACACCGGCGCCCCCGGATCCCAGCTCGTAGCCGACGGCCAGATCTGGGACAGCAGTTGGCGTACCGTCCGCCTGATGACCGCCGGCAACTTCACCGACGCCCAGGACAACAACGCCGACACCTTCGCCATCTGGGGCGACGGAACCGCACACCTCTACACCAGCGACGGCAACGGCCACATCACCAACGCCGGACAGCTCGTGGGCGCAGCCACCTGGGGCAGCATCGTCCAGATCGCCGCAGCCGACTTCACGGGCGACGGCCACACAGATCTGCTCGCCATCTGGGGCGACGGAACCGTGCACATCTATCCCGGCGACGGCAACGGCTACATCGGCAGCGCCTCCGCGAACATCTGGACCGACACCTCATGGAGCACCATGAAGCTTCTCGGCGCTGGCGACTACAACAACGACGGCCACGCCGACCTGCTCGCCGAATGGGGAGACGGGAGCCTTCACCTGTACACAGGCGACGGCAACAGCCACCTCACCCAAGGCACCCAGATGTACGGCGGAAACACCTGGTCCACTGTCAAGGGCATCATCCCCGGCGACTTCAACCACGACGGCCTCATCGACCTCGTCGCCGTCTGGGGTGACGGGACCGTCCACCTCTACCCTGGCGACGGCAACGGCCACCTCTCTGCAGGCCCCGCCATGTGGCCCGACAACACTTGGAGCACCATGGGCCTCATCGCCTGACCCAGGCACAGCTACACGCGCTTCTGATGCGAGCCCTGCTGGGAATACCGGCTTGTCCGTCACTCAGCAGGGCCGTTTCCCGGAACAAGGCCGGGAGGTGCCGCGTACAAGGCGATGGGCGTAACAGTATAGGCCTACCAACGGTTACAGCAGCGGCGATGCCCCCGGTACCCGAGCACGAGTCATTGATGACGAGGTTCTTGTCGAACGGCAGCCAGTACGATGTGCACAGGCCGACGCCGCCACCTGCCGTCTTGAGCGCGTTCGCGCGGCGGATGATGCCCTCGGTGACGCCCTCCATGTCCAGCGGCTGGCCGGGCTGGTAGCCGGGCACGTCGGCTGACGCGGTGATCTCCCGGGGCGGGTTCGGGTCCGGGGCAGCATGCGCGGCTGGTGGACGCGGACGCGGGACAGGTCGGGGGCGCGGGCCTTGGCTACCGCTCCGAAGGCGGTGACCGGCTTCTCGGGCTCGGGTTCGGCGACCGGCTCGGGCTCGGCCGGCTCCTCCGGCTCGTTGGCCGCGACGGTGGGCTCCTCCGGATCGTCGCCGCGCACTGCGGCGGCCAGCTGCTCGATCTCGGCGGCGGCCTGCTCTGCGGCAGCGATGCGCTCGGCCTTCTCCTTGCGGATGTCCTCGACTGCGGTGGCCAGCTCGCGGAGCTTGGTGAGGTCGTCGGTGGTGACGGTGCTGCTGCCTGCCTTCGCGTCGAAGGCCTTGACGGCTCCGTCGAGAAGCGCGTCCAGCTCATCATCGGTGAGAGCGGTGATGTCCTCGGGAAGGGAGAACTCTTCCATGGGGCCGGGCTCCAATGTTCTTGCATGGAGTGCCCGGCCCAAAACCAGCGGCTGTCACACAGCATAGCGAGATGTCGAAGTCGCGACGCTGATGCACTACAGCCGCACAACGGCTGGTCATGGCGACAAGCTAGCAGCGCTCATCCTTTTGGCCGTCTCACCAGATGCACCATCACAGCGTCAGGGCGGCGGAGGGCTCACCGCCGAGGAGGCAGCCCGGGCGGCACGACCGACTGCCTTCATGTCTGCAGCATCGCTTCGTTGTGTCAGGAAGAGTTTCACCAGAGCGAGCAGACTCGGACCGCACAGAGCAGTTGCGAGCCATGGCTGGTCGGGCGCAATCCAGATCCCCCCACCCAGCATGGCCAAGGCTATGAGGACGCTGGCCCCCAGTGTGCACATGCGGTACGTATGCTTCCGCATACGCTCAGCCTCGCGCGCTGCGCGTTCAGAGGCCGCCTTGGCTGCTTCAGCCTCGCGCTGGGAGGCCTCACGCTCAGCGGCAGCGTCGCGCTCTGCCTGCGCGCGTTGATTTTCCAGCTGCTTCAGCCGGATCTGGTGCTCCCGTTTCAGTTGCGGTTCAAGCGCCCTGAGGGCCACCTCAAGCTTCTCTGGGCCTCCTAGGGCCGCACCCCACTTCGCGGCGATTTCAAGACCGGCCAGAATTAGCGGGTCATCGTTGGCGGCGGGGACAGGTCGCTGTTCCTCGAGGCTCACTGCTGCGCCCCTCCACCATCGCCACCTATGGGCGCGTAGTCGAGGCTGGATGGTTCCGGAGGCGGCCCAAGCCGCACGAAGAGGCGAGCCAGTGCCGCGTCCACCGTGCCCACTGCCGCCAAAGCATCCTCATCGGCAATTGCCGCTTCTTCAACGTCGGATTGCTCCGGCTGGCGCCAGAGCACGGGTTGGGCTTTGTCGTTGTTAGGGCGACCCTGGTAATAGTCGAGCAGGCGGTTGAGTTGCTGAAGGTACTTCCTAGCCTGTTCCGTATTACGCGGCAAGTTCTGCCTGAAATACCGTTCCCATGACTTCCTCGCGGCATTCATACCCACGAGCCTCATGCTGGGCGGGTAGTCAGTCAGAATACTCGCCCGAGTCTCATCGAGCCGCTGGAAAGCGATCTCCCAGCCCTCGAAATCCGGTGACCATGGGCCAGCCAGAAACCTGGCCATACTTCGCCTGAAATCTTCCCACCATGGCTGCTCGGCAGCGATCGCCACTAAGGTGGCGGCCTGAAACAGGACGTCCATGTCCCGCTCCCGCGGCGGCACATCCATAAAAGCCCCCCTGCCCTCCCACATCTCACTAGCGGCGGTAGCACCCCATGTCCGCATCAACCATGATCTGACGTGCCCCGGCCCCCGTCCAGGCCGCTGCCCGGATTGGCCCTGGGCCAACGCGACGCCGTCCCAGGGCCTTCCCCTACCTCGCACTCGGCTCCGTCGTGGTCTTCTGCGTCGACTCGTGCACGATGCGTCCGCTGGACTGCTCGCGGACCTGGGCGTCGACGTACCGGTTGGCGATGGCCTTCACCGTCTCCACGTTGGAGTGCTTGAAGACCACCTTGTCGCCGGGGATGACAGCCTCGTACGTCTCGGGCCGGGGAACGGCAGTGGTGTCGCCGTTCTGGCGGGCCTGGCGATTCTTGCCGCAGTTGCATCCCATGTCAGTCGTTCTCCTTCGGTGTCGCGGCGCTTGCGGTGATCTCTTCGGGGGTGATGGCGAGGGAGGCCTGCAGGGCTTCGATCTCGGCACGGCGGGCGGCCTCGCGCTGGGCCATGGCGTCGAGGAGCCGGTCCACGAACGAGTCGGTCAGCAGTGCTGCGACCAACTCGTCAGCAGCAGGGGCCGGCGGCTGCCCGGACACGCTGTCCGGACGCTGTCCTGGCAGGTCAACGGCCACGTCCGTGACGGACTCAGATGCTGTCCGGGCGGTGTCCTGATCTTGTCCGGACACTGTGTCTTGAGTGGGCAGAAGACCTGCCGCAGACGCTGCGAGAGCGAGTTCGGCACGCTCGGCGACGGCATGCATCGCGGCGAGCAGCGGCGTGGAATGGCCGGGCACCGGCACCGTCAGGACTGCGCGGAGCTGCCACTTGCCGTCTCGACCCTGCTTCAGGTGGTAGCTGGGCTGGCAGGCCGCGAATACCGACCGGTCCCACTCGGACAGCCACGGGGCCGCTGCGCCCGAGAACCACAGTCCGCGCGAGCTGAGGCCGACCGTGACGATCGCCCCGACAGTCCTGGTGTCATCGAACTGGCAGGACGCGGTCTCGCATTCGGCGCCGTCGCGGTGGTGGCCGACGTTCATCGTCATCGCGCCGACCCGCACGGTGGTTCCGTCGTCCAGCTGCCGCTTGGCGCGCAGGAAGTGCGTCAGGTCCAGGCCGTGCGCGGACAGCTTGCGCAGGGTCAGGTTCTTGCCGGGGTAGCCGGCGTGCGGCTCGTCCATCGTGGCCACGAACCCGAACACGCGGCCGTCCTTGTAGTGGACGCCTCCGGAGCCGTCGGGCAGCTCCTCGACGGTCGGCTCCCGGAACCAGGCGGCGGGCATGGGCGGCATCTGCTGCAGGGCGTGCCACGCCGAGGCCTCGATCTCCGGGGGCAGGCCGAGCGATGCGGTCTCGTCCTCCATCGCCTCACGGTCATCGTGGACCGGCAGGTCGGTGCTACCCGAGACGGCCGCGCTCACCTCGCCTTCGGGCAGGGTGGAGGCGCCGACGTACTGGCCGGGCGCGAGCCGGACGATCCGGCCGTTCTTCGCCGCCCGCCCAAGGTGCCCGCGCGCCGACTGCATGCTGATGTCGAGGGCGTTGGCGACCTCTCGGGCGCCGACCGCGACCGGCGACGTGCACACGTAGGTGACGACCCGCTCGTGCGTCTCGGAGGCCGCCGTGAGGACGACCGCCGGGGCCGCCGACGCTGCCTCCTCAGCGGGGTCGAGGACGATCCGGGCCCGGTTGTAAGCGGGCATCGCCACGAGGGTGGCGCCGCGCAGCCTGGCCCGGGTGATGCGGATCAGGAAGTCGCCGGCCTTCTCCGAGTGGACGACCAGGCCCTCGTCGGGGTTGTCGGGGTCGCCGGCCGCCGCGGTGAGCGCACCGGAGCGGGCGAACGCGGTGCGGATCGTGGCCGCGTTGACGACGCCGCCGGGGCCGGTGATGACCTGCAGATCGAAACGGTTGCGGGCGATGTGCCCGCCGGTGGACGCGGTCCACTCGGGGCGGGTGGCGCCGGACAGCATGATCGAGCCGTCCTCCATGCGCAGCACGCTCGCCTCCGCCAGGTGCCCGGAGGCGAACAGCCAGTCGGCATCCTCGGGGTCGAGGGTCTTGTCCACGAACTCCACGTCGACGTCGTCCAGGTCGACGGAGACGCCGAGCGGGGCTTCCTGCTCCAGCAGCATCACCGCGTCCTGCCCGGTGGGCCGGTTCAGGTAGAGGACACCGCTGGCGGTGATCCGGTTGCCGTCGCGCATGACCGTGTTGATGGCGCCGCACAGCTCGGCGCCGTCGTGGCCCATGCCCATCTCTTCGGCGTACTGCAGCGGCTTGGGGTCGCGGTCCCAGTACAGCGAGCCGGGCGTGAACACGCGGCCGTCGCCGGTCTGCTCGTTCTCGAAGGCGATGGCCGTATCGCCGGGCGTCGACCACGCGCGCGTCGTGATCGGCTCGGCCATGACGTCGGCCTGAGCGGTTGCGGGCATGGTGTCTTCCTCCTGCTGGGGGCCGAGAGGGATGTCCGTGTACTCGCCGGCGAAGGCGATCCGCACACGGTCGAAGGTGACTGCGCCGAGGCGGTCTTCGAGCTCGGTGAGCAGGTCGCCGTCGCCGTACGCGGCGGTGACGTGGGCGACCCATGGGGAGTGCTGGTCGGGGACCTGCTCGTCGTCCAGCTCGCTGTGGCGGATGGCGTACCCGGCGACGTTGCGCAGCTCGTGCAGATAGGGACTGGACTCGGGCCGGTCGTCGCCGGTGTCGTCGCTGACGGCCCACACCCAGCACGGTTCGTCGCCGTTGCCGTTCCACCGGTTCACGCCGAAGATCCGGCCGGGCACGGGCCCGAGCCCGCGGTCCTGCAGTTCCTCGCGAAGCAGGTCGATGAGGCTGGCGCGCTGGTGGGCGGGGAAGGCGTCGGCCTTGCCGAGGAACCACATCGTCAGGTGCAGCTCGTCGGCCGGTTCGCCGCCGTCGATGGCGAGGCGGGCCAGGTCCTCGTCGGACGGGACGAGCGCGATCATCGCGCCGGTGTTCCCGCCCGCCGCGGTGACGGGCTGCGGCTCGCTGGGGACCAGCTGGTAGTCGGCGCGGGTCGTGGACATCGCGCGGCGCACCGCATCTTGGACGATCCGGCCCATTTCCTTCAGATCGAAGACGCCGGTCGATGGGACCTGGTCACGATCGAAGGCGGATGCGCGTCTTTCGGGGTGGACTGCAAGGACACAGCGGCAGTTGACGACCTGGTTGGCCGGGGCGGTCGGGTCGTGCGGGGCGTCCATCGGGATGCCGCCGACGGTGAAGTGCTCGCCGAGGAGCCTGATCTGCCCGTTCGCTTCCTTGTGGTCGTGCCGTACCCGGTCGTCGCGCTGGCTGATCCACTGCTTCACGATCGGGGCGTCCGTGCCGGTCACGGCCCGTGCTGCTTCCAGCGTGGCCGTGTTCCACGCCCGGCCGGCCTCGGTGCGGGCGATGCGCTCCTCACGTGCGTCACCGAGCTGGGCGCCCTCGCGGGCGAACCGCTCCCGGAGCCGGGCCCGCAGCTGCTCGATGCTGTCGCCGGCGTCGACTCCTGCGGCCAGCTCCTGGCGGGCGGCCTCGGCGAGCCGTTCGCCGACGGCGCGCATCAGGTACTCGGTCGTCGTGACGTAGCTGGACATGGCCGGGGGCAGGCCGCGGCCGTCGTCGTACCGGCCGGGCAGGTCGTTCCACTCCGGGGGCAGTTCGCCGCCCGTGTCGTCGGCGGCCTGCTGCGCGGCGGTCTCGGAGACCCGCAGGAGGCGGCGCACGATGCGCGGCATCCGGTCGGTGAACATGCGGGCGATCCGGGACACGGAGAACCGGGCTGCGACCAGCTCGGTGGCGTCGGCGAGCTGCTGGGCGAACTCGTCGGCTAGCTCGGTGAGGACGGCGCTCACCTCCTGGGTGACGTCCTCCTCCGCCTGGTCGAGGAGCGCATGCAGGTCAGCCACGATCAGACTCCTTGAACTCGTCCAGGGCGGTGATGGTCGGGCACGGGAACGGGACGAACCCCTCGCGGGTGCAGTGGGCGCAGCCGCAGAAGTCGTCCGTGTGCAGGACGCGCAACCGCTCGACGGCGGCGATCAGACCCACGTGCTCCCAGCGCGGGTGCGGCAGGGCGTCGCAGTGCAGGCACAACGCCCACCCACCGGCCGGCTTGGGCCCGTCGTCGTCGTGGACCTGCGCGGTGACCACCATCAGGGCCTCACGGCCGCAGACGGGGCACAGCCGCTCGTGCGCCACGGTGACGTCGACCTCGGGGCTCGGGGTGACGGCCTGCTTGGTCACCTCGAAACGGGCACGCTCGTGGCTGCGCCACGCCACCAGCTCCTCGTCAGCTGTGCGGTCGGGGCACTGGGCGCACCAGCCGTGCACGCGGTGGGAGGCCACCGAGTGCCCGAACGGCGCCTGGTACTGGGGCTCAGCCACCGCTCACCTCTCGGTCGTCTGGGTCTTCGCACACCGAGCACCACGCCCACGTGCCGACGGTCGAGACACCGGCCGGGGTGAGGAGGGCAAGGCTGCCAGTGATGCGGGTGTACGCCTTGCAGGCCGCGCACCAGTCCTCGCGGACTTCGGCCGGGGCGAGGGTGACGGCGAGCGGCGCGGGTTGAGGCATGGCGGGACTCCCTACCGTGACACGAAAGGGTCGCTGACCTGGCGAAACAGGGCAGACCGGCGCCAACTGGCCGATAGAGTGGGGTCGTCCAACGAAGCAGCCCGAAGGGTGCGTCAACACCCTCCGGGCGCAGCCTCCTCGGTGCGTCAACACCGTCGGGGCGATGACCGAACCTGTGAGAGAGGTACGGACATGAGCGACCCTACTCCGCTGTGCACTGTGGTGTACGCAGACGGCGTCCGATGCGACAGGACCGCGACGCGGAAGGCGCGGACGCGGTGCTCCACCTGCCACGACTGGTCGTACCGCCACGGCTGGGCCGACCCCAACGGGCGTCCACGGAAGCGGAAGAACGGCGAACTGTTGGCCTTCCTGCGGGCTGCAGTCCGCGCCGACACCGACGAGTGTGTCTTGGTCACCGGCTTCGAGGGACGCCCCTCGGCCACGTACAAGGGCCGCGGCATGTGGTGCGCCCGCATCGTCTGGATCATGGCGGAGGGCGATCCCGGAGACGCGCACGTGCTCCACACCTGCCACCGTGGTGACGAGGGGTGCGTCAACCGGCGACACCTGTACCTCGGGAACACGCAGCGGAACATGGCGGACCGCGACGAGGCGGGCCGCCAGGCGCGTGGCAGTCGTCAGGGCAACGCCGTGCTCGAAGAGGCCGACGTCCGCCGGATCCGGGAGATGCTCGCCTCCGGGCTGTCCCAGACGGCCGTGGCCGAGCAGTTCCCTGTCTCGCGCAGGACCATCAGCGACATCGCCCGCGGCACGCGCTGGGCGTGGCTCAACTGACCTCACGCCGCCACCGCCAGGCCCGCACATGAGCTGATCACCGCAGGGACCACCTCGAAGGAGTGGACGATCCCCGCGGCGATCAGCTCTCGCGCGTAGGAGTCCAGAGAGGCGGTCAGGCACTCGGGGTCGAGGCCATACCGGTTGGCGATCTCAGGGACGCGCCGCCAGGCCCCTTCCAGGAGCCGGTACTGCTCAACCTGGCCCGGCTCCACCTTCAACTCGGTGTGCAGGGCCGCAGCCTCGATCTCGCGGGCCTTGGCTCGCTCGCTGCGGGGGCAGATCGGCGTCCGGAGGAGCTTGTCCCCGGCGGAGGACAGGGCGGCCCAGATCAGGCCGTCTGCAGCCGCCACCAGGCCCTCACCGGCTCGGGGCGTGGCCGAGGCGGGCAGGGTTGCCGGCTCGTCGGCGGTCTCGTCCACGGGCAGGTCCGGCTTGGTCGGGCTCTGCTGCTGGTCCTGCGGCTGCGGCTGGTTCTGCTGCGCCTGGTCGGCGTTCTGCTTCTGCCGCTCGGCGATCTCCTCGGTGGTGGGGGCGTCGTTCTCGGTGAAGCCGGTCTCACGCCGCAGGGCTTCGTCGGAGATGACTCCACGGTCATAGGCCTGCAAGGCGGTCTCCGAGCGGTTGGTGCGTACCCGCAGCGGGGCGGTGTCGTACCAGACGAGCCAGCGGTGCCAGTCCTCGACGTTCTCGGCCTGCAGGAGCGGGCGCAGCCACTGCTGTGTGAGCGCGTACGAGACGGTGGCGAGCTTAGGCTCGATGCCCATGCGGATGGCCTCGCTGGTCAGCGCCCACGCACCCCAGTGGTTGGAATCTCCCAACCCTAGGAGGATCTCGGCCGGAATCTCCAAGCCGTTCGCGAAGCGTCTGATGGCTTCCTCGCGCAGCTTCAGCGCCAACTCGTCAAAGCTGCTCTCGAACGTCAGCAGCTTGAAGTCGGAGATGCTGTCGGCGGGGACCTCGAGAACGATCGGCACCGTGGCGGCGGCCGACTCGGGTTCGCGGATGGCGGTCTCTGCGACCGTCATCAGGATTTCGATCAGGTCGTCCTCGGCGTCGTTCTGCGTCGAGGTGGTCGGGAACCTGGTGCCCTTGGGGACGAGGAGGATGCCGCGGCCGGTCAGCCGGGAGCGGGCAATGGCTTTCACCGCGGCGTTCAGCAACAGGAGTTCTTCTAGCAGGTCGATGCTGGAGCGCACCGGCGAGTCGGCTTCGATGCTGCGCTCAGGGTCCGGCTCCCACACGCGCAGGGCCACGGGGGCGTCGGGGTCGAGGTTCTCGGGGTCGCCGGCCGGGATCATGATGTCGTCGCCGTCGACCTCGGCGGTCAGCTTGCCGGACTGCTGGCGGACTTCGCGGGTGGACAGCACCCGCCAGTCGTGGCCGTCCTCGAGCGAGTCGGGGCTGAGGACTTCGGAGTTGGGGCGGATGACGATCCAGCCCTCGCCGGGTACGGTCAGGTGCTTGCCCATGGAGCCGAGGAGCTTGGATTGTCCGTCGGGGCCGCCAGCGATCTGGGCGACGATCTCGGCGGCGCGGTGGCCGTCGGGGGCGCGTTCGATCGAGCCGTCCTCGGCCCGACGACCGGCGAACAGGACGGCGCCAGACATGGCGTTGCCGACGTAGGAGGCGGCGAAGCGGACCTCGGGCACGAGGTGGTACAGCTCCCAGGCTCGGTTTTGCCATCCCTGATCGGTGCTTCCCTTGCTGCCTCGTCCGACCTTGCGGTCGATGTAGCGCGAGGCGGCAGCGGCGAGTTCGGACCTCACCGGTTCACCAGGCCGCCGAGCGTGTCGTCCACGCGGTTCAGGAACACCGCGGCGCCGGCGACGGCGAGCCACTCCACGCCATGCACGACGAGCGGTGAGCCGCCCCACTGATCGGAGGCGAGGAGCCAGGTGGCGAGCATGGCGCCGCTGATCCACCAGCCCATGCAGTACACGCAGCTGATCAGGGATCCGACTGCAGTGCGCACGCGGCTGGTGGGTTTCCGGCTGAGCCAGTCGAAGACGGCGACGCGCGCAGGTTCTAGCACCGTGTCATGGACGGCTAGCTGTGTCGCCCGGTAACCGGCGGCCGCGAGGACGACAAGCTCCGGAAGACTGATCATGCCCGGCCCCTTGCTGAAGATCTTGCGGGATGCGGCGGCACACTATAGGCACTCGCCGAAAATCCTGCTTCAAACTTGATCTTCAGCAGCACATTTTTGATCACCGTGCGCTTCGCATGGAAGTCAGCGCCACTCGATGAGAAGGCACTCTGTCGCACGGCTTGTTTGGGTACGCTCATTCCAAGCGTTCATGCAGGGGGGCCGAGCATGGCGAGTGTCCGGTTTGAAGCGTTCGGGGAGTGGAAGACGCTGCGGCAATGGTCGCGGGATCCGCGATGCGTCGTGGAGAGCAATCTGCTGCACCGCAGAGTCATCGCGCAGGGCTGGGAAACGGAGAACGCCATCACTACCCCGCCCACGTGGGTGAAGCGTGATTCCCTCGAGGCCGACCGGAAGAAGCCGGCCCAGCGGACGTTCGTTCCCGAGCCCAAGCCCAAGCGCGCACGAAGAAAGCTGCCACCAGTCAGCAAGGAAACGCGTGAACAGCTGGCCCGGAGGGCAGCGGAGCATGACCAGCACTGGCGTGACTACCCAGCGACGTCACGAGCTGTAACTGACAGCAGCTCAAGTGTCCGTGCACTCCAAGGCGGGCTGCCGAGCCTTGGTCGACGTCGCTGAGGCCCATCAGCCGCACCGTCAGGCTTCGTAGCTCCAAGGACGGCCGTTCGTCGACGCCCCTTGTTCGAGGTGCCGGGCTGTCACGAGGCCGACAGCCTGGCGGCCCTCGACGCGTCGGTTTACGCAGCCCCTTCCGCTGCTAGGGCGGTAGAGCGAATGGACTTGATAACCGCATCCATGCTGTCGATGTCCGCCTCTGTGAAGAGGTCCTCAGGCCCTTGCGGCGCAAGCGAGTTGAACGGCGCTTCGTACAGGGTCGCGATGTCGATGGTGCCGTTACGCGCCAGGTAGTCGATCAGGAGATCCACGTAGCGCAGCTGAGCACTGGACAGAGTCCGTCCACGCTGGAAGTCGGCGAACGCGTCGCGGGCTGCGTCGCGGTCCAGGCCGGTCAGGGAGCGCAGGAAGACGCCGAGCCCGCCTTCGATGTTCCGGGTGCGGTCGAGGTCAGCCTCGGTACCGATGCCAGCCTCCAGGAATACCCGCTCCAGCTCGGCCAAGTCCGTCGCGGTGATCTGCCGGTTCCGGCGAATCTTCTGGATGGCCAGCTGATCCTCGTGGGCACGCAGGTAGATCTTCAGCTTCTGCTCGAATCGGGTCAGGTCTGATCCGATGGCGGTGCCCTGCAGCTGGGCGACAGTCAGCTCGCCCAGTTCGTCCTCGAAGTCGGTGTAGACGATGTTGCGACGGGTCTTCTCAATGAGCTTGACCAGGCTCCGCAGCCGACGCCGCATTGACTCCAGCATCGGCAGGGTCACGTCCTGCCACCACTCGTCGCCGACCAGCTCATCGATCAGCTCCTGCTGAGCCCGCACGGCCGGGATCGTGTACTGGTCCTGCAATGCGGAGGCGATCTCCTGCACCTGGGCGCGCAGCCGCTCGTAGCCGGGGTCAGCGCGCACTACTGCAAGTTGCAGCCGCAGGGCGAGGAGGTCGAAGCGCTTAGCCTCCTCGGTGCTGTCGTCGTCGCGGAACGCGGTCGGCAAACCCGCCAGGTGGTCGACGACCTGGGCGTGCGTCTCCTGCGTCAAAGAGAGCCAGGCGTCAAGGCCGGCGAACGCGTCAAGGTACTCGCGCTTGGGACGGACCAGGAAGTTGTCCGGGTTCATGGCCGTCACCTCCTGGTGCAGCCGCTCGGCGAGATCGTGGCGCAGCCCCGACGTGCTCACGGTGCCGTCGCCGTCACCCGGCTGGGCCTCGGCCTGCTCGTCCGAGGCGGGCTCCTGTCCGTCCAGGGCAAGCAGCAGGTCTGCACGGCCCGTGAAGATCCTCTGCGACAGGGACGGCCCGAGCTTGCCCTCTGCCTTCATGAGGTTCTGGTTGAAGAACTCGATGTTCTGGCACAGGTCGAAGACCAGGAACCCGTCCTTGTCCCGGTTCGGGCCGAACAGGTCCGGGCAAAGTCGAGTGCCACGGCCTATCATCTGCCAGAACTTGGTCTTGGAACGCACGAGCTTGAAGAAGACCAGGTTCACGACCTCCGGCACGTCTACGCCGGTGTCAAGCATGTCGACCGATATCGCGATATGCGGCGCCTTGATCGGGTCAGAGAACTGGTCGATCAGGCTCTGCGCGTACTCCTTGCGGTACGTGATGACCTGCGCGAACTCGCCCCGATACTCGGGATAGTTCGCGTTGAACCGCTCTGCGATGAATTCGGCGTGGGCGTTGTTCGCCGCGAAGATGATGGTCTTTCCGAGACGGTCACCGCCAGCCACACGAACGCCCTGCTCCATCAGTGTCGCGAGCGCCTTGTCGACCGTGTCCGCGTTGAACAGGTACTTGTTCAGCTCCTCAGAGCTGACCTCGTCCGGAACACTGCCGTCCTCGGCCCAGTCCAGCTCGTCCCAGCGCTCCTTTTCCTCGTCCGACAGGTCCGCGTACCTTATTCCGCCACGCTGAAACTTCAGCGGCACGCCAACGGCTCGCGCAGGCACCAGGTACCCGTCGGCGACCGCCTCCTCCAGGCTGTACACGTCTGTCGGGACGCCGTCCTCCAGATGGAAGCGCCGGTAGGTGTTGCGGTCAATCTCGTCCTTGGGCGTAGCGGTCAGACCGACGAGCAGGGCGTCGAAGTAGTCAAAGATCGCCCCATATTTCTGGTAGATCGAGCGGTGCGCCTCGTCCACCACTATCAGGTCAAAGTAGCCAGGGCCGAAACGTCTCGCGCCCGACTCCTCCACCTCGTTGATCAGGTTCATCAGCGTCGGGTACGTCGACACATACACCCGCGCATTGGTGTTCTTCTCCTCCAGGAGGTTCACGACCGGCGCGCCCGGCAGCAGGTTTTTGAACGCGTTCGCGGCCTGCTTGACCAGCACCTTGCGGTCCGCGAGGAAGAGCACACGCTTGACCCAGTTGGCCCGCATCATCAGGTCGGCTATCGCGATCACGGTTCGGGTCTTGCCCGAGCCCGTCGCCATCACCAGCAAGGCATGCCGCGCCGCGTCGGACTCGAACGCCTCAGCCACTCGGCGAATTGCGTGGGACTGGTAAGTGCGGCCGGCAATCTGGTCGTTGATGGGCAGCTTCGCAAGATTCTGCCGCCCTGTCCGGCGCTGCACCAGCAGCCGCAACTCCTCCTTGGTGAAGAAGCCCTGGACCTCACGCGGCGGGTAGTTCAGGTCATCCCACAGGTACGTGTGGTAGCCGTTAGTGTAGAAGATGACGGGCCGCTGCCCGAATTGTTTCTCCAGCGAGTCCGCGTAGAGCTTGGCCTGGTGCTGACCCGCCCTCGCGTCTTTCGTAGTGCGCTTGGCCTCCACGACCGCCAAGGGCTTTCCGTCGTTGTCCCACAGGACGTAATCGACCTTGCCCTTGCCCGTCTTGGACGCCGACTCCGGCAGACCGGTGATGGGGAACTCCCGGTCGCTCGGCTGGTCCAGTGCCCAGCCCGCCTCCTTCAGGAGCAGATCGATGATCAGAGTCCGGGTCTCGGACTCGTTGTAGTCGTGCGTGTCGACGCGCGCCTCGTTGGCCGCCTTCGCAGCCTTGACCTCCGCGCGGAGCGCCTGCAACTCGGCATCGAGGTCCTGGCTCTTCCGCCGCTCAGCCGCCAGCTCCTCTTGCTGCGCAGCGAACTGTTCCGCCATCTTCTTCAGTTCGGCCTGCTTCGCCAGCCGAACGCTGGCTGGCTCCGGGCGCGGCACAAGCGTCGGATCGAAGGCCAGGCCCGGCGCGGGCAGGTTGGCCTTGTCTACGGCGTAGGTGCGGGCCAGCCAATACATGACGTGGAACAACTCGCCCACAACGCGCATGGCATCGTTCACCGACACCGGCGTCTTGCGGTGCACTGCGGCATTCCCCTGCCGCCGGATGACATCCATCTTCGTGCGGATCGCCGGACCCACAACCCGCACGAAAGTCGGTTCCGAGACCATCGCCGCCAGGTCATCCCGATACGGACGCTGCAAGGCCTCATCCACCTCGAACATCCAGGTAACCCCAAGCTCCACCGCCCGTCGGGCGTAGAACACCGCTGCCCGAGGATCGGCCATAGCCAGCCGCTCGGCGTGAATCGCCTCACCGCACAGCTCCGGCCACTCACTATTGAGGAACCAGAAGTTGCTCACGTACCACTCTCCCCCTGATGCCGTTCACGCCGAGCGTTCGGTGAACGCACGCTGTCGAATCGAAAAGAAAAGTTCGTCCAGAATCGCAGCCTGTTTCCGGTGCACAGCCGTCACCCTGGAAATCTCACGGATTTTCTGCACGTACTCCAGTTGAAGGTCCAGCGGTGGAACCTGAATGACCAGCGGTGCAAGGTCCTGCTTGTTCAACTGCGGAACGCTGCTTCCGCTGACAAGAGCGGAGAGGTCGAAGAATGAGAACCACTGGCGGAGATAGGTCAAGTTCAGGGCCGCGGCATCCGGCACGATTCCCATGAGGTTCGGGTCCAGGATCGCGGGCCGGACGGTGATCCGCTTCTTGTTGGTGGAGATCGCCCCACCTCGCTTGGGGATGACGATCGTTCCGGCCGGGCAGGTGGCCGACTTTCCCCCCGGGCCGGTGCTCCAACTTCGGGACGTGGAGATCTCGTGCTCGTTGCCCGGGAGATTCATGTCGGAGACCTTGAGCAGAAGATAGCCGCCCTGTTGTCCCGTATAGGCGACGCCTTCGGGGAGCGAGGCACCCGCGTGGAACCGCACCACTTCGCCCAGCTGCACGGTCTCCCATCCCTTGGGATTGCGCTTGAGATCCCCGAACGTTTCCAGGAAGACCGACCGGGACAGTTCGTCGAGGAGCGAGATGGCCGCACTGCGCCTGGCCCGCAGGGCATCCGCCTGGTCAAGCGCCCTGACGGCCTGGCGCTGCCGGGGCACGTCCAGCACCGGCACCGAAAGCGCGAGGAAGACGTCCTTCGGCAGGGAGCGACGTCGCGCCGTCGTCCCCTGAAGCTTGGCGGAATAGTAAGCAAGTGCCTTCGGTGACCTCAGGAAACGCTCGAGGTAGCCGCGGTCGATGCGTTCCGGATCGGAAACGTCCCAGATCTCGTAAGCAGGACTCACGATCGCTTCGTCGTACTTGTCCTGGATGGCAAGGACGCCTTCGTCGATGGGGAAACCGACGACGAGCTGGCCGCGCTTCACCACCTTGTAGGTGGAGGTGTCCTGGCTGGCCACCCTCTTCCTGAACTTGTCACCCTGGTCGATCAGACCGTGCTTCATGGTCATAGAGAGGATGGGATAACTCACCGAACCGGCACGACAGACCGCAGCTGGCCTGATGAGGGAACCTAGGGGAACGGTGAAGCCGGTCACCACAGCATCCCCTTGAGCTCGCTCATACCTTGCTGGATCTCCGCCTCGATCCTGGCCAGATCGTCCATGATCTCCTGTGGCGTGCGGTGCTCCACTTCCTCGTGGATGACTTCCCGGTAACGGTTGAGGCTCAGGTCGTATCCATGGGACACGATGTCGGCTTTGGGGACGCAGAAGCTCTGCTCCGCGCGTGACCTCTCCAGCTCGCTGCCGTTGCGGCGCTTCCAGCGGGCCAGTACGTCGGGCAGGTTATTACTGCCGTGCTCCTCGCCACTTAGCACGGCCTCGCCAACCAACGGGCCCAGCTTCTCTTCTGGCAGAAGCGGAGCGCGCTTGTCGTCGAGGCTCCAGCCGTCGGCCGTGACCTCGTAGAACCAGACGTTGTCGGTGCCCCCACTGTTCGTCTTTGTGAAGAACAGAATGGCCGTGGACACTCCGGCGTAGGGCCTGAACACACCGCTCGGCAGCTTCACGACGGCGTCTAGCTTGTGTCCCTCGACAAGGAGCTTGCGCAGGTCCTTGTGCGCCTTGCTGGACCCGAACAGCACTCCGTCCGGAACGACGACCGCCGCGCGGCCGCCGGGCTTGAGCAGGCGGAGGAACAAGGCGAGGAACAGCAGCTCCGTCTTCTTCGTCTTGACGACGGCCTGCAGGTCCTTGGCCGTGGCGTCGTAGTCGAGGCTGCCAGCGAAGGGCGGGTTGGCCAGGATCAGCGAGTATCGCTCCGCCTCACCGGCTGCGCTCTCCGCGAGCGAGTCGCGGTAGCGGATGTCCGGATTCTCCACCCCGTGCAGAAGCATATTCATGGAGCCGATCCGCAGCATGGTGCTGTCGAAGTCGAAGCCGTGGAACATGCGCTCGTCGAAGTGCCGGCGCTGCGCGGGCTCCATCAAAGCTTCGTGATGGGTACGCGCCACGTACTCGGCCGAAGCGACGAGGAAACCGGCCGTGCCGCAAGCGGGGTCGCAGATCTCGTCCCTCGGGCCAGGAGCGGTCATCTCGACGATCAGCTGGATTATGTGCCGCGGTGTACGGAACTGGCCGTTGTGCCCCGCTGTCGCGATCTTGCTGAGCATGTACTCGTACAGATCGCCCTTGACGTCCCGGTCGCCGAGCGGGATCTCGTCCAGCATGTCGACGACTTTCGCTAGCAGGGTGGATGTACCGATTGCGAAGCGTGCGTCGCGCATGTGGTGTGAGTAGGTGGAGTCCTGGCCGCCGAGGTTCCTGAGCCACGGGAACACGCCGTCCCGCACCAGGGTGAGCATGGCCTCCGGGGACTGGTTGCTGAAGCGGGACCACCGCAACCGGTCCGTCTCATCGGTGAAGATCGGGTTCTCGATCGGCCGGCCTGTGCGGTTGGCCTTGTTCTCTTTGGCCGTCTGGAGGTCGTCCAGACGGCGGATGAACATCAGGTAGGTGATTTGCTCGATCACCTCCAGCGGGTTCGAGATCCCGCCCGACCAGAAGGCGTCCCAGACGCGGTCGATTTTGCTCTTCAGCTCACCCGTAATCACAGCCCGAAGGCTAACGGACCCCACTGACAACCCGCACGGAGTCCCCTGATTAGCGCCCGAAGGGCGGCAGGGTCCCACCGCTCTGCCCGCGCTGGCGCTGCGCTTCGCCCCGGGGCAGCCGCCCACGGGCTGGCCACGTGATCAACGTCCGTGGGAGGGGCTGAGGGTGTTCTCCTACTTTCCGATCCTTCGCCCATAGGCGGACGCTGTACCACCGGGCGGCCGACTCCTGCCGAGCTGGCCCGGCTGCGGCATCGTCGGCAGCGGCGGGTGGACGATGGCGCCCTGGTTGGCCTCCGGGATGAGGCCGTACGCCAGGATGCACGAGGCGTCGATGCGGCCGGGGCTGTCCGGGTCGGTGGACTGCCAGGTTGCCCACTCGCGCTCGAGGTCGGTGAAGAGGCCTCGAAGCCGCACCTTGTCCTGCACCATCTGCTGGGCGATCGGCTCCGCGCGGAGCAGCTTGCCCTGCTTTGCCCGTACTGGCTGGATGACGGGCATCAGTGCCGTCTTGGGGATCTCGCCGTCATTCTGCAATTTCTCCCATGATGTCTGGATCGCGAGGACGCACATGTCCCGGCCGAAGTTCCACTCCACGTAGATGATTGCCGCGTTGATGCGGTGGGCGAGGAGGCAGGCCGCGGTGGACCACTCGGCGGACGACATCGCGGCCGACACGTCGTCGGTGATCCACACGCGACCGTCGCCTCCCAGGAAGCCGCCGATGACGGCGGCGACGTCGCGCCCACCGCCCGAGGGGTCGATGGCCACGGCGATCTTCTGCGGCTCCACCTGCGTGGTGGTGTCCCGCAGCATCCGCAGCAGCTCCTCGGACACGAGCGCGCCCTCGGCCGGCTGCGGATCGCCCTGCGCCAGGGCGTGCCAGTCCCGCACGATCGACGTGCGCTTCATGTCCGCCCACCACGCCTTCAGCGCCGCCTTGTTCCGCGTGGAGATCTTCGGATGCGGCAGCGGGTCCCCCGGGGCGCGGCCGAGCGGATCCGGACCGAACTTGGGGTCAGCGACCGCGGGCAGGTGAATCACCTTCCACCGGCCGCCGTCCTCGATGCGGCCCTCCTCCTCCAGGCGTCGGCCGGCGAAGTCGTCCGGGTGCCAGCGGGTCTGGATCGCCACCACGGCGTTGCGGTCCGGCTGCAGACGCTTCAACGCGGTGGACGAGTACCAGTCGTGCAACGCCCGCCGGGTGGCCTCCGACTCGGCGTCCGCGCGGTCCTTGTGCGGGTCATCCACGATCAGCAGATTCACCGGGTGACCGGTCAGGCCCTTACCGACCGACACCGAGCGGACACCGCCGCCCGTCGTCAGCGACCAGTCCTGTTTCGCCGACGAACCCCACTGCAGCCGCAGGTCGAACTCGTCGCCGTACTCCTCCACATAGTCCCGGACGATCTTGCCGCGCCGCAGCGCCAGGTCGTCGCCGTACGAGGTGACCGCGACCCGGTCCATCGGGTACAGGCACAGCCACCAGAACGGAAACCACTCCGCGACCGTGGTCGACTTCCCGACCTGCGGCGGGGTCAGGATCAGCAGCCGGTCGTACTCGCCGCGCCCCACCTCCGCCAGGGCGTCCCCGATGACCTTCAGGTGGGGCCGCATCCGGTAGGTGCGGTCCAGGCCGCGAGCGAGCGTCACCGGGTCCCGCAACAGGGCCTCGCTCATCGACCGCCGCGCGGCCTCCAACTGCCGGAACACCTCCGCATCGTCCAGGTGCTCCAGCTCGCTCACGGTGACCGTCATCGCCTACTCCTCGTCGTCTCCGCCGTCGACCGCGCGGATCCGCTGCTGCACCGAGTCCGCCAGATCGGCGAGGCGGGCACGGCGCTGCTCCGGGCTCATCTGCGCGAACTCGGCGAACTGCTGCGCCAGCGGGTTGGAGCCCTCCCCGGTGACTGCGATCGTCTCCGTCGGGTCTCCGAACAGCACCCGGCGGTGCCGCATCGCCACGTCCATCAGCCGGATGAAGTCGCCCACGCTCATCTCGGCCGGGTTGATCGTCGTCAGCCGCTGCGCCAGCTTGCCGATCGCCGCCCCGAGGATCTTCGCGTCCGTCTCGGCGGCCTTCCGGCGCTCCTGCAGCCACATCGCCTCGTACTGGACGTCCAGGTGCCGGTCGTACGCCTCGACCCGCTCACGCCACCGGAACTCGGACGCCAGGTTCCTCACGTGCCCGTACGCGAGTGTCAGCTTCTGCGCGGCTTCCGTAAGGGTCCGGGTGCGTCCGAGGTCTCGGAAGGTGACGAACTGGCCGTGCTTCTTGGCCGTCTCGCTGGGCTGGCGCTCCCAGGGGTCCAGGGACGGGTCGAGGGTGATCGGGGTGCGGGTGCTCACTCGGGTCCGTCCGAGAGGAGTTCGTGGTTGGGTCCGGACAGGTACTCGCCGGCGAGACGCTCAAGGAGGCGCCATCCCTGGCCTTGCTCGATTTCGCCGCGTCCTTCTGCGGCTGCGATGGCCTTGTTGATGGTGACGGCGGCGGGTGCTGGGAGGGTGCGGGAGCCGAGGACGGTTTCGAGGCCGACGTGCCCGGTGTGGAGGTGGGTGCCGTCTGGGGCGGTGTAGCCCTCGGCGAGTTCGTCGAGGTGGCGTTCCACGATGGCGAGGATGGCGTGGAGCGCGGTGGCGACGTTGCCGACTTTGTGGGCGGCGTGGGTGGAGGCGAGCGTGTCGAGGGTTTGCTCGTAGTCGGCGCGTGCGGCGAGCCAGCTTTCGTTCTGGCCGAGGCGGGCCTGGTCGAAGGCTTCGCGGGCGGCTTCGAGCTCGGGCGGCAGGAAGATGAGGCTGACGGTGGCGAAGTCGAGGTTCGCCTCCGAGAGGCCTTCGGGCTGGACTTCGGCGAGGAGCTTCAGCTGGTCGTCGTCCAGGCCGGAGTAGGCGCGCCAGTCGACGTCTTCGATCTGGTCGTACAGCTGCTGGAGGGTGGCCGGGTCGTCCTTGCCGGTGATGGCGTTGTGTGACAGCTGGCGGGCGATCAGCTGGTCTTTCGTCTGGGCGTCCTCGATCAGCATGCAGGTGATCTCGGGCAGGCCGGCTTCCACGGAGGCGTCGCAGCGGTGGTTGCCGGACAGGATCAGTTCCTCGCCCTCCGGGTATTCGCCTGCGCCGTAGATCAGGGGGACGCTGGTGAGGCAGCCGTCTTCCCGGATGTTCGCTACGAGCCGGTCGTACTCCTCCTTGGTCTGGTAGTGGGCGTTGACGGGGAGGCGGGTGAGGTTGCGCGGGTCGCGCTGGACGAAGCGGGGCCGGATCTGTGTGGTCGGGGCGGCGGGGGTGTCGGTGGTCATCGCATGTCCTTGCCGTGCTTGGTCTTCCACAGGGTCAGGGCCTCGTTGAGGTCGTAGGTGCCGAGGGGGCCGCCGTACTGGAGCTGGTAGCGGTGGATGCCGTCGGCGCCGGGCTCGGTGCGCTTCTGCAGCTTCACGCCGGGGATGCCGCGCCCGTACTTCGCCGAGTTGGGGCGGTCGGTGAACGCGGTGGTGGACCAGGCGTCGATCCGCTTGGACAGCGAGCGTTGGACGAGGAGCTGTGCCTCGCGGGTGGAGGCCGCCATCACGATCAGCTTGGCGAGGCGCCGATAGCGGGTCCACGACACCGGGAAGTCCGACATCAGGTAGGCGGTGTTCGGGTCGAACTTCGGCGGCAGGTAGGCGAACGCGCCGATGACCTTGCCGTCGACGGCGACCGCGCACGCGATGAGCGGACTGCCGGGCTTGATCGTCTTGGACATGAACTGCGAGCGGATCGCCGCGAACTGGCCGCCGGTCAGGATGTGGATCGTCATCCGGTCGCCCAGCTCCTCGTCCGCGCCGATCTTCGGCATGGGGATCGGCTCGACGGCCTGGCGGGGCCGGACGATGCGGCGGGGCCCGTTCGCGGCGTACACGTAGATCGGCAGGCCGCGGTTCGCGGTCTGGACGACGCCGGCGAGCTTGTCGCGCAGCTCGGGGCGTTCGATGTGCAGGCCGAGGACCCAGTTCGGCCGGTCCTGGACCTGCTCGATGATGCGTTCCTTGCCGTCCTCGGTCAGCTCATCGAACGACGGCTCGGGCCAGTCGAAGGCGGCGTCGATGGACGCGAACTGCGCCTGGTAGTCCTTGGCGTAGAACGGCGGGAACATCACCACCGGGGCGTCGGCGGGCACCTCTTGGTCGAGGTAGTCGCGGACGTCGCCGGCGAAGAACGAGCCGAGCCGTGTCTGCAGGTTCCGCAGCTTCGTGGCGGTTTTCTCGTGCATGCGCGGCCACTGCTCGCGGGTGGCGTCCAGCATCCGCCGGTAGTAGGCGCCGTCCTTGCCGACGTACTGCAGGAAGCGGGTGCCGAGCATGAGGGTGGCGAGGAGGTCGGTGCGGTCCTCCAGGTAGGGGTGCAGCCAGCCCAACGTCTCCGCGTACTCTTCGCGGAGCGTGTACCGGAGTTCGTCACCGGCGAGGAACCAGCCGAGGGCGCAGCTGTACGCCTGGATGTCGTTGCCGTGGACGCGGCGCTCGTTGCCGAACCGGGCGTGCAGCACCCGCTCGATCGTGAAGTTCCCCGAGCAGCCGACGTAGATGTCCTCTCCGGGCCAGGTGCCGGCGTGCTCGTAGATGATCGAGCGGAGGGGTGCGGGGATCGATCCGTGGAACATGGGCCGCTCCTGGGGGTCCTGCAGACAAAGGGCGGCAAAGATAGCTGACCTGGGGCAACTGAGGCCCGGGCAAGGCGAAGGCCCTCACCTGGTGGTGAGGGCCTGTCATGGAGCGCCGGCCACGACTTGAACGTGGTCCTGTCCCCTGGAAGGGGACCGTGCGGCGGTTACACCTCCGGCGCGTGCCGATCGCGCCGCTGCTCAGAACGACCGGACTGACGGTGATGGTACATGAACGCTGTGTGATGCCGTTTGTGTCTGCCCTGGGCTGGGCTCTGTGGGACTGTGGCCGGGCCTGTGGCCGCCTCGTTGCCGGGGCTTGGGGTGGTGGGAGGCGGCGGGGGGTTGGCGGCTTAGGCGGGCAGGTGGCCGGAGAACAGTGCGGGTTGGACCGCGGTACGGTTCTCGGCCGCCCGGTCGCCGGGCTCCTGGCGCTCGAGGTGCTCGGCGACCGTCCAGTTCCACCAGGCCGCCCGGTTCTCGCGCGGGCCGCCGTCGAGGAGCAGCCGGTCGGCGCGGACGTCGTGCACGGTGCCGTCGAGGATCAGCCACACCTCGCACCAGGGACCGACTGCAGTGAGCATGGCGAGCTGGTGGATGTCGCCCCAGCCGGGGTGCAGGCCGCCGGGCTTGACCCACGTCCAGGTGCCGGGCCGGATGTCGCCGGGGCCGGTGACCCTGTGCCGGGGGATCGGCGGGCGCTGGCGGCGGCGCCGGGACGGCTTGGGCGGGTAGTAGTGGCTCGGCGGGTAGTGCGGGCGCCGGGCTGCGGCCAGCTCGGCTCCCTGCCAAACGACAACGTCCTTCGCGGTGTAGCAGCGCTCCCCCAGGTGCCAGTTCCTCGGGCCGTGCTTCTCCCGGTAGACGGTCTGTCCGCATGTGCAGCGGTTGGAGGTCAGGTGCTCGGCGGCCTCCGCGCAGGGCCAGGCCGTGGAGCAGGCACGGCAGGTCCAGCCGTCGGCGATGCTGGGCAGGTGCTCGTCGGGGAGGCGGATCGGGCGGATCGTCCATCCTGTGGCCATCTGTGGCGTCCTATCTCGGCAGGGTCTGAGGTGGTGGTGGGCGGACCGGCGGGGTCGCGGTAGACCAAGCGGTGAGGCCGGGGAACGCTGCCTGTTCCCCGGCCTCGCGGCGGTCAGGTGCCTGTGCCGGCCGTCAGGGAACGTCGAAGCAGAGTGCGCTGTGCGCGTGCTGCTCGTCGGAGCAGTTCGAGGCGTGCCCGGAGGACTCGGGCTGGGCGGCATCGATCACGGTGCAGGGCCAGACGGCTGCCATGCCGTGCTTCGCGTAGATCAGGGCTCCCGCCTCGTTCTCGAACCGGGCGGCGTTCTCCGGGTCGTGGCCGCACCCGTGGTGCAGGACGCCGATGGTCGTGGTGCGCAGCGTGACCCCGTCGTCCGCCCGGATCACGTACGGCTCACCGCCTTCGGTGTCGTGAACGTGGTAGCTGGCCGGGCCATCGCCGTCGGCGGCTTCGATCCGGTCGAGGACGGCGATTGCACCCGGGGCGATGACGAGGGTGACGCTGCTGACGCCCTCCACCGTGTACGGCGGGGCGGGCTCCAGTCCGGCGGCCTTGCGCTTGGCGGCGACGTCGGCGGCCTGGATGCGGCGCTTGCGGGCGATCTCCTGGAAGGCCAGGCCGATCGCCTCGCGGCGGGTGCCGGCCGTGGCCCACACCCTGCGCTGGCCGTTGGCGTCTCGGACCTCCCACTCGTCCGGGTCGTCCTTCGTGCGGTAGACGGCCATCTCCCAGTCGGTCACGTTGGTGTGCGCCGGGGTGTCCTCCGGGAAGCTGCCGGGGACGGTGAACAGGTAGCCGTTCTCGGCGAAGGGCGAGTAACTCGGGAAGCGGCCGGGGCCGTAGACGGCGAGGTGGACGTCGCCGGTCAGGTAGTCGTCGCGCATGGCGTTCCTCTCGGGTGCGAGCTGGTTGGATGAGGGGTCCCGGGGCCGGGGAGCGCTGCCTGCTCCCCGGCCCCGCTGGGCGGGTCGGCTAGTTGGCGCGGCCGAAGCACTCCATGAGGACGAGGGCCTGGCGGAGGCTGTCGACGCCGTGGATGCCGATCCCGGCGACGTCGACGTTGCCCATGTCGTCGTCGGCGACGACCGCGGTGGTGTAGCCGCTGGCGTACGCGGTGCGGACGGCGGCGTTGACGTCGGCCACGGGCCGCACACGGCCGTCCAGGCCGAGTTCGCCGATGAACGCCACCTTGTGTAGGGCGCGCGGGTCGAAGGCGCCGGTGGCGGCGAGGGCGGTGACGGCCAGGGCGAGGTCGGCGGCGGTGGCGCCGCGGGCGAGGGTGCCGTGCGCGGTGACCGTGAGGGCGGCGTCCGGCACGTCGTACCCGGAGTTGGCCATCGCGGCGCGGATCCGGTCGCGGGTCTCCCGCTGGTACAGGGGGTGCGGGCCTTCCAGGTTGAAGGCCCGTTCCCCGGCGACGCATTCGGCGCGAACGTCGAGCATCCGGCCGGGGGTGGCGGCGAAGCCGTGGGCGGTGCGCCGCTCGGGCTTGGGGGCGCCTGGCAGGAGGACGGTCCGATACGGCAGGCCCTCGGCGGCGGTCTCCCAGCCGGCGTCTTCCAGGCCGCCGAAGGGCAGCACCTCGCGGAAGAGGGCTTCGACGTCGCCGGTGATGCTGTCGTGCAGCGGGCTCGCCGGGGTGAATGGCGCCCGGTACAGGGCCTTGCCGCCCGCGTCGCGGACCTCGTACAGCTCGCCATCCTCGGTGTCGACGGTGATCGCGGCGGCGTCGGGCAGTGCCTCGCGGATGAGGCGGGCGGCGTAGGCGATGGTGCCCTGCAGGTAGGTCGCGCGGGCGCTCAGCGCGATCTGCCGCGCCTCCTCGCAGGCGGCGGAGAGGTCGGCGGTGGTCGGGTCGGTGTGCAGGACCTGGGTCATCTCGGTTCCCTTCGGATGGGCGCCCGCCCGGGTGGGCGGGCGCTCGGATGGGTGGGCGGTCAGGCGGGGGGCTGCTCGTCGGCGTGGATGGCGCTCGCTTGGAGAGGGATTTAGTGGGTAGTCACTATGTCCAACGCGTGACTACCCCTGGAGTTCCGGGTTGGAGCCGGGCTTTTCGAGAAATGTGCAGGTCAGGCGGCCATCGCGTACCGGTCGATGTCCTGGCCGGTGATGCACTCGACCAGGGCGCACAGCAACACCTCCGCCGCGTTCGGCGTGACCGCGTTGCCCAGCTGCCTGATCTGGTCCCGCTTGCTGCCCAGGATCTTGTAGCCGTCCGCGAAAGCCATCGCCCTCTTGATCTCCTTGGGCTGGAGCATCCGGAACAGCACCTTCGACAGGTCGTACTCGCCGTTGGCGTCGAGGAGCGCGTACCGGTCCCGGGTCGGCAGGGCGCCGACCGGCTCGCTGACGGGCCGGGCCTGGCCGCTGCCGTACGGAACGAGCAGCGGGTCTGCCGTGATCAGCGACTGGTGGCCGGTGGTCGTCATGGTCCGGAACGGCTCGTCCGCGACGGTGACCATCTGTGCGGGGTCGCCGTTCGGGGTGTTGTTCCGCATGACCAGCGGGCGGGGCGCCATGACCAGGCCGTGGTGATTGCCGCCGGCCGAGACGGTGTGGACCGGGTGGCCGATGTGCCGGGCCTTCTCCAGGTCGCCGCCTCCCCGCATGGGGACCACGAACGGCACGTAGGCGATCGCCGTCTCAAGCCGCGTTGTCTGGGTGCGCAGCGGCTCGTCCATCCGCATGGCTTCCTTGCCTTCGCGGCCTTCGCAGGGCACCAGGATGGGCGGCACGACCAGGGCGTCGGACTCGACGGTCGTGCGGGTCGGCATCGGCTGGTTCACACCGGCCGGGCCGTTGCGCCAGGTGCCGCCGGTCGGCACGAGGAACGGAGCGATGCGGTCGGCGTCGGGCCGGTCGGCGAACAGTGTTTCCTGCCCGCCCTGCTCGCCTCCGGGCTGCGGCCAGTACTTCTTCACTCCCGCCCGGATGCGGGCCATCGTCTTCGGCGCGAGACCCTCGGGGCATTCTTCGGTCTTCGGCCGACTGCCGATCGGCGTGCCCTTGATGGACCAGTCGATGGCCGCCGCAGCGGGCAGGACGTCGGGGCGGACGATCGCGCGGCACGACTTCTTCGGGCACCGGTAGTCGTAACTCGACCCGTAGCGGCCCATGTCCTTGCCCGGCTTACGGAAGACCTGCAGCGCGCTCACCATCTCGTCACAGCTCGCGCAGTACGCCCTGGGGCGCAGCCACTTGTCCCAGTCCGGGGTGCGGCCGAGGCTCTTGTGCCAGTAGGCGACGTACAGCCGGTCACGGCTCTGCGGGGCCTTGTGCACGCTCCTGGGGTCGGCGTGCATCGAGTTCAGCGCGATGACCTTCGTCCGGTAGCCCAGCTTATGGAACTCGCCGAGCCAGGCGTCCCACTCGGACCACGCGCGGACGTCGGTGACGTTCTCGACCACGCCCGCCTTGATCAGGCCGCCGCGCTCGATCACGCCGCGCAGGTACAGGGGCACCTCCTCCATCAGCGCCCGGCTGGCCTCCTCCTCTTCGGTCGGCCCGTCGTCCTGCTGGTCGGCGGTCTTGAACTTCTCCTCCTCCACGTCCGCGTAGAGGCTGAGCAGGTCGCCCTGGACGGCCTTGGCGAACGACCGCTTCTTGCCCTTCGCGATCGACCAGTTCGTGCACTCCGGGCTCGCCCAGAAGATGTCGGTGATCGGCCAGGCCCAGACCGGGGCCTTGCGGATGTCGCCGATGTAGTGCGCGACGCCCGGGAAGTTCATCTGGTGGGTCTGGATGGCCTGCTTCCAGTGGTTCGCCGCGCGGGCCACCCGCAGGAAGGGGACAGCGTCCGCACCCTGACCCGACCCGCCTGCGCCGCAGTTGCCGGTCCAGTGCACCAGCCCGTTGCGCCTACAGAGCCAGGTGCCGTACTCGACCGTGGGGCACCAGACGGTGCCGGTGTGGGTCGTCCACTCGGCGACCGCCTGGCGGAGCGGCTTGACGGTCACCCGTTCCAGGAGCGACACCCGCCACATCGGGTACGCCTTGCCCTTGTGCTGCATCTCCCAGCGGTGGATGGAGGTCGTCCGGCCCGCGAGGATCGCAGCGAACTGGAACGCTTCCGCGCGGTCCTGCCGGTTCTGCGAGAGGGACGAGTCCCGCGCCCCATCGCGCACACGAGTCGTCCCATCCGCCAGCATCGACGCCTCGATCAGCAGGTCGAGCTGGGCCGGTGTGAGGGAGCGCAGCCAGTCCGGGTCGAGGACGTGGTCGGGGGCGGCAGCCAGGATGGGCGCCGCGGCGGCCACGTTGAGCCGCCAGTACCTCGTCCCCTCGTAGTCCGCGACGTTCCAGGCGGGCTCGCCGCGTCGCCGGCCAGCTCGGCCCATCGGGGGGCCGTAGAGCGCGGTCAGCGCCCGCTCGATCCGCTCGCACTTCGCGCGGTTCACCGTGGGCGACTGGGAGAGGTGCAAGCCGCCGTTCTCGCGGTAGCTGCCCTCGGTCCACGCCCAGCCGACCAGCTCGACCAGCGCGTCATCGTGGACGCTCTGGGTTGGGGCCTCGAAGGGAGCGCTACGGACGACCGAGGACTCCACATTGAGCCGGTCGGAGGTCCGGACTTGCCAGACCAGGCGACGCCCTGCCTGGGTGCCCACCCGCTGCTGGACGGGCCAGCGGTGGCCTTCCGTCACGAACGCCGAGAGCCCCTTGCCCTCCACCCGCAGCATCTTCGCGTCGGTCACCTCGAACACGTTCATCCGCTGGATCGGCACCCAGCGCGCGACGCCGCCCTCGGTGTTGAGGCTGGCCACCAGGTCACCGACCGCCACCTGGTCGTACCGTCGCCATCCGTGCGCCGTGAGGATCTCGGTCTCGGTGTCCGCGCAGAACCAGTCCATGACGCTGAGGTCGCCGCCGTCGTGCTTGTAGGCGCGCACGCGGCGGGGGGCGTTGGCGGCTTTGGAGGCTGCCGCCCACTGGCGGCTGGTGGAGTCGATGTAGGGCATCTGCCGTCTCCCTTGCTCTCATGGCTCCGGGCGAGCCGATCGCTGTCGGCTCGCCCGGTGGCTGGGGTGAAAGGTTTACACAATCATCTTTGCCAAATTAGCTTTGGAATATCGGTCATGATCCACGGAGTTCGGCAAAGGATCGTCAAACCGGCCCGGTCAGGGCCGGAACGGGATCTGCGGGTTGAGCTGGCCGCCGAGCGCGTACCACTGCCAGTCGTGGCCGCCGACCGCGTACCGGCCGTCCTTGTTCGGCTGGAGGACCTGGACCGCCTGCTCGCGCTTCTCCCCGTCCAGGTACATCCAGCAGACGACGAGCACGACCGCGTACTTCAAGGGCTCGGTGGAACCGTCGTGCCGCACGGCGCAGTCCCCGCCTTCCAGGACGTGCACCGTGTCGACCGAGTCGTGCCCGTAGCGGGCGGCGTCCGCCTGGGTTTGCTCGGCGATGCGCCGGACGGTGTCGAGGTCGAACCAGGGCTTCACGTACCCGTCGCGCTGGTCGTCGGGGTCGACCATCGCCGGGTACCGGTCGCTGTCGTTGGCGCACACCAAGACCTCGACCATCTGGCCCCGCTGCCGGACCGGTGCGGGTGCGCTCTCGTCGAGCTGGAGGGCTGCCGCCGGCAGCAGGTCGAGCCGGTAGGCCGGCCGCCCGTCGCGGTCGGGCTGCTCGGTGCACAGGTCGTACCAGACGTCGCGCGTGCTGTCGTTGAGGTAGGCCGTCCACTCGCTCATGCCGTGGATACCGTTCCCGGCCTCGGCGGCGCCGACCGTCTCGGTGAACGTCCGCTCCTCGCCGGCGAGCGTCCAGTACCGGCCGTTGGGGAACAGTGAGCCGTCCTCCCCTTCGACCAGCTCGACGGCACTCGCGTCGAACGGGGCGTCGGGCTCGTAGCCGGTCAGGATGTCGCGCACCGCGGCGGCGGTGGCGACGAGCATCGCGCGGCCGAGCTGGTCGCGCGCGGCCCGGTCGGCGTCCAGGGCGGCGTGCGCGGCGGCGCCGAGGTGGGTGGGGATCTCGTAGGCGGGGCGGGAGGCGGGCTGGGTGGTCATGTGACGTCCTCGTTTCCTTGTACTGATGTGGAGTGGGGGGCCGAGGCGGGCCTGTGAGCGCCCGTCCCAGCCGGGCGGGTTACTGGGGGGCGGGCGCGAAGGTGAGCCGGTAGAGCGCGCTGGACTTCTCGTCGGGGACCAGCACCCAGCCGGCCGCCGTCTCGTCCTCGGTGGTCTCCTCGTAGGCGGCCCGCAGGATCGCGTCGGCCTCGCCGAGCGTCTCGGTGTCGAAGGGGCCGGTGTCGTCGGCCGTGTCGATCTCGACGTCGCCCGCGAAGACCGCGCAGATGTAGGGCGGGCCAGTGACGTCGACCAGGGCCGACGTCGCCTCGGGGGCCAGTGTTCGCAGGACCTGCCCGGCCCTGTGGGTGGCGGCGGCGAGGGCCGTCGTCGGCTGGCCGTCGCGGGTCAGGCCGCACAGGCAGTCGGTCTCGTGCCAGTCCTGGGTGTTCCCGCAGGCGCAGTTCCAGGTGACCACGCACCACGGCCACTCCCTGCCCCCGAGGTAGTAGCCGCCGTCGACCTGCTCGATGACGTCGAAGGCGCCCGAGCCTTCGTCATCGACCCACTCCCAGTGGACGCACACGACGACCACGCGGGCGGCGCCGGCGCCCCGGCCCGTGGCCCTGTTCTTCGTCTTGCGGGCGGCCCTGCGGGCCTGCCGGTTGACGGCGATCGGCGTGACGGTCGGGGTCTTGCCGCGCCAGTTGATGCGCAGCGCGACGGCGCGGGCCGCTCGGTCGCCGTCCTCGTTGGCCGTGTAGGTCTCGCCGCTGTCGATGACGTGGACCGTGTCGGGGCTGCCCTGGCGGCCGTCGATGACGTGGATGGTCTCCATGGACGACCAGCCGTAGCTCTCGGCCATCTCGATCGTTCCGGCCGATACCTGCCGGGTGGCGTCGAGGGTGAAGCGGTAGGTGCGCCACTCGCTCTGCTGGCAGTCGTAGGGTCCGACGATGCTGTCCAGGGTGACGCGCGTGTCGATCACTGGGATTCCCTCCGGGTATGGGTCCGGCCGGGACCCCGCGGGTCCCGGCCGGTCGGTCGTGCGCTGGGCGGCCTTACTCGCTGTCCTGCGCGGGGCTGATGGCAGTGGTGTGGTCGTGTCCGGTCTCCGCGCGGTCGTGGGCCATGCCGCGCGCGCAGGTGGCGAGGTGTCCGGCCCATCCCTTCTGGGGGCCGTCGGGGATGATCCGGTAGACGAAGCAGCGGTGTCCGCAGAAGTTGCAGTAGGCACCGGCCATGTCGTCCTCCTTGTCGGGTGCCGGTCGGGCGGGTTAGAAGAGGCCGCCCTGCTGGTGGTCGGTCTTCGGCTGGGCGCCCAGCTCGGGCACCTCCTCCCCGGTCAGCTCGGTCCACCACTTCGCGAGGAACATGCGGTGGCACCAGCATTCAGGCGGCGCGAGCCGGTCGTACCGGTCGAAGCACAGGAGGACGAGCGGGCTGTCCAGGTCGTAGGCGCCCGCGATGCGGATCAGCTCGTCGCGGATGGCCCCGAAGCCGCGCGCGTTCAGCAGCCGGCGGTAGCTGAACTCGTAGGCGTCCCGCGCGTTGATGCCGAGCAGCTCCTTGGTCGGCGTGACCAACTTCGCGTGCGCGGTCAGCGGGTACGGGAGCGGGAAGCGCGGACGGCCGACCGTCGTGCGGACCGGTGTGCCCATGTCGGGCGTGAACTCCTGGTAGGTGCAGGTGGCGAGTCTGACGTCCACTCTGTCGTCCCTTTCGTGTGGGGTTGGGGTGGGTGGAAGGTTCTACCGTGATCCTTTCCTAAATCCACTTTGTTTAATCCATTTTGCGAAGCTGGATATGCAAAGTGGACTCAAAGAGATCGCGGGTCAGGCGGCGGTCTCGAAGAGGTCGAGCTGGCGGGGCTGGCGCAGCAGCCAGTCGTGCGTGCGCAGCGGTCCCCCGGCGTACCCGGGGAGGAACAGGAGGCAGGTGCGGACGTTCGTCCCGCAGACCGCGAAGGAGTCGTCGGGCAGGGCCTCGATCTCGCCGCCGACCTCCTCGACCACGGCCCGGAACTCGGCCGTCTTCTTGTCCTCCCACCACATGAGGCCCGCGCTCATGATGGAGACCAGCACGCCGTCGTCCTTCATGAACTGGATCGCGTGAAGGATGTGGTCGAGGCCGCCACTGAAAGGCGGGTTCATCACGATCCGGTCGAAGCCTTCCGCGTACTCCAGCGGGTCGAGCTTGAGAAAGTCGGCAGCGAAGACCCTGCGGCAGTCGCCCTGCGCACGGAGCATGTCCGCACGGAACTCGTCGCACTCGACGGCGTCGATCACGCCGCCGCGCCGGGCGATCTCGGCGGTCAGCGCGCCCGATCCGGCGGAGGGCTCCAGGACCCTGTCCCCGGCCCGGATGCCCGCCAGGTCGCAGACCCGCATGGCGAGCGCGGGCGGGGTGGGGAACCAGCCCTGCTCGTACTTCGACGGGTACTCGCCGGCCGCCAGGCACTGCCGCAGGTGCTCCTCGATCCGGTGCGGGAAGACGTGCGCGCGGACCTTCTTGGCGCCGACCCACCGGCCGCCCATCTCCTTGAGGACCTTGTCGACCTGCCCGTACACCGGCCGGTCGAGTTCGAAGGGGATGCGTACGAGGTCGTCGCGGATCTCGGTGCGCGGGTCGGTGAGGACCTTGAGGGCGTCGTCGGTGAAGCGCATGGTCTGCCTCCTGGGCGGGTTGGAGGGCGCGCGCCGCGCTGGGCGGCGCGCGCCGTAGGGGGAAAGGTCGGACTAGTGACTAGGCACTACATGCAGCTCAGGCGGCGGCCTCGGGGTTGATGACGATGCCGCTCGCGCGGACTTCCGCGTGGGCCTGGGCCTTGCGCAGGTTGGCGCTCACCTTGCCGATCAGCTTCGCCAGGTGGTCCATGCGCATCTGGTGGCCGGGGATGCCGCCCGGGGTACCGGCGAGCAGCAGGGCCAGCTCCTCCGGGTCCGCGGTAGCCAGCTCGGAGAGGATCTCGCCGGCGGTCGACAGGCGGTCGATCTTCTTGGTCAGCCTGGCGCGCGCGTCCATGATCCGCTCGCGCTCCTCGGCGGTGACGTCGTGCGCACCGGGGATCTCCTCCTGGGTGCTGCCGTCACCCTCGGCGCTCTCGTCGGCGAGGACGAAGAACGAGCCCTGCGACTCCCGCCGCTTCTCCTCGGCGAGGCACGCCTTGACGAACTCCTCGGCCGCCCGGTCGTTCGGGAAGGCGCCCCGGGCGTACTTCGCGAGGAACCGCATCTGGTTGTCACAGCTCAGCTTGGAGACGTACCAGGCCATCCCGACCGGCAGGTGCGCCTTGCTCAGCGCATCCTGCGCCTCGTCGCACAGCTGGAGGAGGTCGATCCGCCAGCCGACGTAGGCGGCGGACTTGCCGCACATCTCGGCGACCTCATCGATCGTGTACTCGGCGTCCACCAGCCGCTGGAAGCTCTTGGCCTCCTCCATCGGGGTCATGTCCGCGCGGCCGACGTTCTCGGCGACCTGCTTGGCGAGCGTCTCGCGGTCGCCCTCCTCGACGCCCCGGGTGACCATCGCGTCCAGCTCGGTCAGGCCCGCCATCTGGGCGGCGCGCCAGCGCCGCTCGCCCATGATGAGCACGTACCGCCTCGTGGAGGGGACGTAGCGGAGGCTGACGGGCTGGAGCTGGCCGAGCTTCTTCATCGACTTGGCCAGTTCCTCCAGCTTGGCCTGGTCGAACTCCTCGCGCGGCTGGCTGGGGTCGCGGTCGATCCGGTCGACGGGCACCCGCTTGGGGGTGGCCTTGACCTCGGCCGGGGTCGGGGCGGGCGCGTCGGCCTTCTTCGCGGTGGTCTTCTTCGGGGCGGGCTTCGTCTTGGCGGCGTTCTTGGCGGCCTTGGCGGTCGCGGTTGCCTTCTTGGCGGGCGCGGTGGTGGTCATGGTGGGTGCCTCCTCGGTGGTGGGGTTTAGTGGGTAGTCACTATGTACAACGCCTGTGGAGGCCGTGTGGTTCCGGGTATTCCCAGAGAAATCGCTGGGCAGAGGGGTTTTTTCGGCCCCCTCCGCCGACTCCTCGGCCTCCGTCGCAGGCACCTCCTCCGCCTCGGCGGCGGGCGCCTCGACCTCCAGGGTCGCCTTCTCCTCGCCGGCCGCGGGGACCTCGGCAGCCGCCTCGGCGACGAGGTGGGCGCCCAGGGTGGAGGACCACGCCTGGAAGTCGAGCGGCGAGTACCAGCCGTCCGTGGAGGCGATTCCATCGTCCACGTACGCACGGTAGGCGGCGTCGAGCTCGGCAGTGCGCTCGATCTCGGGCTGCTCGCTGGCTCGCTCGGTCATCTCGGCCATCTGGGCGGCGTGGCGCTCTCGGCGGGTGAGCCGACGTCCATGCTTCTCTTCCTCGGTCACTGCGGCCTCCTCGGTGGGTGCGGTTAGTGGGGAGTCACTATGAACAACGTTGAGAGGGGCCGTGTGGTTCCGGGTGTCGTTAGAGAAACCGCAGGTCAGAAGGGTTTTTTCGCTCCCCTCCGGGTCGCCCTCCGTGGCCTTGGGGGCATCCTCGGCCGGTGCCGAGTCCTCGGCGGCCGCGCTGGCCAGGGCCTGCGCTTCGGCCATCTCGGCGGCGCTCCTGCGGCCGGTCACCAGGTCCCACTGGATCAGGTACGGGTCGCCGGGCACGGACACGCTCCGGGGGTTGACCCGCGTCACCTCGTGCCACTGACCCCCGGCCTCGACGTAGTCACCCCGCTTGAAGTCGGCCCTCCCACAGGTCTTCGTCGGCTCGGGCTCGTCGCTCACCGTCTCTGCAGCGGGTGCCGCCTGCCCCTCGGCCGGGGCCTCCTCGACGGCGGGCGGCGGCGCCTCCTCGGCCGCGGCGGGCTCCGCCGGCTGCTCGGGCTCGGGCTTCGGCTCGATGCTCCGTACGAAGCCGCTCCGGTCCCGCGAGACCGCCCAGTCGTCGTCTCCGTACGCGTAGCCGCGCTCGTCGAGGATCTTCGCGATCTCCTTCTGCAGAGCCTTCGACCAGACCGCCCGATGGAACTTCTCGCCCTCGGGTGGTGTGATCAGCGTCGGCTCGAAGTCCTTGTGCGGCCGGCTGTTGCCGTTGAGCCACGTCAGCTCGGCCACGGTGCCGCCCAGGTCGCACGTGACGAACAGCCGCTTGGCCACCTTCGGGTTGCTGCGCTTCGCGGCCTTCGCCGTCTTCGGCTTCGCCGCCTGGGCCTCGCGGACCGCGCTCGCGGGCTGCGCCTCGGATGCCTCGCGGGCCTCTTTCGAGCCGGGCACCATCCCGTCGGCACGGAAGGCGTCCATCGCGGCCTCCGGGCAGCGGGCGCGCACGTTGGTGTAGTCGGCCGTGTGCGTCCAGGTCCTGCCGCGCTCGGTGGCGTCCTCCAGTGTCATCACCTGCTTCGGGGCCAGCCGCAGGTTCCACGCGATGCTGAGCGAGGTGGGGTTGACCCGCTTCGCCTGGTACCAGGAGCCGCAGTAGTGCACGTAGTCGCCCGGCGCGAAGTCCTCGGGGCCCCAGATCTTCACCCCGTCGGCCTCGGCCTGCTTGACGATCTTCTCCCAGTGCTCGATCTCTTCGCGGAGGTCGAGGACGTTGACCTCGTGCCGCTCGCCGTTCCAGCCCTTCTCGGCGGCCTCCGCCACGTAGCGCTCCTGCTGGCGGAGGTCGGCACGTAGCTTCTTGAGCCGCCGCAGGGTGCGGTACGGGTCCTTGCGGAACCGCTCGTAGTTCTCGGCCGCGCGCGCCCGGTCCGACCAGTACGCCGCCCGGTCGCGGTCCTCGATCGACTTCCGCATGTTCGTGTCGATCCGCTCAGCGTCCCGTTCCGCGCGCCGCTGGCTGTGGTGCCCGACCAGGATCGGCTGCCCGAACGGGATGCCCCGCATGATGCTCCGGGCCGCGGCGTGCCGGGCGTCGGAGGAGGCCACGGCCCGGCTCGCGCGGTCGCCGAACCGGTCGGCGCGGTTCTCGGCGCGCTCCTCGCGATCGGCCTCTGCCTCCTCGAAGGACCGGCGCACGCGCTCGTTGATCTCGACCGTCACGGTGTGCCCGGCCGCACGGAGGGCGTCGGCGGCCCGGTTGATCCGCCAGGTGTCGGCCGCCTTGTCGCGGGACCGCTTGATGAACAGGCCGTCCACGTTGCGGGAGAACCAGAAGCCGAACTCGCGGACGATCTCGAAGACGCCGTCGCCCTTGCTGGAGCCTTCGAGGATCGTGCCTTCGGCTCGCGTGTGAGTGATCGTGATCTCGGCCAAGGCCGGGACTCCTTTCAAGGAAGGGAGACGGCCCGGCGGTTGCCGGGCCGTGGGTGGTGGTCGTGCAGGTCAGTGGACGCGGGTGGCGGCCATCGCCGCCTCGACGATCGCGAAGGTCTCGCCCCAGGTGGCCTCGATGTACTCGGCGGTGTCGCCGCCCCAGCCGCTGCTGCCCGCGATGAACGCCCGGCCCTGGCCCTCCTTGGGGAGGCGGACCGTCCAGTCGAAGCCGTCGACGCGGACCTCGGTGGAGAGGCCCTGGCCGGTCCGCCGCCAGTCGGAGGTGGTGGCGGCCTCGAAGATCGCGGTGATCGTGGTGGCGTCCATGGCGGGCTCCCTTGAGGTTGGGGTGTAGTGGTTAGTCACTATGTACAACGCATGTACAGGCTATGCGGTTCCGGGTTGACCCCAAGAAATCGAGAGAAATCGCAGGTCAGAGGGCTGCCGCCGCGAGCTCCACGGGTGCTCAGGCGGAGACGGCGGCCTTCGCCTGGTCGAGCTGGGCGCGGGCGGCCAGGCGGGCGTCGGACCAGCCGCGGATCAGCGCGGTCCCGGCCTCGGCGGCGGCCTCGCCGGCGGGCAGGCCGCGCTCGCGCCCGGCCAGGTAGCAGGTGCTGACCATCTGCACGGCGCTCGACCGGGTGAGCGTCTCGACCAGGCCGTCCAGGTCGAGGTGGGGGAACGACTCGTGCAGGGACATCGCCGAGAAGGCTGCGATCCTGCCGACGGCGTCGCCCAGCTCCTCGGCGAACTGGGTGGAGGCGGCGGCGAGCGTGGTGGTCATGGCGGGCCTTTCTGCTGATGGAGTGGAGGGAGGTCAGACGGCGCGGGCGATCTGGTCGACCATGCCGAGCATGTGGCCGGGCAGGCCGAGCGTGCGGGCCTCGCGGGCGAGGGAGCGCATCTCGGTCTGCACCCACCGCTGGTGGGCCGCCGCGTCCTCGGCGATGGTCACCGCGAGGCGGCGCAGGACGTCCCGGTCGAGCACGCCCTTGGTGACCGCTCGGCGGACGTCGATCGCGCGCTTGGTGTTGCCCGCGCGGATGAGCTGCCGGGAGAGGTCGAGGGCGTCATCTGCGTCTCCGGCCTCGGCGACCAGGGTGATGTCCTCGATCAGGGTCTGGATGCTCATGCCGCGCTCCTCAGAGGGTGTAGTGGTTAGTCACTATGACTAACGCGGGGGGCAGCCTGGGGTTCCGGGTTGCCTCCGGGAATGTCGCGAGAAATCGCAGGTCAGATACCTACCGGGCAGCCGAGGCCGCGCACCTGGGCCTCGTCGTCGACTGCCGACCAGGCCCAGAAGAAGCCGGGGGTCTCGTCGTCGACCATCTCCCGCTCCAGCGCGCTCCGCAGGATGCTCACGAACTCGTCGCGCGGGAGGTCGCCGATCAGGTCGGCGACCTGATCCATGGCGACCTCGCCGCGGTTGTCGCAGTCGACCGCGCAGAGCTCGTCGGCTCCCGCACCGCAGACCCCGCACTCGTCGCTCGTGTCGCACGGCTGGGCCTTGAGGGCGACCCGGACCAGGCTCTCGAAGGTGATGGCACTCATGACTGCCTCGCTTTCTGTTCGAGATGGAGGGCGGGGCCGGCTGACCCCGCCCGGGCGGCCGGGGGTCAGCTGGCCAGGATCGCCTCGCCGACCGGGGTGAGTGTCACGGCCTGGCCCACGTAGAGGCTGGTGGAGCGTGACTGGGTGGCCCACCCCTGCGCGATGACCCACTCGACCATGTCCTTGCGGGGACGCTCGCCGGCCTGGACCGTCACCCGGGTCTGGCCGAACCGGAGTTCCTGGATCTTGACGCCGTTGTCCCGGATGGCCGCCAGGGTGCGCTTCTGGGCCGGAGTCGCGTTCGGGACTTCCACCGGGGCGGACGCGGGCGCCGGGGTCTCTTGGGGCACCGCGGCGGGCTCCTCGGCCGGGGCGTCGTCCTCGATGTCGATGCCGCCGGTGTTGCTCAGGAAGCGGCGCAGGCCCTCCTGCTCGTGCAGGCGCTCGGCATTGGTGACGAGGCTGGTGCTGAGGGAGACGCCGTACTCCACGAGGGCCTCCATGACCTTCTGGCGCATCCTGGCGAGGCCCTCGCGGACGCCGTGCTTCTCGATGCGGACGAAGAGGTCCTTCCAGGGCCGGGCCTGCGCGTCGGCCACCATCACGGCTTCCATCAGGTAGTCCAGCCGGGAGCCGGGCTTCGCGCAGGCTTCCGCCAGCTTCTGGCGGGCGGTCTCGGCGGCCTCGGTCTCGCTGGTGGCGCGGATGGTGAGGAAGTGGAGGGCGGTAGTGGCGTCCATGCCGGACTCCTTGTGGGGGTGAGTGGTGTAGTGGTTAGTCACTATGTATAACGCTTGTACGGTGCATGTGGTTCCGGGTATTCCGCGAGAAATCGCAGAAAATCGCAGGCCAGAGGCCCGACACGCCGCAACGTGACCGCCATAGTGTCTCCCCACTATGCTGGCTTCATGGACGACCCCAAGCTCCCGGCCCCGTTCGCCGCCCTCGCCGACCTCGCGGCCGAGCCGACCACCGAGCAGGCCCGCAAGCTGACCGCCGCACTCAAGGCCGTGCCCGAGCTGCAGCGCTGGCTTCGCGTCCAGCGACAGCGGACCACGCGCGGCCTCCTCGACGCCGGCCGCTCCCGCGAGGAACTGGCGCCGATCCTGGAGGTCTCCAAGCAGCGCGTGTCCGACATCGCCAGCGGCCACCTGAACTCGGCCGCGCTCGCCCGCAAGGCCCGCAGCGCCGCCAGCTCCGACTGACCGGCCCGACGCGACGAGGCGCCCCGCACACGCTGTGCGGGACGCCTCGCGCATTCCGGCGGCCGGTCAGGTTGGCTTCAGTGAACAGGTCGAGTTGCTCGGCCTGGTCGGGGGCGGCCGGGAGCGGGGGCAGCTCGACCGGGCGCAGCGGGACCGGCGCGGGCAGCTCGGGCTTCGGCGTCGGCCGGGCGGCCTCGGCGCGCAGTTCGGCGACGACCTCACGGCCGGGTTCCCGTCATCACCGAGCCGTACGGCCCCGGCAGCAAGCGCGTCAGCATCACCGCCGACGGCCGCGACGGCCGACCCTGGCTGAGGCTCTGGACAGACGACGAGGAAGCCCCGAACCCGGTCGTCCTGGCCGCCGAGTTCGCCGCGTGACCCCGGACAGCGTCCGGACAGTGTCCGCGCAAGTCAGCCGATCGTCTCGTTCCTCCCAGGCGTGAGGAGGGCCAGGAGGCAGCGTCCAACTGGAAATTATGAGTTATCCGCAGCGTCGTGCGCTATCTTTAGAGACATCCGCAGGCGACGAGTGCTGAAAGAAGGCCCGAGTGGCAAGTTGGAACGAAGCGCCGGAGAACACGCTCGAAGGAGCCCGGCGGCTGCTGAGGACGACCTTCAGCCCCACGACGCCGATCCAGCGGCAGGAAGTCTTCGCTGGACGTCGCGACCAGTTCGAAGCGGTGCGCGACGCCGTTGAGCAGGTCGGCCAGCATGCGGTGATCTATGGAGACCGAGGCGTCGGCAAGACCTCTCTGGCGATGGTGTCCCAGGAGATCGCGAGGATCGAGGGCTACTTCACCTCATTGATCACCTGCGACAGCACGGTCGACTTCACGCAGGTCTGGAAACAGGCGTTCCGCGAGATCCTCGTGACGAATCCCGACGGCACCGAAGGCGACGCCTCCTACCTCCTCGGTGAGGACACCCTCCGCCCTGACGACGTGAGGCTGGCCTTCAAGCTACTGAGCTTCAACGCGCCGGTCGTCGTGTTCTTGGACGAGTACGACACCATCGCCCAGACGGAGAGCGGCGTGCTGTTCGCCAACCTCGTCAAGATCCTCTCCGATCATGGGATGGACGTCACGGTGGTCTTCGTCGGAGTGGCCGAGGACGTCAACCGGCTGATCGCCGACCACGCCAGCGTCCAGCGGGTTCTGGCCGAGGTCGCGATGCCGAGGATGGCCCCGGAAGAGCGCAGCGACATCGTCCGACGGGGCCTCGAAGGTGCCGGAATGAGTGCCGACGACGAGGTCTATGAGCGCATCTCCCTCCTCAGCCAGGGAATGCCGGCCATCGTCCACCGGCTCGGTCAGCAGTCAGCTTTCGAAGCCCTGGACCGCGGGTCTCACCACGTGACCGCCGCAGATGTCCACTCCGCGATCAACGTGGTCGTCTCCAAGAACATGGAGAGCGTCTCCACCACCTACGATCACGCGGTGTTCTCCACTCGGTCGGACACGCTCTTCAGCGTCGTCGCCCTCGCATGCGCGTGTGTGACCACGGACGAGAAGGGCTTCTTCACCTCCGGCGCGCTCAGGCGCCCTCTGAAGAAGATCACGGGAACCTCTTACGAGATCCCCGCCTACTCGGCCCACCTGAACGACTTCTCCACCAAGCGCGGCCCTCTCCTGGAGAAGGTCGGTGGAACACGGGCATACCGCTACCGGTTCCTCAATCCGCTCTTCAAGCCCTATATCGCTCTGCGGGCTCTGAAGGAAAACATGATCACGCACGAGATGCTGACCAACCTCCTCAGCGGAGACATGGCTGACGACAGCTGAACCTGCCGCCAAATCCCTCGCCCCAACCCCTGAGACACGTGGGTTCGGGGCGAGTGGCATTTGAGAATCCGCGAACCCGTCGGCTTCGCTGGGCGGCGGACTCGCCGGTCGGGGCGCTCGCAGTGAAGCCGCAGGAGCACATGGCGAAGCCGTCGGCCGCGCCGCCGGCCTGGATGTGGTCGTGGGCGAGCAGGCCGAGGCGGGCGGCGAGGGTGAGGCGCACGCGGCCCTGGCTGCCGACGGCGACCAGGCGGCTGGCGCGCAGCCGGGCGGACTCGCCGGACGGGATCTCAGTCCCGGCGGCCAGGATGTAGCGGCGGTCGACGTCGAGGACGTGACGGGCGCCGCCGACGCCGACGAGGGCGAGGATGGCGCGGGTGCGCTCGTCCAGGTCGCCGACGGGCAACTCGGGGTCGAGGACGATGGCGCGCACTTCGGTCGCCCGGGTGGTGGCGTTGACGCGGCCCCAGCTGATCCGGGCGCCTCCAGTGCGGGTGGCCTCCATGGCGCAGCTGCGGTTGCGGGCACGGCGCAGGAGCATCAGGGCGTGCGACTCCTTCGCGGCGCCCTGGGTGCTGCCGCCAGCGTGGGTGACGGTCTCGCGGAACATGGCCTCTCCTTGCGTGGGGGTGGGGCCCGGCCGCTGCGGGCCGGGCCGGGTGACGTGGGGTTCAGCAGCCGCAGGCGCCGCTGAGGGCGCGCTCCTGGAAGCAGCCGCCGCAGGTCTTCGGGGCGGTGGCCTGGGTGGCGTGGCGGGCGGCGGCCCGGCGGGTGGCGGCCGAGCGCGGGGCGACCTCGGGGGCACGGTTGGTGATGCCTGAGACGGGCGCGGCCGGGCCGGTGGCGCCGGCGGGCAGCTTGCGGAAGTCGGCGCGCAGAGTGCGGTAGTTGTTCCGCTTGCTCTGCCGGGTCCAGCGGGTGGTGATCCGGCCGGTGGCCTCGTCCTGCTCGATCTCGTGCATGGAGGTGAGGAGCTGCGCGCGGAGCAGGATCGGCATCGCGGCGCCGGGCACGGTCTCGGTGCGCTCGACGGTCGGCTGGCCGGGCATCCAGACGGCCAGGTGAAGGTGAGCGCGGGACGCTGCTCGGGCGGCACCGGCCGGTCGTCGGGCAGGTCGCGGCTCGGGCTGGGCAGCTCGGGCCAGTTGGGCGCGAGGCGGTGGAGGAGGGTCAGGCGCTGCATGCGGGGTCCTTTCGGTCGGGCGGTCACTCGGCGGCGTCGCAGCTGCAGAGGGTGCGGAAGCCGTCGGGGTCGATCTCGATCTGGTCGCCGCAGTCGGCGCAGCGGCTGACGCGGGTGGCGGGCTGCTTCTTGGCGGGCTCGTCGGGCATGGGCGGAGGTTCCTCTCAGCTGGCGAGGTCGAAGGCGTGGGCGGCGATCCGGTGCTTGCACACGTGGATGGCCTTGAGTCCGGCCGGGCAGGTGCAGGCGGCGCGGGCGGTCTTGTAGGTCTTGCTGCCGTCGCTGCTGGCGGCGAGGTAGACGCGGTTCTTGCTGCTCTTGCGCAGGGGGATCAGGCCGCCCTGTTCGAGCAGCTCGATCGCGGCCTCCACCAGGTGCGGCTTGTAGGTGGCCAGCTCGGGCGAGCGTGTCGCCCGGCGGACCTTGGCGCGGCACTTCGGGCCGTAGCCGTCCGGCGAGGGGTTCCGCAGGACGCGTCCGCACTTCGCGCACCGGTGGGTGGTGGTGGAGGTCTTGGCGCTCATGCGAACTCCTCGGGGGCTGGTGAGTGAGTGGTTCTACTTCCATTTTTTGCAAAATCGACTTTGCCTAACCTTGTTTACAAAGCTGATTTAGTAGACGTCTAAGAAGCCGCTGGTCGGCGGGCCGCTCGAGGCGGCGCGCCGGCCGGGGCGGCTACTTCCCGGCGGGCCGCTTGCAGGAGTCGTGCCGGTGGCAGTTGCAGCGCCTGCAGTCGGCGCACATCTGCTCGGCCTCCAGCCCGCACCGGCCGCAGCCGCCGGACGCTTCCAGGTCGGCGTCGTCCAGGGCGAGGGAGAGGTCGACCAGCGCCTGGCGGTCGAAGCGGCGCCGGGGCTTGCACCGGCCGTCGCAGTGCAATGGGCCGCCGCGCAGGACGGCGTCCTCGCCCTCGTGTCCCTCGCAGGCGTAGGCGGACTCGTCGGCGGGCTCGACCCGTACGGTGACCGCCTCGACCATCAGCGTTCCGACGCCCTCGACGTCGGCGCGGGACCGCAGGTCACCGACCGTGAGGATCATCTCTCGGTCTCGGCCGTCCTTGTCGGTGATCGGCTTGCCCTGGGCGCGGGCGACGCCCCAGACGAGGTTGCGCAGCTCTCCGGGGCCGTCGCAGACGTACTGGCGGTCGTCCATGCCGGGGTGCTCGATCGTGACGTCGTACATGCGGATCTCTCCTGGGTTCGCCGTGCTGATGGGTAGTGAGCGCGGCCGGGACGGGCGGTCGCTCGCCCCGGCCGCCGGGGTCAGCTTTGATCGGCGGCCGGCCCGAGGTCGCCGAGTTCGGCCTCGGCCGCCTCGATGCCCAGCCGTGCCGTCTCGTCGTGCTCGCGCAGCCACTCCAGGGCGGCCGTCAGGTCGGCGAGCGCGGCCTGCCACTCCGGGTCTTCCGGGTCGGGGTCGGTGCGCACCCGGGCGGCTGCCGCGCTCGACTTCCGCCGCATCTCGAAGATCTGCTCCCGGGCGGCCGTCGCCTTACGGGACTCGGCGCGCATCTGGCCCGCCTGCTCGCAGGACGGGCAGAGCACAGAGATCCGGGCCTTCTGCTCGTCGTTCAGGGCCCGGTCGACGTCCTGCGCGCACAGCGTCGTCGCGCCCTCGGGCGCCGCGAAGTGCGGGGCGAAGTCGCGGCGGCCGTGGACGATGAGCACCGCGGCCGCGTCGGCGAGACGGTTGATCTCAGCGTTCCGCTCGCCGGGCTCGATGACGTCGCCGAAGGCGCGCGCGGCGGCGATCAGAGGGCTGTCGCCGGTCAGTCGGTGGAGCGGGGCACTGTGGGTCATGCGCTGACCTTTCGGTTGGGGTGGAAGTGGCGATACCTCCATTCTTTACAAAATCGACTTTGCCTAATCATATTTACTAAGTGGAGTTAGTAAAGGATGCCCCAAGGGGCGCAGGTGGCACGGCGGAGCCGCTCGACTCGCGTCACTCAACGTGTTTTGCAAAGTTGACTTGTGGAAGACTGCGAACATGCCCAGGAAGCCAGGACCCCAGCCGCAGCCCGACCACAAGCTCAGCGACGAAGCCCGCGCCGCGATCAAGGCGTGGGAGGATCACGTCGCCAAGGAGGAGGAGCTGCGCGAGCGGGCACAGAAGGCCCTCGCCGACGAACTCAAGGCGAACCCGGACCTGCCCGTCGCGGCCCTCGCGAAGAACCCTCACGTCCCCTGGGGCATCGGGACACTGTGGAACATCGTCGCCAAGTACGACGTCCCGGCCCGCCAGCCCGCCAAGTCGAAGCGGTCGGCGGAGAGCTGACACCGGCCGGGGAGTGCCGCAAGGGGCCGCACGCATTTCGCGTGCGGCCCCTTCGACTTGCCGATCACAGGTGGCTGGCGATCAGTGCGATCAGGATGAGCGCGGCGGCAATGGCGACGGCCTGCCATTCCTTCCCCTGCGGAGCACGGAATTCCGGCTGCAGGATCGCCTCGCCGATCGGGTGCATTCCGTCGTGCAGCTCGTCCCGGTGCTTCTGACCGCGCCTTTCGGCTCGCCCGCGCGTCGCATACGGCTCGGACACCAGGCGGCAGTTCGGGCACTCGTACTGGAACTGGAACACGGTCCTTATCTCCCCGGGCGGTCTGTCAGTGCGACGCGAGATAAAACGGCGCTCCACCAAGGTAGCGGGATCTGCCCGCAAGAGGGAGACGGATGCCGGGAGTTCGAATTTCCTCGCACCTCTGCTCGGGCCCGGCGGGGCCGAGCGTGCGGGGCAGCGGGTGAGGGGAGCGCCCCTCTCCTCCCCGCCTCGGCCGAGGTATCGGCGGTAGGTATCCGGTAGTAGGTACTGGACCGGGGCCCCTCTCAGGGCGGGGGAGGGGAGGGGGTGACGGCACTCCCCTGCAGCCCCCCCCCCCTGCGCCACCCACAGGCGGGCCCCCGTACAAACCGCGTACGGGGGCCGGGGAGCGGGGGCCGTCAGCCGGCTGATTCTGCCTCTCGGGGGCGGCCCGACTGGAGGGTCAAATCGGGCACCAAATGGGCGGGCAATCGGGGGCGATGGCCGAGGTCTTTTGCGAGGTCATCGACGTGGACGCCGGGGGGTGTTTTCTGGCGTCCGCCGATGCGGAATTTCATCTGGTCACGGACCGTGATTCCGGCACGCTCCAGCAATTCGATCATGTCCTTCCGGTCGAAGCTGCCGGGCACTCCCCGGTCGTGCATTTCGGCGAATAGGTCATCGACCGGGACACCCTTCCCTTTCGCGTCTCTGCGTCCGGCCGCTCCAGCCGCCGCGAGTTCTTCCACCCATTTCCGGATGGATTCCCGCTGGACCGGCCAGGGGTCCTCTTCCGGCTCCTCTTCTGCATGCTCCTCCCCCGCAACCGTTTCTTGATCGTCTGGGGTCTCCCCCGGCGTTCCTTGATCGTCTTCGGGTTCGGCGGGCTGGGGCGCGGCGACGAGGGCGGCCACGAACCAGCCGACGACGAGGACACTCACGATGACCGTCCGGTACGGGCGGAGCACGGCCAGGACGGCCCCGCCGACGGCGACGAGGCCGCCGACTGTGACAAGGCCGACCAGGAGCAGCATCGCCGCCTGCTCCATGCGGTCGGACCCCGTCTTCGCCGCCGCGACAGCTTTCGGCGGGGCCTTCTTCACGCGGGCCGGCTGCCTGCCCGGCTCGGCGTCGGCGGGCTCGCCCTGCTCCTGGCCCTCGCCGCCGTCGGCCTTCTCCACGGTGGCGGCCTTGCCGGTCGGGGTAGGAGCGGCGGCCTCCGCCCCGCCGCTCGCCTTCGCGGCCGACCGTGCCGCGCTCATGAGGCCGCGCAGCATCAGCCGCAGCAGGACGCCCGATCCGGCGAACAGGTCCCGCACGAGCCGCTTGGGCTGCAGGACCTCCATGACCTGGCCGACGGCGCTCATCCGAGCTTCGCGATCTGCGCGATGCCCATGCGGACGACGTTCACGAAGATGCCCCAGACGCCGCCTGCCGTGCCGTAGGCGACGGCGGCGGCGATGCCGATGACGGCCGGGTAGACCTTCTTCTTCCAGCTCGGGCCGAAGGCGAGCAGGGTGAGGAAGAGGGCGATGCCGCCCTGGCCGGGATCGCCGAGGCCGCTGCCGTTGCCGAACAGAGACGGGGCGACTCCCCCGACGCCGTTCGCCATGTCGGCCCAGACCCCGCCGGCCGCCACCCAGATCGTGCCGGTGACGATCCCCCACCATGCGGCCTGCTTCTTGTTCTGGATCTTGACGAAGTCGGAGCCGCGCACGCCGAAGACCAGGGCGGTTCCGGAGCCGAGCGCGAGTCCCGACACGGTGATCGTGCCGAGGATGGCGCCGCCGCTCATGGCGGGGACGGCGCCCGGGGCAGCAAGGATCAGGGACACGTCGGGCCTTTCAGACGACGGGGCCGGGCGCGTACAGCGCGGTGGCCAAGAGGGCGGAGGCGAGGGGAATCCGGACGACCCAGCGCCCGAGCCAGTGCCAGGTGCGAGTGCGCCGGTCGACCAGCCAGTACAGGCCGCCGCACATGCCGCCCGCGGTGAGCAGGAGGCTGATGGCGTTGGGGCCGAAGCCCCACTGGGTGCCGTAGTGGTTGAGGTAGGCGACCGGGACCGGGGCGAGGCGGCGGCCGATCTCGGCAGCCCCGGCGATGATGACCGCTCGGGAGACCGGCGGGACGGGCAGGATGCGCCGCACGGCGGGGAAGCGGGTGACCCACCAGGCGCCGTATCCGGCGGCTGCCGAACTGACGAGCTGGAAGATGCCCACCGCGCCGTGCTCGGCGGCGGGCAGGAATTCCTCGAGCATCGGGACCAGTCCGACGCCGTAGCCGACGCCAGCGGCAGACAGGTTGAACGCGATGATCCGCATGCCGCGGTCGTCGGACGCCGCGGTGAACCGGGAGCGCACCGCCGATCGCTTGGTGCCCGCCGGAACCTTCTGCACGGGGCCGCCTGGAGCGGGCGACGGCACAGCCGGTGACCGCCTCGTGCGCCTCTTCCGACTCCTCTTGGCCGACGTTCCTGCCGGGGTGTCTTCGTCGTCGTCCGGGTTGTCGTCGTCCTCGTCGGCGCTCTCGCCCTCGGCGTCCTCGGGCTCGTCCCCGGGCGCGGAGTCGTCCGGCTCGACCAGCACCTGGGGACCGTCGTCTTGCAGCTCGTCCAGGGCGGGCCGCTCGGTGTTCCACCAGTCCGGCACGCGGGGCTGGCTCGGGGGCACGGACGGCGGCGAAGTCGGTGCCGGGGTGGTCGGGTCGCCGCTGTCGCTCGGGTCGGAGTGTCCGACCGGGCGGGCGCCGAGGCCAGCCATGACCCGGCGCACCCAGCGCTCGTTCGCGTCGGGCGGCGTCACGACGTCACCCCCAGCCAGGGGAGCAGCATCCGGGTGACCAGGAAGTAGGCGGCGCCGGTGGCGGCACCGCACCCAAGGGCGGTCAGCGCGGCGGTCCAGCAGCTGCGGTACCTGCGGGGGTTGACGAAGAGGCAGCCGAGGATGGTGAGGATCAGCACGTCGATGTTGTCGAGCACGGTCAGTCTCCGAGGTAAGGGGGCAGCACGCGGGCAGCGGTGTCGGCGAGCTGCGCGGCACGGTTCGTGCGGAGCTTCTTGCGGTCGGCAGCGCGCAGGACGTCGCAAATGTCGACGGCCGGGACCAGGCGCAGGCCCTGGAACTGCAGCCGCTCGCCGCTGCGCATCGGGCCGTCCACGACGGCGAGGGCCTCGGGGCGGACGCCGAGGAGCGTTTCCACGGCCTGGGCGCCGCGCTTGACGCCACCAAGCCAGTCGGTGATGTCCTGCAGCTGACTGCCAGGACGGCCGCGGTAGAGCCGACCGCCCCGGATGGACAGGCGACGGCTGGCGTCCAGGCTCTTGGGGTCGAGGACGTACACCCAGCCGCGCGGGCTGATGGCGAGCAGGTCGATGTTCGTGCGCTTGCCGGGGATGCTGCGGTCCGGCAGGAACACCCAGCCCTCGCGGACGAGGTCCTGCAGGAGCTCGAAGACGCGCCGCTCCCCCTCGGCGCCGCGCTCCCACTTCTGGGCGTTGGCCTCCGCCTGGGTGCGGATGCCGAGTGCGGTCGCCAGGCGGACGAGCGGGGTGCGTAACTGCCGCGCCCGGGCGGCGGCCGAGGCACCGGCGCCTGTGATCTGGCGGCCGGGGCCGCGGCAGCGCCACCACCAGTAGGTGGCGACCGCAGCCCCGAGCAGCAAGACGGTGCGCATCAGGCCGTCTTCCTTCGCTTCTTCAGCTCTCGGTCACGGGTGCGGCGCACCGTGTTCTGCAGGTCCGGCCGGTCGCCGTGGACTTGGCGGACGTCATCCGTCATGGTCTTCAGCTCGGCCTCGTCCAGCGGAGCGTCGACGGCCCACGCAGGGTTCTTGTCGAGCAGGTCGCGGACCGTCGCGGCGATGGACTGGCCGATGGGGTGCGCTGCCCCGCTCGGCGGCGGGGGCGGCGTCTGCTGGCCGGTGGGCGCGCCCGCGCCCACCGGCGGGACGGGCGGCACCGGGACGGCCGGGGGCACCGGCGCCGACGGTGCGGACGGCTGTCCGGACACCGTCTTGGACAGCGACGGGCCCTGTCCGGACGGCGGCGGCACCGGCGGCGTGGGCGGCTCAGGCGGCGTCTGGACAGTCTGTCCGGACGCCTCGGGCGCCTGTCCGGACACGTCCGGCGCGGCGATCTGCGGCGCCTGGGCCTGCGTCAGGATCGCCTCGGCGGCCCGGAACTCCGGAGACTGCACGGCCCGCATCGCGTTGGACCGCCGGTTCAGCCGGGCAAGCCGCATGCCGAGCAGGAACCGCCCGGCGATCTCCTGCTCCTGCTGGTCGACCCAGTCCGCGACTCCCGGGGCGAGATTCACGCGGTCCAGGCCCATCACCAGGAACCACAGCCCCTTGGCGAGCAGGTCGAGGCACGAGCCGACGACGCCGGCGGGCAGCTGGTGCAGCTGGTCCCCGTACGTGATGACCGACCCCATGCTGATGATGAGGGCCACCCACCCGCCGACCCGGGCATGCTGCGCCCGTGCGGCGCTGACCCGCTCAAGATGTTCAATCCCGAGGCAGGCCAGCCACGAGGACGTGAAGACGACACCGACCGCGTACGCGACGGCCGGGTGCAGCATCCGGGACAGCAGCCCGCCGATACTGGCCGTCGTCCCCACAGCGGCCAGGAGCGTGACGACGATCGCCACGCCGGTGACCCCGCGCCGAATGACCTCGTCCCAGTCGCGCGGCGGGAGGGCCACGTACGTGGTGTACGGCACGCGCCGGGTGGAGGCGCGGCCGTCGATGACGGTCGTCTCCTCGCGCTCCCGTGTGACCTTCTTGTAGCGCACGCCCGGCTGCCGGGGCTGCGGCGTCTCGGGTGTCTGGGACATAGCTGTGCCCTTCGGGCTCGTGGATCGTCAGGAGGCCCGGCCGCCGTCCCGAGGGGGAAGTGCGACGGCGGCCGGGCCGGTCTCAGGGGTTGACGCCAGGGGCGGGAGGCTCGAACGGGCCCCGCTTGCTGCGGCGGCCCCGTTCCTTGCTGGCCGCCACCTCGGCGGGCGTGCGCCGCCTGTCGCGGTCGGAGATCGCCTGTACGGCCGCCGTCTGCTCGTCAGCGCGCCGCCTCCCGGCGGCCTGCTTCTTCTGGCGCAGCTCCTGGGCCAGGGCGCGGTCATCGCCCGGACGCAGGGATCGCAGGAAGTCACGGGCGCCCATCAGCGGCCACCTCCTACGAGGGCCAGGACGAGACCGCCCTGCCACCAGCCGCCGCAGCTCCCGCAGACGAGCTGCCCGTTCTCCTCCTTCATGGGCTGTCCGCAGCAGGTCACCGGGCACCCCCTGGGTTCCGAGCGGACGTGTTGTTGCCGTCGATACGGGCGTTGTCCTGGCCCATACGTGCCGCCCCGCTCTCCCGCTGCTGACGGCCGGCGGCATACGCCTCGCGCGCCTTCTGCTGCTCGGACTGGGCGCTCACCGGGCACCCGCCTTCGGCTCCCGCCGCGGGGCCGGAATCGTCGGGATGACGCGCCGGTTGTCGTCCGCCGCCCAGTCGTAGCCGAGCCTCTGCGCGGCCTGCGCGACCGTCACCGCGAACTCCACCCGGGTCACGCCCGCGGGGACCTCGCCGACCGTCCGCAGCGCCATCCGGGAGACGTTCACACCGCCGCCGTGGCAGCTACGGCCGGCCTGCTCGTAGGCCTTCGCGCCGACCAGGACGGCGAAGTCGATGCCGTCAATCGCCTTGTCCGGCTCGTCCGTTGCGAGCGCCCCGGCGACCTTCGCGAGGACCTCAGCGGCCTTGGACTCGTGTTCACCGGAGACGTCCCGGTTCACAGGCGGGCACGCCTCAGTAATCTTTGCCATGCGTCAGCTCCATCTGACGTGGCCCCCGGTCGGCGTTTCCTAGGCCCCGACCGGGGGCCGACTTGTAGCCGCAACATCGTGTTGCTTGCCCGACTGTATGGGACTCCCATACAGTCGGGCAAGCGGCCACGTCGAAAAGGAACCGGATGGCCGACGAACAGGCGGGTGTGGACGAGGAGGCGCAGAGAGTGTTCGACGCTCTGGACGACCTCATGGCCATGGAAGACGAGGGCGCCCGCGCCCGCGCGATCAGCGCCGTCCTGCGCAGACAGCAGGACCTGATCAAGAGGCTGAGCGGCGTCCGTCGGGACTACGTGCTCAAGCAGCGGGCCGCAAAGGTGTCGGTGCGGAAGCTGGCGGCCGAACTGGAAGTCTCCCCCTCCACCATCCAGGACATCGAGCGTGGCTACTCCGGGTCCGGCAAGACCCGGCCACGAAAGGAGAAGGATGACGCCACAGGAAGCGGAGGCGACGCAGACGCCTGAACGCACAGCGGTCTACCGGCTGTTCGATGAGGACGAAGCGCTGCTGTACGTCGGCGTCGCACAAGACCCGCGGGTGCGCTTCAGACAGCACCGGCGCGAAAAGCCTTGGTGGCCACAGGTCGCCGTGCGCGAGGTGGAGTGGCACGACAGCCGCGAGCAGGCATTGAAGGCGGAGGCGGACACCATCGCGCGAGAGCTACCCCGCCACAACGACGTCGGAGTGCCCTGGCCCCATCATCGCCTCGGTGAGGCTCCGGCGAGGGTCGTGAACTTCAGCACCTTCAAGGCCTGCCTCCGCCTACTGGTGGACGAGGTGGCAGACACGGGGGCGCCACTGGCCATCACCCACCAGGGAGCGCCGAGAGTGATCGTCGTGCCGTACTTCGACAGGCTCCAGGCAGAGCCCGAGAAATGAGCCAGGCGGGGCAGGGCGGCTGCTCTGTGCGTTCACCGCGTACAGCGCCCCCGCCTCCCCGCTCTTGGATTCGGGGGCGCTGTGGCGGTGGGGGCGGCCGGGCACTACGGGGGGAGGTAGGTGCCCGGCCGCCGGGGGGTCGCAGGACCGTAGCAGCGTCAGTTGTTGTGCCGCTCGCGCTGGAGGCGCTTCGTCAGGTTCGTCCCGTTGATTTCCAGTTCGGACATGTGCGGGATGGTCGCCCCCTTTCGGCGGATCCGGATGCAGTCGAGGGCGACGAGTGCGAGCGCGACCGTCAGTGCGGTGCGGGCGCCGTACTGGTGGTGGACCAGGACGGCGAGGACCGCGGCGACGAAGACGAGGGCGGGAGTGGGAGGCCTTCCCTCTACTCCCAGGTTTCGCCAGTGCTGTGCTTCCATGTGCACTGTCCTTTCTTTTTGCGAGTCAGGGCGTTCGCGGGGGTCGCCTGCCGGGGCGGCCCCCGCTTTTTGGTGCGTGTGATCCGCTGTGTGGGGCGGTGTCGGGGTCCGGTGTATCTGAGCGGTCTGATTACCGTCAACGGCGATCTTGTTACACTGCGTAACAGGCCAGGCGCCGACGAGTGCGGATGCGTCCGTTCGTGGGGTCTCTCCGCGCCGATGTAGACGCTAGGCGATGAAATCCGGCCCTGGCGCCGTCAGGGTTTTTGATCAGCCATCCGCGGCGATCTTGATGCTCGATCCGCGCGGATGATGCTGCGATACACGCAGGTCAGAGCCACTATAGGGATTCCTGTAGAGCTTGTGTGATCACACAAAACCCGAGCCAGGAGCGGCAGTTGAAGGGTGGCGAAAAGTCGTCCTACTCGGATGATCTGTCGCAGCGGAGGTTGAGTGGTTTTCATCGAAGGTTGAGTGCCGAGTTGTTCTGGCCCGGTCAGTCGTGACGAGCGAGCTTGATTGCGGAAAGCAGCAGGATCACGGCCAGCAGGGGGATGAGGACCGCATCCGGGAACACGCCGAGCAGCAAGCCGCCTAGCAGCGATCCGACAATCGAGCCCGCAACCATGGTCACGGTGAAGCGGAGATTCGCGCCGAGGACAGCGAAGCTGCCGTCGCGGCTGTAGCGGGCGAAGGCGACGAGCATGGTGGGCAGCGAAATGAGCAGGGAGAGGCTGCCCGCGGTTTTGATGTCCTGTCCGAACAGCAACACGATCGTCGGGATCAGCAGCTCGCCCCCGGCCACACCCATGATCGCCGCGACGACGCCGATGCCGAAGCCGGCCACGACACCGCAGGGCACCTGGGCCCACAGCGGCAGCGCGAGCGTGCCCAGGGGGGTGGTGTGCGTGACGACCAAGGCGGCAGCCATGAGCACCATCAAGGCCGCCAACACCTTGTAGAGGGTGGCGCTGCGCATGCGTACTGCCCAGGACGCTCCGGCCCAAGCCCCGAGCAGGCTGCCGGCCAGCAGATTGACCGCGACCGGCCAGTGGGCAGCGACCTCGCTGGCCGGGACTGCCGCCAACCGAGCGGGCAGCGCGGCTACGACCACGACCAGGCTCATCGCCTTGTTCAGGATGACCGCCGAGAGCGCGGCGAACCCGAAGAGGCTGATGAGCAACGGCAGGCGAAACTCGGCACCGCCCAGCCCGATCATCCCGCCCAGCAGGCCGATGGCCGCTCCCGCGCCGAACACCACGGGTGCCGCGTGTGCGGGGCGGAGAGGAACAACGTTCTGGTCGGCGGTCACGGCGGGCATCCTCGCAGGTGGTCATCCGCCCCCGCTACAGCGTGATCTCACGTTCAGGTGAAGGCACCTGCTGCCTGCTCAGAGCTCGTCCAGACCTCCGAACGCGGGCACCATGTCCGCCCCGCCGATCAGCCTGCTCAACCTTCGCTGAGAACGCTCAACCTTCGCTGCGAGAGGTCATCGGATCGATACCGATACCCGACCGGCCCGGGACTTAGAATCGAACGCATGACCGACCCACCATCTCGTCTTGAGCTGCTGCAGTTCGCGCGGCGCGTGGTGGTGCAGCAGGCGACGAGGGCGCTGGCGCAGATCGACGGTTGGATCGCTGAGGAGCAGAGACGGGAGGAGGCGCGGCGGCGTGCCGAAGAGATGCGGCCCCCTCCGCCTGAGTGGCTGGTCCAGTACGGGCTGAACCGGCAGAACCTCGATGCGGTGCATGTGGGTGGCTGCTGGGTCGCGGCGAAGAGCGGCCGGTGTCGTCCGGCGACGCGGGCGCAAGTGTTGGATGCGCTGCGTCAGCAGGTGCCGGCATGCACACACTGCCGTCCGGACACAGCACTCGGGTTCCTGGAGTAGGAAGGAGGCGGCTGTCCAGATGCGTGTCCGGACAGCCGGGATGATCCTGTGGACATGTCTGGGCAGCGTTCCGTGGTGGTGCGCGGGCCGTCGGCTACGGGCGGCCGTGCGGTGACGGTGGACGCGGTGATCCTGGGTGTCGCGTACAGCGTGGGGGACGTCGAGGAGTTCTTGAGGCGGGCCGGGTTGGAGGACGTCGACGCGGCGACGTCGGACCTGATCGAGTGGCGTGACGGCGGCCCGGACGTGTGGGTGCCCCAGGAGTGACTGGACTGCTGGGTCAGCCCGAAGCGGGTGTTGAGCCCTCACCGAACCGAGGTGCGTCGTCGGGTGCCATGTCGTCGCGGAGCCGGGTGAACCGCACTGGGTGCCGCCACGCCCCGCGGTCTCGCACTGTGTCGGCGTCGATCTCGGCCACGAGGCGGGGGGCGACGAGGGTGACGTCGAGGGGCTCACGCGAGCCCCAGGACGCGGTGAACCGCATCCCCGCCCAAGGGTGGCCGCCTCCGCCTGAGACGAGGTGCTGCGCGAGCTGTTGAGCGGCGGCGGGGCGCAGTGGTGTGCTGCGGCCGACGGGCTGGAGGGTGCCCTCGTCGTCGTAGCGGCCCAGGACGAGGGATTGCGGGCGGCGCAGCGTCCCGGTGATGCCGCCGATGATGGCCTCGGTGGTGTGGCGTCGGCGGATCTTGTACCAGCCCCGGACGCCAGGAGCGTAGTTTTGCTGGAGGCCCTTGATCACGAGTCCTTCGACGCCTGGAACCTGCGTCCAGGAGGTCAGCCACTCCTGGGCGGTAGCGACGTCGGTGGTCATCGGGCACAGCGTCCAGGGGGCTGTGAGGCTGTACGTGGTGAACAGCGACTCCAGTTGTGCGCGCCGGTCCGTGTACGGGACGCGCAAGAGTTCCTGGCCGTCGTTCTGCAGGACGTCGAACGCGATGAAGTGCGCCGGCAGCACCTGGGCCAGCCGCTTGGCGGTGGCGCCGCTGGAGGCTGCCCGGCGCTGGAGCGCCTCGAAGGACAGCTGCTCCCCTGCCCACACGACGATTTCGCCGTCCAGGACCAGACCGGCGGGGAGATCTGCGGCAGCCCGGACCAGCTCGGGGAATCGGCCCTGCACCAGACTGCCCCGGCGTAGCTGCAGCAGAACCGGGCCGGGTTCCGCGGTCGGGGTGTAGAGGATCGCGCGGTAACCATCAAACTTGATCTCGTAGGCGAGCCCGCCGGGGAGCGCGCCGGGGCCCGGGAGCGTATCCCGGGCCTGGGCGAGCATCGGTTCCACCGGAGGGCGCAGCACCATGCTGCCGTGCGTCCGCGAGGGCTGGGTCAGCCGCCGGGGTGCGCAGGTGCCTTGAGCTTCCAGCCGCTGCCGCTACAGGCTTCGTGCAGGGGCGGGAAACGGTGCCCCTTCACGTCGGTGCTGTACTCGTGCCCCTGGCCGCAGTCGCATTCGTAGATGCCTGAGACGGGAACGGTCTCGCCGGGGCGGTGCACCTGGTCTTCGTCGGTCATGCCTTCTGTCTATGGCCGGGGAGGCTCAGGCGCGAGCTGTGCGGTGCTTGCGGGTGACCGTTGGGCGGGTGGCGCGGCCTCTGCCAGCGCCTGGTCGGTTGGCCCGTCGGGGGGCGTGGTGTCGGCGATTGCGGGGCCGGGGAAGAGAAGTTCCTCCAGTGCGGCTGTGGCGAACAGGAACGCCACCATCAGGACCGGTATGAGCAGGGCAAGCAGGAACACAGCACCTCCCGGGTCAGGTCGGTGTGGCGCCTGGTCGGGCCGTTCTCAGGATGAGCCCGAATGGCGGACTGCGCATGTCGTCCGGGTGACGCGGTGGGGGTTTTCCACAGGCCTTCTCGCGGCTGATGGCCGGGCCGTACGGTGCTGCTCCAGACCACGAGCACGGGGGTGTGCGATGCCGTATCGGGTGGATCTCGCGTTCCAGGTTGAGGAGGCTCTGGCCGAGCTTCCCGACGATGGCCGCCGGGAAGTCATGGAGACGATCGCCGCGGTGTTGGTGCGGCGGGACGTGTGGCCGGCGACCGGGAGTTGGGAGGGCGCCCTGTGGTTCGGGGCGCGCTCGTGGGTCCAGTTCGTTGCCTACTTGGACGGTATCGAGGTCGTGAACGTGGGCTGGGCGGGCTGAGGGCGCCGGGGCCGCGGCCGACGCGTGGCGTGGATTCGCGCGAGGCGACCGAGCCAGCGTTCCGTAGCCGCTACTGTGGCGGCTCGTCTGATCTCCGTTTCGCCGAGGAGCAGCCCCGATGCACAGCGCCCCTTTCCGTCTCGTCGTCACGGGCGGCGGGACCGGTGGACACACGTATCCCGCGCTGACCGCGGTTCGCACGCTGCAGGCCCGGCTCGCCGCCGAAGGCCGGGCGCTCGAGACACTGTGGATCGGAACGGCTGACGGCCTGGAGGCGCGCGTCGCCCCGGCCGAGGGCATCGCCTTCACCACGGTGGCGACCGGCAAGATCCGCCGCTCCAAGAACCCGCTCAAGATGGCGTCGCCGGCGAACGTCAGGGACATGGCCCGGGTGCCGCTCGGCGTGCTCCAGGCGCGCCGGACGATCGACCAGTTCCAGCCGGATGTGGTGCTGGCGACCGGCGGCTATGTGGCTGTCCCGGCCGGGCTGGCGGCGCGGATGTGCCATCGGCCGCTCGTGCTTCATGAGCAGACGGTGCGCCTGGGGCTGGCGAACCGGAAGCTGGCTGCCTCGGCGGCGCGGATCTGCGTGTCGTCGGAGTCGACCCTTGAGCTGCTGTCGGAGTCGGCGCGCTCGGTGGCGGTGGTGACGGGCAACCCGGTGCGTCCCGAGGTTCTGTCCGGACAGGCGGACAGGGCTGTCCAGGCGCTGCAGCTGTGGGGCTTCGACCGGCAGCTGCCGACCGTGTACGTGACCGGCGGGGCGCAGGGCTCGCAGCAGATCAACGGGCTGGTCGGCGAGGTGCTGCCGTGGCTGCTGCAGTACGCGAACGTCATCCACCAGTGCGGCCCGGCCAACGAGTCGGGGCTGCGGGCGCGGGCGGCCGGGCTTCCGGCCGAGTTGGCGGCCCGCTACCACCTGACGGGGTTCGTCAGTGGCGAGCTGCCCGACGTCCTGGCCCTGGCCGATGTCGTGGTGTCGCGGAGCGGGGCGGGGACGCTGGCGGAGCTGACCGCGCTGGGCAAGCCGGCCGTGTTCGTGCCGTTGGCGTCGTCGGCGGGGAACGAGCAGGTGCACAACGCCCGGCATCTGCAGGAGGCCGGGGCGGCAGTGGCGCTCACCGGTGAGGTGACGGCGGCCCGGCTGCAGGAAGCAGTGAGCCCGCTCCTGGCCGATGCCCAGGTGCGGTGGGGCATGGCGGAGCGGGCCCGTGCGTATGGCCGTCCGGACGCGGCGGATAGGCTCGTGGACGAGGTCCTGTCCGCCGCGGCGGGTCAGCCGGTCACTGGTCAGGCTGGCCGACGTGGAGAGCCGTCCCTGCCTCGATGAGGACGGCGCAGTCGTTGAACGCCGCCTGGTCCTTGCCCATGGGGTCGGGGACGTCGCGGTCGTTCAGGTACAGGCGGAGCTTGGGCTGAACGTCATCGTCGGCGATCTCGTGAAGGACGTCGAGCACGGAGGCGTCCATCGCCAGGACGGTGTCGGCCCAGTCGAGCATCTCCCGGGTGAGCTGCGTGGCGCGGTGGCCGGTGAGGTCGAGACCGAGCCGTCGGGCAGCCTCGATCATCTGCTCGTTGGCGGGCTCGCCTTCCCACTTGCCGATCAGCCCGGCTGAGCGGACTTCGAGTTCACCAGCACCGCGCCGGGCGAGGGCGAGCGCGGCGAACGGCGACCGGCAGTAGTTGCCGAGGCAGACGGTCAGGACCTTGCGCACGATGCGGCTCCCACGGTCTTTAGGGCCTGGCCGAGGGCGGTGACGACCTGGTCGACGTCCGCCTCGCTGAGGTGCTGATGGAACGGCAGCGTCAGGACCTCGGCGCCGACTTGCTCGGTGGCGGGCAAGTCGCGACGCCACTGGGCGAACGCGGGCTGCAGATGGTTGGGCGGGTAGTGGACGCCGACGCCGATGCCGCGGGCCTTCATCTGCGCGTGCACCTCGTCCCGGTTGGGGATGAGGACCTGGCACAGGTGCGGTACGGAGTGGTCGGGGTCGACGTCGACCAGGGTCACGCCGTCCAGGTCTGCGAGGGCTCGCCGGTACGTGCGCCACAGGGTGCGGCGGGTCGTCTCGGCCTGCTCGAAGTGGTCGAGCTGAGCGAGGCCGATGGCGGCGTTGATGCCGGACATCTGGTAGCGAAGCCCGAAGCCCTCCACGGTGTAGCTGGTGGTCTGGGCGCGTTCGGCCTGGGACTGGACGACGCCGAGCATACGGATCCGGCGGAGCGTGGCGGCCTCAACGTGGCCGCGCGGGATGACGACGCCGCCCTGGCCGCAGGTGAGGTTCTTAATCGGGCCGAACGAGAAACAGGTGAGGTCTCCGGTGGCGCCGACGCGGCGGGTGCCGTTGCGGGAGCCGAAGGCGTGCGCGGCGTCCTCCACGATGGCGATTTCGCGGGCGGCCAGCTCCTTGCGGATGCGGGAGAAGTCGATGGCCCGCCCGCCGAACAGGACCGGCATGATCGCGCGCGTGCGGTCGGTGACGGCGTCCATGACGAGCTGGTCGGTGACGCACAGCGTGGCCGGGTCGATGTCCACGAACCGGGGTGTGGCGCCGGTGGTAAGGATCGCCTGGATGGTCGCGCAGAACGTCATGGACGGCACGATCACTTCGTGGCCGGGGCCGACTTCGGCGGCGAGCAGTGCCGTGTGCAGGGCCGCGGTGCCGGACATGACGGCCACGGCGTCCCGGACGCCCAGGAACTCGGCGATGCGCCGCTCGAACTCCTCGGTGACGTCGGTGTGCCCGTACTGGCCGGTCTCCAGCACGCGGGCGACTGCGGCGGCCTCCTCGCCGTACAGGAACGGCGTGTTGTTGCGTCCGGCGCCCGGTTTCACGGTGGTGGTCATGACGGCTCCGTGGTCGGTCGGATGATCGGTCGGACCAGCGCGCTCGCCGTCGTCAGAGCCGAGGATGCGTCCGCAACCGTTGGCCCGGCAGCGACGAGCAGGCCGATCTTGTGGCCGGACTGGTCATGCGGTCGTACGAGGTCGCCCGGCTTGGCGAACAGCTCGATATCGGTGATCCCGGGGAGGTTGCGGGCTTCGGCGACGCCTTCCCAGGCGACGAGTTCGCCTTCGGCGGCGAGCGGTGAGCCGATCAGCTCCAGCGCCGCGTGCGCACCGCGCGTCGGCGCCAGGTGGTCGGCGAACGGCTCGCCGAGCGCGAGCGCGATGAGCGCACGCACGACGTCCACGCCGTACGCGGCGGCGAGCAGTCGCGGGACGCCGTCACCACCGAGGCGTGCGTTGGCCTCGATGACGCGCTCCTGGCCGTCCGTGCCGAGGACGGCGTCGAAGTTCGCCGGCCCGTTGTCGATGCCGAGGGCACGGCACAGCCGTTCGACGGTGGCCTCGAGTTGATCCTGTGTCGCCGAGGGCAGCTGTGCAGTGCTCAGCCGCCTGACGACGAAGCTCCCGTCGACGAACGCCTTGTCCTTGATACAGGTCATCAGCGCTTTGCCGTCGTGCATGAAGACCTCGATGGCCAAGGGGCGGCCTTCAAGGAATTCCTCAGCGATCACGGTCTGAGAGGCGGAGTAGGAGCGGGCGTAGGCGACGGCGGCGGGCAGGTCGTCGGGGCCGGTGATGCGGCTGACGCCCTTGCTACCCGAACCGTCCACAGGCTTGATCACGAGTGGGAAGCGCATCCCTGCCGCTTCAGTGACGACCTGGTCAGGGTTGTCGGATACGGTCCATCCGTACGTGGTGACGCCGCAGGATGCGGCGATCGCGTGGAAGGCAGCCTTGTCGCCGGCCGCGAGTGCACTCTCGGGATACACGTAGGCGGTGCCGTAGTGCAGGCACAGGGCGTGCCAGCTGGCCAGCGCGGCGTCGCTTGCGCCGCAGACGATCCCGGCGGGGTGCACGTCGCCCAGCGCGTCGGCGATGGCGTCGGTGTGCCGGGTGGAGATCTTCAGGGTCGCGTCAGCGAACGGAAGCGCGGGAGCGTCCGGCCGCATGTCCACGGCGATGGTCGGGATTCCGCGACGCCGCGCCTCCTGGTAGAGCGGGATCTGCTCCTCCGACGCGCCCAGCACAATCAGTGCGTCCTGCGGCCAGTGCTCAGACATGCTGTCGGGCCTGACAGTGGTCTTCATGCTGTGGCTCCCCTCGGGGCGACGATCTCCAGCTCGGTGACGTCGCCGACGCGCAACGTCTCCAGGAAGTTCGTGAGGAACATGCCGGTGCGGTAGGTGAGCTGATCGTGGTCGACCGGCCGACCGAACAGGCCGTTGACCATCTGGCCGACCAGGTCCGCGCCGGCGGCCTCGGTCAGCGCGAACCCTCCGGCGATGCGGCCGTTCAGCTCGGTGATCGTGACTCGGCCGTCGTCTGTGATGAACCCCTGGACGCAACTGAGGCCCTGCGCGCGGACGGCCCGCAGCGTGTCCACGACGAGGTCGTGCACGGCTTGGTCCTCGAACGTCGTGGAGACGGCGACGCATCCGGCCCTCACCAGGTCGCGGCGGCGCAGGATCACCGAGGCGCGGCCTTCGCGGTCCACGAGGCAGTCGGCCGTGAACTCGGTGCCGTGAATGCGTTCCTGCACGATCGCGCCGGGGACCAGTTCGCACAGCACGCGGGCCTGCCGCCGGGACGTCGGCATGTGCACGCCCTGGGCGCCGTGGCCGACTCGCGGCTTGACGACCAGCTCGATGTCGGCGGGCACCAGGTCGAGGTCTTCGGGGTCCCAGGTGCGCGGGGTCGGGATGCCGTGCTCGGTCAGGGTGTCGTGGAAGCGGGCCTTGTCGATGCAGTTGTGCACCGATTCGGCGTCCGGCAGCCACAGGCGTACGCCGTCGGCTTCGAGGCGGGCCCGCAGGTCGAGCAGCGGCGGCAGGTCGTTCTCGATGCCGGCCACGATCGCATCGACGGCCAAGGCTCGGCACAGCTCGGTGATGGCCTCCGGGTAGTCGGGGTCGTCGGCGCGCGGGATGACGTACGGCGAGACGTCGTCCAGGAAGAAGCCGGGGGCGAGCGGGTTGGCGTCGACGGCGACAACCCGGTGGCCGAGCCGCAGCAGGCTGCGGGCGAGGCCGAAGCCCGGGTTGGCGCCGACGCCGGTGACGAGAATCCGGCGCGGGGTCTGGTCAGGCATGCTGGCGTTCCTTCTCGGAGATGGGCTCGGTGCGCGGGGAGGGCACGGCCGGCAGAGGGCTGCGGGAGAGCGGCGCCCACCGGTCGGGGTTGCGGCGGTACCAGTCCGCGGTCTCCTCCAGCCCGGCCTTGAAGTCGCGGGCGGGCCGGTAGCCGAGGGCGGCGAGCTTCGACCAGTCCATGGCGTAGCGCAGGTCGTTGGACAGCCGGTCCGGGATGTACGTGACCCGGTCCCAGTCGGCGCCGCAGATCCGCAGCAGCTCCCCGGTCAGGTCCTTGCTGGACAGGTCGGTGCCGCCGCCGATGTTGTAGACCTGGCCGGGCACGCCCTGGCGCAGGACGAGTTCGACGCCCGCGCAGTTGTCCTCGACGTGGAGCCAGTTGCGGACGTGCTGGCCCCGGTCGTGGAGGGTGACCTGCTCGCCGCGCAGCAGGCGCGTCACGAACAGCGGGATGATCTTTTCCGGGTGCTGGTTCGGCCCGTAGTTGTTCGAGGAGCGGGTGACGCAGACCGGGACGCCGTACGTCTGCCAGTAGCTCAGCGCGATCAGGTCGCTGGCGGCTTTCGACGCGGCGTAGGGGACGGTGGGGCGGAGCGGGTAGTCCTCGGTGGCTGCGCCTTCCAGGAGCGGCCCGTACACCTCGTCCGTGGAGACGTGGATGAACTTCTCGATGCCGTGCCGCATGGCCGCGTCCGCGAGGTTCTGGGTGCCGTGGACGTTCGTGGTCAGGAACATCGTGGTGGTGGTGAACGAGCGGTCGACGTGGGACTCGGCGGCGAAGTGGACGACGGCCGTGTGCTCGCCGACCAATGCGTCGACCAGTTCGGCGTCGAAGATGTCGCCGTGGACGAACTGCAGCTTGGGGCTGAGGAACGCCGATCCGAGATTCGCGACGTGGCCGGCATAGGTCAGTGCGTCGAGGACGGTGACCTGTTCGATGTCGTCGGCGTCCAGGATGCGCCGAACGAAGTGTGAGCCGATGAAACCGGCGCCGCCGGTAACCAACAGCTTCATGTCTTGCCTCCGGTGAGAATGACCGGTCGACGGCATGGGTGTGCCGCAGTTGGGGGTGCCGGTCGTGGAGACGCCCAGCGGTTGCCGGGTGCGGACCTCACCATGGCGGCCCGCGCGGGCGGTGCGGAGCGGGCAGGCGGGCATCGGCAAGCGGTGTGCGGATCCCGCATACGGCGTGCATCCGCGCGCCCTCCCAACGTCTGCCGAGCGGCGCTACGTTCTCCCTCACCCGATTGCGGGTCCGAGGAGGTGCCCATGGGCGCGGAGGAGATCGGTGCCCTCTTACGCGGGGCGCGCTGCGCCGCGCGGAAAACGCAGGCCGAGGTCGGCAAGGCCACTGGTTACTCGGCGTCGGCCGTCTCGCGCATCGAGAGCGGGCAGATGCAGGTCGACTACCCGACTCTGCTGAAGTTCGCCGCGGTCCTGCGGATCGCACCCGAGCAGCTGCGTGCGTCTGCCGTATCCGGCATGGCCAATGTCGCTACGGTGGCTGGAGGTTGCCGGTCGGTTGAGGAGGACGAGGTGCGTCGTAGGAACCTGCTGACGGGAGTGGTGGCAGCGGGGGCGACGGCCGTCGTCGGCGCCGGGCCGGCTGCCGCCGCTGCCCAGCCCGTGGATTTGGACGTGGCGCTGTTCCGGCTGCCGCAGGCGGAGCCCGTGCCGCTGCCCCGGCTGGTCGCGCAGATCGCTGCCGCCCGCCGGGACTTCTGCGCAACCCAGTACACGCGGCTCGGGCAGACGCTGCCCGGTCTGATCGCGTCGGCGACCGCGACGCGGGACGCCGCGTCGGGCCGGACCCGGGAGCAGGCCGACCTGGCGCTGGCCCGCAGCTACGTGCTCGCTGCCGAGCTGGCCGCCAAGCAGCACTCGGATGCGGCGTGGGTGGCCGCCGACCGGGCGCTGGCGGCTGCGCGCTGCAGCGGCATCCCGGTGGCCGTCGGGGAGGCCTCGCGGCAGCTGGCGATCGCCATGCGCCGCTCGGGCCGCTCCACAGCCGCGGTGCATCTGCTGACCAAGGAGGCCGCCGACCTGGACGCCTCCCGCGACCACACGGGTGCCGTACGGACGACGCTGCTGCTGACCGGCGCGTACTCGGCGGCCACCGGCCGGGACCGGACAACTGCCCTGTCGCTGCTGGAGGAGGCCGAGGAGGAGGCTGGGCGGCGGACGGCCGTGCCGGGCCTGTTCACGGTGGAGGCCACTCGCACGCAGGTCGACGTGTACCGGATCGGTGTGCTGAACGCGCTGGGCACCCCGGACGAGGCGGTGCCGGTCGCGGCCCGGCTGAACGTGGACCGGATGTCGACTCCGGAGCGGCGGGCGCGGGCATGGACCGATGTCGCCCGCATGTGGAACGCGCTCGGCGACGGCAAGCAGACGTTCGCCGCGCTCCGCCGGGTCGAGCAGGAGGCGCCCCAGGAGGTGCGGCGGCCCGCGCTGCGGGCGCTGACGGCCGGCCTGCTGTACGGGCCGACCCGCATCGAGGGCGTGCGCGAGTTCGCGGCCCGCACCGGCGCCCTGGTCGCCTGACCGGACGTGACGAAGCCGCCCGCCTGAAATCCCCCGTGGCGGGCGGCCCGTGCCTGAGTGTGCAGAGATCAAGGTCGGCTGCGGCAACGTACCTGTCCTAGGCCGCTAGACGACACCGGCACGACGTCGGCGGCGGGACTCCAGCCCGCGTCACGCTCTTGACAGGAGAAGTGGCCGCTACCTGCGCACCTGCGAGTGGAGGACCATAGTGCGCATTGGGCTGTCGACGCAGCCGGATTTACGCCGGCTGGCCGGACTGGCATCGGTTCGGGCACTCTTCAGCACAGCTCACCGGCGTCGTACTTGACCAGCTTCCTGGTTTCCTTGTCCCACACCCAGATCGGCGACTCACGCCACAGACTCGGGTAGTCAAGGACCGGTTCCGCGTACGGGTTTGCCTCGGGACCTGGCAATGGCTCGCCTGTCGAACGATCTACCCAGCCTACGGGCACCTTCTCCGGCCGCCACTCGGCATTACCAACAAGGATCGCAGCGAGGCTCTGGATACCGACGCCCCCCTTGCGGATGGGGAGCCTCCATTCACGCTCGTGCAGCCACGTTGAGCGCTGTTCGGTGCGGACAGCCCAGTGCCCTAGATCGGCCTTCTTGAAGTCCTCGTGCACATCCGGCGGTACATACGCCACGGCACCGCCGCCATGTCGATTGATCATGGACCGGGTGGTGACCACTCCCCATGGGTCGAAGCGTCGCCACTGGATCAGGTGATCCAGATGTTCTGGGGGGCTCTCGGAGAAGCACAGACACGGCATACCCGACTCCCCAGGGTCGGCGGCGCCGAAAGGAGCGAATGCCCGGAACTTGCGCTCCTGAAGGATCGCCTCCAGCCGCGCCTCGGGACTCGCGCTCTGTATCTCCTCCGGCACCCAGTGCGGCCGGGGCCCGTTTCTGCCTGTGAAGTGATACAAGTACTCACTCTGCGCCGGGCCAACCATGCCCAATTCCATTGCCACTTCCGCCTCCAGCCGATCGCAGCCCTACCTAGTCATACCGCAGGGCGGGCGCGCAAGCACCGGGAACGGTAAAGAAGGGGTTTCCACTCATTCCTGGTCCCAGCGGGCGTCAGCTTTCCTGGATTCGGCGCAGGTTGACATCAAGGCCAGTGCCGCCTGGCGCGAACTTCCTGTTCGTCTCAGTCGAGGGTGCTCGCCGACGATTACGCGACAGCTTTTAGGGACGTAGACCGAATCAGCGATGAACACTATGCGTGCTGCAAGTCCCGACGCCGATCACGCAAACTGACCACTTCACCGCTATGCGAACTCTGAGACGGCGTGGAGAGCTCGGGCGCAAGTGACCGCATAAGAACGGGATGCAGGCCGAGTTCTTCCGCAGTCTGACGTAGGGACGGCGAGGTGCCGAACCGGCGCTTCATCATCATGCGCATGAGAGCCGGTTGCTCCGGGTGAACGGTAACAGGCTCCCGAGACCTCCACTGGTTAGTGGCCATCTGCCGGTAGAGACTGGAACGACGAGTGCTGTCGATGAGCCCTAGCCCAAACGCCCTCTCGATCAGCGCCTGCATAGAAATACCCCAGTTGGACTTCAGGACCGCCAGGTTCCGAAGAGTGAAGTTCCCACTGAGTGCCTCACGCGCTTGCTCTTCCGGGATGAGGAAGGCACCGGCAAACCTGTGCGCCTCTGCCTCCGCTTGTTTTGTCGAGATAGTGCGACGAGCCGGATGCAGCACAAGATGTCCCAACTCGTGTGCCACAGTGAAGCGTTGACGATCTCCGGCATCCGAGCCGAAATAGGCGATCAGCTGCGGATCGGATACCCCTCGCCAGCACGAGACGCCGGAATGACCGATGGCCACGTCCTCCTGTTCGCCAGTGCCGTCGACGAGTACCAGAGGGACAACGGGGATTCCGGCGCGTTCGCAGGTCCGAATGACGTGCTTCAGGATTCCATCGCGGGCAACGCCGAGAGCATCCCGAGTCTCCGCTGCCAGCGTCTCGATAGTCGCTTCGTCAATCTCACCTTCCGCACGTGGCACCGGGAGGCGCCGCATGCGCGTCTCCACGATGAGCTGGGAGGCTACGCGATATGCCTCTCGCGCTGTCGCCTTGACTCGATCAATCTCCTTGGCTGAGGCACTGGCCTTCTTGCGGAAGTGAAGTGTGTCCGTCGGGAGATCGTCTGGGTCCACAAGGAAGAAGCTATAGGGGGTGCCCGTGGCGCGAGCGACGGCCAACAGAGTCTCCTCGCTGGCAGTTTTGTCTCCCCTTTCGATACCGGAGATCATCGACTGCGTCACCCCGGCAATGCTCTCAAGTTCCTTCTGGGTCAGCCCCATGAGCATGCGGAGCGTGCGCAGCCGCGCACCGGTATCAAGCACTTCCCTCTCCAGTTCCTTCTTGCGTTTCGTCATCTTCGAACAGGAAACCAAGGTCGATCTCTTCGTCGCTTGAGATGAACTCGAGCTTGGAAAGATCCTCTGCACTGCGCGGTAGGAGCAAGTCGTAGTCCGACGTTGAGACCGCTCCAGCTTTGAACGACCTTGTTGGCCGGACGACGCGGATGACCACCTCACCCTTCTCATCAACATCCCACACCGCCAGGAGTTGACTCGCCTCCACTCCGATGAGATCGGGCACCGGGTTTCGATAATAGTTTATGCGAGCCCGGTTTTTCCCTGGCGGAGGCACAGAATCACCGAACGGCGAACGGTGGAGCAGGCGAATGGACATCGCATTCCGTGACAAATGGATTCGCCCGCTCCCGCGACGGGAAGGGCTCCAGCCAGCGAGGTCCTGTCGCAGCAGGTGGGCCAGCGCGTGGTCTCGCGTCAGGTCTGTCCGGCCCTTGAGGAAGCGCCGGCCGGTCATCTCGTGTCGATCATAGTGATCGTCCGCGTTCAACCGGCCCTGCTCCAAGGCCTCATGGAGCGGTGCGGCGAGAGGCGTGATGGCCTCCGTAATGAACCGTGCATCCTCGGGTCTGAGCATGGCAGTGATTTTATGACCGAGATTCTCAGACTTGCAAGCATGTGGCGCCGCAGCCATCCCTGGCGGTGCGTCGACGGTCAGGTCGGCGTGGCAAACATGGTGGTCAGCACTGTCCGATCAGCTTGGCCGAATGGCGGACGAACGACCGAACCTGTAGGAGGACTTCGTCGCATTGATCTCTGACATCAGCCATCTTGCGGCCTCTGCGTGTGGTGGTCCCCCTGCCGCTCGGATCGACGAGATCCAGCTCGTGTGCGACCTCGTTACGGGCGGCGAAGAAGGGCCCCAGCTTCTCGATCACAGTGTCTGTTATGGCGGCGGAGGCGATCCCTAGCGCGTCTCTGACCTTCCGTAGGTCTGATACCTGCTGCAAGCTGGACCCGGTCAACGCGTCAACATAGGACTCGATCAGCCGACTTCTGGGGTCTCGGTCGATCAATGCGGTCCTGATGTGCTTGGGGGCCTTTGCCCCGTTCAGCTGCTCGTTCACAAACGCCTTGAACCTGCCCTCAGCGTCCGTGTTGCCGTTGACGAGGACCGGAAGCGCGTCACGCAGAAGCCTGCGGAGACACGCGTCCAGTCCCGAGGAGCTGAAAACGAGCGCCGCTCGCAGCTGATCGGTCTGATCGTGGGACAGCCGACCTCGCGGGTCGCTTTCCTCCGCGGACTTGAGGCGGAGGACGTGGAGGGTGTCGAACAGTCCTGAAACGCTTGCATGAGCACCAACCAGGTAGTTCCACGCTCCCTGTGCCTCAGGAGGGCAGTTTCGCGGACGGTTGCCGAGCGGAGTCAACTCCAACTTGACGATCTTGCTGTTCCCTGATGCCACCTGGCTCCACCTCGAATCACACCTCGCCCCGGCAGAGCATTCCTAACACGGTGGAACCCGAACGGCGGCAGCACCTCCGCCAACGCCAACTCGCCTGCCTCCACGTTCTGAATCGGCATGCCGAAGACCGTGCCGGGCTGCTGCTCGTGGCGGGCGTGCCGCTGGGCCTTGGCGCGGGCCTGCATACGGCGGAGGACCTGCGCGCTGGTCGGCTGCTCCCACGTGTGCATCCCGACCGAGGCGATGTAGCCCCGGCCGTGTGTGGCCTCGGGTATGCCGCACCAGCGGCACCCGGACGGCACCAGCGGATGCCCGTCGGGGAAACGGATCGGGCCCCGGCGCAGGCCGGTCTTCTTGTCGCGGGTCACCAGGGTCACGAGCCGCTCCCCCGCTCCCGCTTGGCCCGCTCCTCGGCGACCACCTCTTGCGAGGTGCACACGGCCATCTGGAACAGCATCAGCAGCCCGTCGACCAGGTCGCTGCCGTCCGGCGCGGAGTGCTCGTACAAGGCGGTGAACATGGCTTCGGCGTGCGCCCGGTCGCGGTTCGCCCACGCGGTGGTGAACTGCGCCGCGAACCGCACGTGCGGCGGCAGTACCTCCGCCGATTCCCACTCGCCGGTCTCGGTGTTCTGCACCGGCATCCCGAACACCGTGCCGGGCTCGTGGTCGCGGCGAGCGATGTGCGAGGCAGTCTCCGCGAGCATCGCCGCCAGCGCGTACGCGCTCCCCCAGCCGGCCGCGATCAGCGGCACGATCAGGTCGACGCCGCCCTCCAAGTCGCCGCTCACGCCCATCGCCAGCGCCTCGCCGACGATCCTGGGCCCCTCGGCCTGTGCAGTCGTTGTCACGTCAGTCCTCCCGCGGCCACGTCGTGCCGTCGCCGTCGTCGTGGTCTTCTTCGTGGTCCGGGTCGAGCTCGCAGAACACCTCGGAGCCGACCGAGTTGTGGTTCATCTCGCCGCAGACCGGGCCGGTGCGGACCGGCCGGTCTTCCCAGCCGTCGCGGGCCGCGTCCTCGGCCGCGCGACGCCGGCGGGTCTCCCAGCCCTTCGCCGCGGCGGCCGACCGGGCGGCGACCGCCTCGGGCCGGTTCCGGCGCGCCGCGCGGGCCTCCTCCCGCAGCCGCCGCATCTCGTCCGCCGCCTGCTGAGCGGCAGCCGCCAGGCCGGTGAACAGGGCGCTCATCGCGTCCTCACGCCGGGCCGGGTCGTGCGCCGCCTGGTCGAACAGCTCGGCCGCCACGCTGCGCTTCACGCCGACTCCTGCAGCAGTGCCAGGTCGTTGCGGCAGACCAGCAGCGCCCGGGTCACCGTCTTCGCCCCATACCGGCGTACGGCCTCGTCCTGGCCCAGCTCGGCGACCGCGCGGGCCACCTCCTGCAGCGGCACCGCCGGGGTGACGTTGCCGGTCTCGCCACGGCGCCGGTTCGTCGCACAGAACAAGCACTCGCCCCCGGCCGCCGGGTCAGTCGGCGCGTTCGGATGCTGCGGGCACCGGCGCGCCAGCGAGGCGCGGGCCACCGCGAGGAGCCGCCGGGCCGCGTCCATCTCGTCCCGGATCTCGTCCAAGTCCTCCGGAGCGGGCTGCAGGGCGATCAGGTGCTCACCTCGCACGCCCAGGGCGCGGAGCGCCTCGCCCAGCTCGGTCACCTTCTCGATCATGCGTTCTCTGCCTTTCGCTGCTCGGCCTGGCACGCCGGGCACAGGCCTGCGGGGACGTCGTAGTCGGCGGGGCCCTTGAAGGGCGCTCGGCATTCGGGGTTGTCGCAGTCCCGCATCCGTGTCCGGGGTCCCGGGACGGTGGGCCGCGGCGCGCTCGAGGAGCCGCCCTGCAGCGGCACCGGGAACGCGCCTTGGGTGTACTCGGGAGCGGCGGGCTGCCGGTCCTCCTGGGTCCGCTCGCAGCTCCTGCAGGGCTCGCCGGTGGCAAGGTCCGTGCCGTCGTCGCACAGCGGGTGCGTGCAGTCCCCGCGCCGCACTAGGTCGATCGCGACGGCGAAGAGGCTGTCGATACCTCGGCCGTCTGCGGAGAGCGCGTCGTCCTCGAACCGTCGCTTCACCCACCGGCGGTCGATGCGGGCCACCAGCTGCGGGGTGGTGACGCCGGTCGCCAGCTCGGTCCGGATCGCGTCGACCACGTTGTCCGGCATCGTGTGGCAGGCCCGTTCGAACTGCTTGCGAAGCCACTCGGGGTACATCGCGATCACGCAGCGGATCGCCTCGGGAGGAATTTCGCTCTCGGACTCGTCGTCCTGCGCGGCGGAGCCGCTCCCAGGCCCGCCCCCACTACCGGTAGTTGGCCTACGGCCGGAACCACCCGTATTCGTCGTTTTCTTAGCCCGTTTTCTAGAAGACGTACCAGCGTGTGGCACGTCGGTAGGCGGTACGTCGGTGCTACCTGCAGGAACGTCCGTTTCCGCAGGTCGGTCTGACGTGCCACCATCCGGTACATCGGTGACGTCCGACGTACCACCGTGCGGTACGCCGGTCCCACCTGCGGCGTTGTGGACGTCGGCCGGGGTCCCCTCGCCCGACGTACCACCGTGCGGTACGCGGGTGCCACCTGCGGCGTTGTCGTCGTCGGCCGAGGTGCCGAACTCCGAGGTACCACCGGGCGGTACGTCGGTGCGACCTTGACTGTTCCGGTCGGGCTCGTCCGTGTCCCCCTGCGGCACAGCGATCCCTGCAGGCAGGTCATAGACAGTCAGCACGGTCCCGTACCGGCCGCCCGCCAGCGGCTCCCGCTCAGCGACCATGTACCCGTGCTGCTTCAACTCGGCGAAGGCCGCACGAAAGGCCCTTCGGCCAGGACTGGCCTTCCCGTGCTTCCTGACCGACGCCTTCCACATCTCGTCAGCCGTCGTCTCGTAGCCGTCCGGCCGACTCAGCAGCTCCACAAGGATTCCGCGCGCCATGTGGCTCAGGTCCTCGTTACGCGCCGTCGCGTTCGGGACCTGCACGAAATCGCCGGTGAGACGTGAGCGTCGAACTTTCACGTCGCCTCGTTCTCTGGGTTCATGGGACGGACAGGGGCCATTGCGAGGCCGTCGAAGCACGGCGGGGGCGGAGCAACCGGGGTCGGGAACAGCTCCGGGGCTGCCAGCAGGCGGGCAAGGTCGCGGACGAGGTCTGGCGACGCGATCCGGTGCAGCTCAGCGGCGATGGACTCCGCCCCGTCCTCGAAGCGGATCTCCATGCGCGTGCGGGCCGTCATTCCCTGGCGGTTGAAGATGGGCCGCTCAGCCATGATCGCTGCAACCTCGGCCGCCTCTGCCGCCTTGTGGCTGCGGTAGCAGGACACCGCGATGTACTCCGCCAGCGACCACCAGGGGGACGTGCGCCTGTGGTCTGCCAGGCGCACGCTGAGGCACGACGAGACCCCGATGTAGAGGGGCTGACGGCCGTGCGCATAGAAGCGATAGACGGCACTAGCGCCGCCGCCTTCCCCCCGAGCGAGGAGGTCTCTGGGGCGAGCGTTGCGGTCGAACGGGCGCACAGGAAAGTGCCGTGCCTGTTCCTTGATCATGCTCGAATTGTACAACCCGACGCATTTGCTTTTCCGTCGTACATGCACACTCGTCTGGGCTACATGTACGCTTGCTTTATGAGTGAGTCGCCTGAAGCCCGGATGGGTGTCTCGGATGCCCGCGCCAACCTGACCGAGGTCATCGCGCGGGTACGCCTGCTCCAGCAGCGCGTGATCCTGACCCGGCGCGAAAAGCCGCAGGCCGTCCTCGTGTCCCCGGAGTTCTACGAGCGTGCCCTGGCCGCCCTCGGCGAGCCGGCGGGCGACTGACCGACACGCAGGCATGCCGAGGCGGGGGCAGCCCATCCGGGCCGTCCCCTCCTCGCGCGTCCGTGTTGTCCTTCCGCTCATCCGGCCTGCCGCCCGCCGACCAGTGCTCCGGCCGCCTCGGTGGCCCGGTTGAGCATGCGCACCCACGCGTCGAACGGCCGGTCGCGGAACAGGACCACCGGGTCCACCACCCGGACGACGACGGCGGCCGTGCAGGCGAAGGAGACGCCGGGCACGGTGCAGTCCGGGTCCGCCTCCAGGACGCCGTCCGTGTGGACCTCGTACAGCGATCCGTCCGGCTTGAAGGCAGCGTAGACGCGGGCGACGTCGCGGCCGATGGTGACGTATACGCGGTCGCCTCGGGCATGTTCGGGGCTGGCGCCGAGGGCCTGCGCGGTGCCGGTCAGCGTGCGCTCGACGCCGGTGACGACCGGCGGAAGGACGAGAGCGCCGGGGCGCAGGCCGGGGACGCCGCGGTGGAACAGGCGGGCGCCGGGCGGCAGGGTGGTCACGCGGCTGCTCCGGGGGTGGTGCCGAGGGCAGCGTGGCCCATGCTGCACAGGCCGGCCGTGTCGGCGACGAGCTGGACGACGCAACGGACCAGGTGTTCGTCACCGATCTGCGCGGCGGCCTCGAAGAGGGCCTCGTCGGCGGCGGTGTCGCCGTTGGCGTAAGCGACGATGAACCGCAGCGAGAACAGCTGCGCCGGGCTGTCCTCGCCGGACTGTGCGCGGTCGGGGCGGAGTTCGGGCTCCAGCTGTTGGAGGACCCACATGTCGCCGCGGCTGGGCTGCGGGGCCTGGTCGCCGAACGTGACCTGCAGGGAGCGGGTGGCGGCGTGTCCGAGGGCGCAGCAGATCCCGTAGATGCGGTTGATGTCGCCGTCGGTGGCGACGGCCTGGATGTGGTCGGCGGCGGTGTCGGCGTCGCCGTCCATGGCTGCGGCGAGGGCCGCGTAGATGCGCCGTGCGGCGGCGTCGGTGTCCATCATGAGGTGCTCCGGGAAGTGCTCGTGAGGGTGGGTCAGCAGCCGTCGAGGTCGATGTCGATGTCTGGTCCGTGGCCGCCGTGGTGGCCGTGGCTGCCCGTGTGCGGCGTCTTCGTGGCGTGCGGGGCCTTCGAGATCCGGGGGGCCGGTCGGCGGGTGGCAGGGGCCTTGGTGGTCTTGGGCGGGGCCGCGGGGACCTTCCGTACCGAGCCGGCCGGGAGGCGGGTCGGCTTCGCCGCGGCGGCCGGGGCGGCGTGCAACTGCCCGGCGCCCTGGCATCCGCTGTCGTCGTCGCCGAGCTGGCCGCTGCAGGCGGTGCCGATGATGAGCGCGGCGACCGCGGCGGCGGCGAGGCCGACGACGGTTCGGTTCTCCATGAGGTGTCTCCCGGCTGGTCGTTGAAGGGGCCCGGGGCGGCGTTGACGGGGAAGCAGCCGCCCCGGGCCGGTCGGTGGGGTCAGGCCTGCTTCTTCTTGGGCTTGGCGCCCTTGATGCCGCCACGGCCGCGCAGCGTGGTGCCGACCGACAGCAGGAGGTTGTGTACGGTGCCGTACGAGTAGCCGTAGTGGTCGCGCAGGTTGCGGATGGACGACCCGCGGTAATACCGATCCCTCATCTCGAGCGCGATCCGTTCGCGCTGGTCGGCGGGGATCTTCGCGTACTTCACTGTTCGCGGAGCCTTTCGTTCTCCCAGGCCTCGGCGTACTCCTCGACCTGTCGGGCGATGGCCTCCTCCGCGCACACCTTGTGCGCGGGTCTCCCGTCGCTGTCTCGCAGCGGGGTGAGGCCGGGGCAGTAGCGGCACTTCCTCTCGACGCCGCCCCAGTGGCTGCCGCGCGTCCAGTCGAGGACGCCGGTCGGCGGCGGTTGGGGCCGGCGAGGCTGCTTAGGCCGCCGGGGCTTGCGTCGATCGGCCACGGTTGACCACCAGTTGCGTTCGCTCGTCGGGGTCGAGGCCGCCCCAGATGCCGACCGGCTCGCGACGCTGGAGGGCGCCGTCCAGGCACGGCGTGATCGCCGGGCAGCGGGCGCAGATCTGCTTCGCGACGATCGCCTGGAGCTTCCCGGGGCCGCGCCGCCAGTCCTCCGGGAAGAACTCGTCGGGGTCGTACGTGCGGCACAGGGCGTCGTCGCCCCACCAGTCGGGCCGGCTGAGCGTCTTCGGGGCGTCGTAGCTGGTGCGCATCAGCGGCCTCCTCGGGGGTCGTGTCCGGACGTGTCCGGGCTGGTGTCCGCTGACGTGTCCGGACACGTGTCCTTGCAGGTCAGCGGCTTGAAGTGGGGAAGGTGAAGGAGAGGGGCGGACAGTGTCCGGACACGGGTCCGGGCACTGTCCGACAGGGCGAGCCAGGCCAGGGCGAGCAGGACGGCGCAGGCTGCTGCGGGCGGTCCCCACTCGGGCGCGGTGGACACGGCGGCGTCCACGGCCAGGGCGAGGTCGATCCATGCGAGGAGCAGGTGCAGGCTCACGCCGGGACCCCTTTCTCCCGCCACCGCGAGATCGTGCGCCGGGCACAGCCCAGCCGCGCCGACAGCTCGGCGATGGACAGGTCAGGGTCGGCCTGGCGGAAGGCGTACCGCCGTTCCTTCGGCTTCAGCGGCGGGTATGGCGGTTCGCCGCTCAGCGCGCGACGGATCGCAACCAGGTCCATGCCGTTCTGCGTGAGCCCGACCGGCAGCTCGGGGGCGGTCTTCCGCATGACGTCGTCCCGCTGATGTCCGCCCGCCACGCAGCGCTTCCTGGTGCACGTCCCCTCGACGCGGCCCACCGGGTCACGTCCGTGGTGCAGCCGGAACGCGACCCGGTACGCGGACTCGTCACGGCTCGCCATCGGCACGCCGTCCGGGGATGTGCGGCCCAGCCATCGGCGGTGGCCGCCGCGCAGTTGCCGCGTCATCTGGTCGAACCGCTCCTGCGTCCACCGCACCGGGGGCCGCTGGTACTGCGGCAGACCGAGGTCGGCCCGCACCCGTGCGACGAATCGGCGATCTACGCCGAGCCGTACGGCGGCCTCCGTGTTGGAGACGTCCTCGGACTTCAGCAGGCGGGCGATCTGCTCCCACAGCGCGGCGCGGACGTCGGCCTTATACGAGGTCATCCAGCGCCTCCCTGTCGGCCCTGGCCTGCTCGCGGCGACGCTCGCGGATGACCCGGTCGGCGAGGTGCTCGCCCGCCAGGCAGTGGTTCACCAGGCAGGTGCCGCGCACCTGCCCTTCGGGCTCCCGGCCGTGGTGCAGCCGGAACGCGACTCGGGCCGCGGTAACGAAGTGGTCGACCAGCGGCACCCCCTCCCGGGTGGTGCGACCCGACCACCGCACATGGCCGTCGATGCCTTCAACGGCCAGCTCCCGGAACCGCTGCTCCTCCGAGGAGGCGGTCGCACTGGGCGGTGCCGGGAAAGCCGGCTGGCCGAGGCTGGCGCGGACCCGGGCCACCAGGTCCGGGCCGCAGTCCAGCCGCTCGGCCAACTCGGCGTCCGAGACCGTCTCCGCTTCCAGGACGGCGGCGATGTTCTCCCAGCTGGCGGTCACCGGCTCACCACCTTCCGGCGGTTGGCCTTGTAGCAGTCCGCGTTGCAGTACACCTGCGCGCCCCGCGACGGCACGAACTGCTCCGTGCAGCCGGGGCAGGTACGGACGTTGTCGGTGCCCCGACGCATCGTGGAGACGTGCGGGCCGACCACGAGCACAGTGCGGGGGTGCTCGGGGTCGAGCTGGACCTCGCAGTACTTCGCGGTGACCTGCGAGTCGTCCAGCCACACGATGCCGTTACCGGCGTCGCAGACGTGCTTGAGCATGTTGTCGCCGTCGATCAGCTGCATGGACGACCGGAAGAAGACGCAGCCGAGGGCGACGTTCCCGGTCAGCGGCGCCTTCCTCCACCGCTGCCGCAGCCACCACTTCGTCGTCTCCTCAGCCTGCTTGTCCGCCGGGTCCTTGTACGCGCGGCCCTCCCTGTCGAACCGGGGACGCGCCTTGCTGTGGGGCTCGCCGGGGTAGACCGTGCCCCACGTGTCGTCCGTACGGCCGGGCGCCAGGAAGCCCCCAATGTGCTCAGCACGCTCCCGGTCCCCCGGCCGCTCGGCTGCCGAAACGGTCATCCCTCACCCCCGGCCGGCTCGGTGCCCACCGGGGCCACCGGCGCGGTCACGATGCCGCCGGGCTTGTACGGCGGAGCGGGGACCCGCGGGTTGCTGATCCCGAACAGGACCACGTCCTCGTCCCGCGCGGCGGCGGTGTTCGCGTACGCGTGCAGCGTCACGCCCGGCAACTCGTCCACGCCCAGGCCGGTGCCGGAGTTGGCGAGCTGGTACATCGGCACGGACACCGTCGAGTCGGCCACCCGGCGGGCAAGAACGACGCGCGCCAGACGGGCCTTCTTGTCGACGTCCACGACGGTGACCGCGGTGGCCGCCCACTGCTCGACCCGGGCGTCGAGGTACAGCCGGCCGAACGCGGTCAGCCTCGGCCCGTTCTCGCCCAGCTCGACGTAGCGGCGGACCGTCAGCTGCGGCAGCAGCGTCCCGTCCGGGTCGTTGACCGGCTGCTCGGTGGCGATCTCCCGCAGCAGCGTCTCGGCGGCGGGCAGCAGCGGCTTCGTCTTCGCCGCGGTGACGGCGCGGATCCGCGCCATGTGCCACGCCATCGCGCCGTGCGTCGACTCCGCCGAGCACGGGCAGCCCGCGACCGTCGCGCGGGTCTCGTCGCTGGTGTGGTTCGTACAGCCGGTCACGTCCGCCCGGCCCCGCTCGCACAGGGCGGCGCTGCAGCACGGGCAGTTGGGGCAGTCGGCCTGCTTGGGCCGCACGTACTCGGGGCCGAACGGCTCGTGGAAAGGGCCCTCTTCGTCGTAGCTCATGGGGTGTCCTGCCTGGTGAGGTGGAAGCGGTGAGGGCCGCCGCCCGGGGTGCGCCCCCGGGCGGCGGCAGCGGCCGGTCAGGCCGTGGCGGCGGGGGCCGGGAGAAGCGGCCAGTCGAACGGGTCGTCGTCCACCTGGTGGCCGACGCTGGCGAGGTACTCGCGGAACTCGCGGGTCTGCTCTCGCGCCCATGCGGCCTGCATCTCGTGCAGGTCGCCCAGCTCCTCGCGGGTCAGCCACGGGTACCGGCGGGCGATCTTCCAGACGACCCCGCAGGCCGCCTTCGCGTCGACCTCGGCGTTGTGCGCGCCGTCGAGCTTGACGCCCCAGAACGAGCAGATCGCGCCAAGGTTCCGCTTGCCCTTGCGGAACTTCGCGACGTGCTTGTCCAGCACGCGCGGGTCCAGGACGACCGGCGTCGAGGCCCACAGGCTCTTGACGCCGTACCGCTCGCACTCGCGCTCCAGCAACGTCAGGTCGAACTGGGCGTTCATGGCCACGATCGGCAGGCCGACCATCGAGTACGCGGACAGCGACTCGGTGACCTCCCGGATGACCTCGGCGGCCGGGCGGCCCTCCGTGCGGGCCCGCTCGGTGCTGATGCCGTGGATCGCGGTCGCCTCGGCCGGGATCTCCATCCCGCCCACATCCGACAGCCAGTTCCGGGGCTCGGTCGGCTGACCGCCGCCCCAGCGGACGACGCAGGCCGACACGATCCGGTCGCGGCGGACGTCCACGCCTGTCGTCTCGCAGTCGAAGCCAACGAGCGGGAAGTCCAGCCAGGTCTTCGTGTACGCCATGGGGTTACCTCCGTCCCTTGCGGCCCGCGCGCGTCGACCGACGGGGCTGGGACCGCTTCTTGAAAGGCCGCGTCTTCGCGGGGGCCGGGCGAACGTCCTGGGACGCCTCCGCCGCGGTGTGGGCCCGCTCCGCCTCGGCGAGGAGCTGGGCGGCCTCGGTGTCGGGCGCGTGCAGGATCTGCACCTCGCCCCGGTCGCCGGCGTCGTCGGCCTCGACCAGGGCCCGCAGCTCGGCGGACTTCGGCACGACCCGGATCAGGCGGCGGATCGCCGACTTCTCCCACATCCACAGGAAGAAGCGGTGCCAGTACGAATCGCGGGTCCCGGCTGTCTCGGCCCGCTGGTACGACTCGCTGAACTCGTCGCGGATCTCCTCGGCGTCCTCCCGCGTCAGGAGGATCACCTGCGAGCGGGCACCGTTCTTGAGCCAGGCGTACGCGTACGCGATGACGACCTCGCCGCGCTCCTTCTGCGACAGCTTCAGGTTCGGCCGGTGCACGAAGTCGTCGGGGTACCGGGCCGTCGGCACGTAGTCGTACTCGTCGTGCTCGCGGATCACGCCGACGTGCACCGACTCCACCAGGCCCGAGCGGTACATCAGCTCGATGTAGCCCTGGTACATCGGGACGAACGCCGCGGTGGTGCCCTGCCGTGTGATGGCGGCCTGCTTGCCGTCCGGGATCAGTCCGAACCGGGCGCAGGTCAGCAGCGCCTGCAGCACGCTCGCCGGCTTGCACTTCGCCAGCGTCGGCAGCACCGACCGGACGGCCGCGAAGAACGCGGCCTGGTCCACGCAGGCGGGCAGCGCCTCCTCGAAGTGACTGCGATAGACCTGCAGCCACTCCATCACCGTGGCGGACATGGCGGGCTCGACTTGCTCGTGGCCCTTGATGTCCGCGAGCTCGGCCGGGGAGTCCGGGGCCTGGTCGTGCTCCTCCATCGTCGCGGCCGGGGCCGGGATGCTCGCCTGACGGGCGGCGCGCAGACGGTCCTTCAGTGCGGTGCTCATGCTCATCCCTTCACGGAGGGCACGCGCAGCTGCCGGGCCCGGAACTCGGTGTAAACGGCCTTGTCAGGCCCGGACTTGAGGGCGTCGACGTCGAGGACCTCGACCGTCTTGCGGTACTTCGCGGCGATGTCGGGCCGGGCCTTCTCCAGCCGCTTGGGCGCGAGGGTCCCGTTCTGCTTGTTCGTCCAGACGACCTCGCCGCTGGTGTTGCGGACGATCTCGTTCGCGCCGGCGAGCAGCCGCATCTCGTTCTGGATCGTGCGGCGGGCCTCCTCGGCGGCCTTCACCTTCTGGTCCGCCGCCTCGAAACGCTCCAGGAGCGCCTTCGCCTGGTCGTCGTCCACCGTGGCGATCGACTCGGGCTTGACCTCCCACAGCTGGGCGAGGAGGTTCGCGGTGTCCTCCAGGCCGTCAGCGACCGGCGGGAAGCCCTCCACGACGTGCCGCTGGTACCACTGTTCGCAGTGCTCGACCAGCTCGCCGATGATCTCCTCGTCCCGCTCCAGCCGGAACCAGCGCAGCTTGTTCCCGCCGACGAGACCGGCGACGTAGCCGTGATTCCAGCCGCCGACCGCCATCGCCCAGTAGCACTGGATCGCGGGGGCGTCGGGCGGGGTGTCGCCGTCCCAGTCCTTGATCTGGTACTCGCTGCGGTTCTTGCACTCCACCGGCGCCACCACAGCGCCGGTGTCGTCCAGGGCGTACCGGTCGACGTTGACCTGCATCCACGGCCGCTCCAGGTTCTGCAGCGTGCCGGGCGGCATAGCGATCAGCACCCCGGACCGCTTCGAGAACAGGTGGGCGATGAACCCCTCGATCTCGCGGCCGACCTCGGCGTACTCGGTGTCCTCGTCGAACGATCGGCCGTGCTTCTCCTCGTACACGCGGCGCGGGGAGTTGTACTTACCGGCGAGGCCGAACAGGGCGGCGACGTCCGCACCGCCGATGCCGTTGCGGCGCGTCGCCCGCCACCGCTCGTAGTAGTCGGGGTCGTCCAGCGAACCGGACGGCAGGATCAGCCGGGCGGCCGGTGCGTCCGGCAGACCGGCGTCCTCACGGACGAGCGTTGCTGTGGTCACTTACGTCCCCCCTGGTGCTTGCCCGAACGGACCGGGCCGTCGATCCACTGGCCGGTGCTACCGGCCCGCTGCAGGGCCTCCTCGTCCAGCCGGTTGAGGTAGAGCACGGCCGACCGTGCGGAGGCGTTGCCCGAGGTCGTGAACGTCCGCTGGAAGGCGATCACCTCGGCCGCCGCGTCCCGGAATCCGGCGTCCTCCAGCAGCTCCACGGCTTTGTGTGCGCTCAGCCAGGTGTTGTCCTTCACGGCGGCGGCGAGGAAGTTGACTGCCGTCTCGCGCCTTCCGCCCAGCACGCCGCGCAGCTCGGCCTTCCGCCGGTCCCGGGGCGTCTTGGTGGTCGCCAGCCGGTGAGCCTCGGCGAGCACGCCCGGGTAGCTGTCACGGTGGCCGCACGGGTTGTCCCAGGCGTCCCGCGTCAAGCGGACGCCATCCCGGACGAAGCGGTCGGAGCGGATCGTGCCGCGCGGGCCGCCGCACGCCGGGCAGTACGAGGAGATCTCCACCGTGCGGACCCGTACGCCCTCATATCCGGGCTGCGTGCCGTAGTCGGGCACCCGCACCGTCATCGTCTCGGGCAGCGACGTCGTCTCGACGCCGACGAGGTAGCGCACCCAGACGGCGGCCTCGCCGCTCGCGAGGAGCGCCGCGTACGCCTCGTACGCACCCCGCGGCAGGTAGGCGCGGATCCGCCCGTCGCGGATCATGCGGGCGACCGCGTCGGCGGCCTGCGTGGTCCGGTAGTCGTAGCAGTGCTGCCACTGGCCCGGGTGGGCCTGCGCCTCGGAGACGACGGCCACGTGGTCCGCGACCGGCGGATCACTGGGGGTGGTCACCCTGGGGCGCGGGGCCGAGCTCCTGCCGCTCATTCCGTTCCCCCGTTCTTGGTCGGGGCCGGGACCTGAGCGCCGTGCGCGGACCTGTCGGTGCACACGCGGCCGGCGACGATGGAGGCGACCAGGAGCAGGAAGCACGCGGCCATCGCGCTGAGGATCAGTGCGTCGATCACCGGACACCTCCGCCGGGGAGGCACACCAGCTGGCCCAGCGGGCGGGCGGCGAAGATGTCGCGCAGCTCGGCGGCGATGAGGCCGTGGTCGTCGGGCAGCGGGTAGCTGGCCCAGACCTCGACGGGTACGCCGGCGTAGGCGGTGACGAGCTGGGCGACTCCCTGCCGGTCGTCACCGCGGCTGAGGGTGGAGCGGACGACCGTGCCGCCCATCAGGTCGGCGCAGACGTCGATGATCTCGCCGCTGCCAGACTCGCTGATCTGGTGGCCCTTGAGCACGCCGGGCGTCTCGCCGACGGCCCACACCATGGCGGACAGGTCCGGCCGGTGGCCGAGGAGTTGAGCGAGGGCCGCTGCGGCGGCCTGCTCGGGGCTAACATTCGGGTTCACGGAAACCTCGATTCAAGGGATTGAGGTGGCCTGCGTTTGTGGGGCTGCTGGACCCGGCACGGTCTGGCGGCCCCGCAAGCCGTCACACCTGGGCGACCGCGCGCCCTCGGCCCTTGGCGGGCTTGATGGCGGCCAGCGCCCGGACGGGCGGCGTGGTGGGGGTCTGCTTGGCCGGTTCGACCGGCTCGATGACGGCAAGGGCGTCGGCGGGCAAGACGGCCTGCATCGCCTGGATCACCCGCAGGTCGCACATGCAGAAGACCGCGGGATTCCCGCCGAACTTCTGGTGCGGCAGGCGGCTGATGTTGTCCTCCAGCCACCGGCGCTTGATCTTGAGCGCGGCTGCGGCCTCGTCGTAGTCGAGGTTGCGGACCTCGGTACAGACGCAGTGCTTGCGCGTCCAGGCCGTCACGGCGCACCAGCCCCGGCGTCCTCGATGACCAGGTCGTCCAGGCTGATGCCGTACTCGCGGCGCATGGCGAGCAGCGACATGATCGACGGGGTGGTCTCCCCAGAGATGAGCCGGGCCACCGTCGACCGGTTCGTGTTGAGCCGTCGGGCGATCGCCGCGGCGTTGCCGTCGCCTTTCTCCTTCGCCTTCTTCATCAGGCGTTCGGCGTGCAGCGTGGGCATGCGTTCCCTCCCTCCAACGGGGTGTGCACGGGTGCACGTGGTGCGTGCACGCATGAACCTAGACCACGTGCACGCGTGCACGCAAGGAGGATGCAGAGGTTCCAGGCGTGTTTTTCTCGTGGAGGGCCCCCGGCGCACACCGCCCACGACCAGCGAGAAAGCCGAAAAGGGTTGTTGATCAGGGAAGACGTGCACGGGTGAACACTGGCCCGTTGCACGCGTGCACGCTACGCTCGGATTTCATGCGGAGTATGGACACCCCAGACGACCGGCCCCAGAGGCCGGCGGACGACGGCAGCACGACTGCCGAGCGCTTCGGCGCCCTCGTCCGACGGCTAGCCTCCGAGGCCGGCTACGACATGACGCCCGGCGCCGGCGGCCAAGTCGCCCTCGCACGGGCCACCGGCATGAGCAGGCCCGCCGTCGGGCGCATGATCAACGGCCTCACCCTGCCGCTGCCCAACCACTACGAAAGGCTCGCAAAAGTCCTCAACACCGACGTGCGCAACCTTTTGGTCACCGCAGGTGTCATTACCCGCGAGACATGGCCAGAAGGTGTCATTCCGGATGTACGCTCAGGAACTTCGCAGTCACCGCAATCTCCAGAGGCTTACGCGGACTCGTGGGGAATTACGGACCCGATGATTCGCCAGACGATGATCTCGAACATCAACATGGCGATCCGGCTGCAGCGGGCGCAAGACACGGAGCACGCCACGGCAACCTCCTCGGGGTCGCCGTGATCAAGGGGGACTGAATGCCGCAAAGGACAACCATCGCATCCGCCAGCGGCCTGGTCGTCGGAATTGCGTCGACTCTCATCGTCACCGGTGACGTACCCGGTAGCGACAGTGCGGGGCAAACCGCGATCATGGTCGCTTGGTTCTTCGCGATGGTCTGCGTCACCGTCGTGGCCTCGGCCGCAATGAAGAAGTGGATCAAGTCGCTCGACGAACGAAACCGCAACCAGCTCGATCAGATCGCACGCGAACGCACCGCGTTCGCCGAGGCGTGCGAGCGCCGCACAGCGGAGCTGAACGAGCGTGAGGAACGACTCAACAGGAAGGCCCAGGCGTCCGGGGCTCACATGATGAGCCTCGCGCGCCGCCTGGACCAAGCACTCACCCGTAACGGCCAACTGGAAGACCAGCTCTCCGAGGTGACGCACGAGTATGCGGACCTGGCACGGGAACACAACGCGCTCATCACGGAAACCCTCCAGGAGCGCAGCGACCGCTTCGCCCGCAAAACCGCTACCGCACCCGTCCGACCGGCGGCCCCGGCGCCACGAGCGCAGGCACCGATGGCGAACGACCCGACGCAAACGTACGCAGACGAGCGCGGCGGCCACCACCCCGTGGAGCCGATCCCCCTGCGTCGCACCCCGTCCCCCGCTGCGCACCTGGTCGAGCAGCCGCAACACGAGCGCCCCGCTAAGGGCGTTGGCAGCCCGAGGTAGCCCAGAGTCGAAGCGGGGCCCCAGCGAGCCGACACGCTGGGGCCCTTTTGCTTGCCCGAGAGGGTGTCAGCTCACCGGCTCACGGCCGCTGGGGGCCCGGTCCGGATGCATCCCGCAGATCCGCAGCGCGTCCGACCGCGCGGACGCGTACGCCGCCATCACGGCCTCCTTGTCCGGCCCCCAGGCCCACGCCTCCGTCTCCGCGAGGTCGCCGCGGCGCCACTCCGCCGCGCTGTGGGCCGGCTCCTCGGTGAACTCGGCCTCCCAGTCCCACACCCACACCCCGCGCGGCTCGTGCACCCCCACGGCCGACACCACTTCCGTGCCGTCCGCCGCGTACACCGCCGGGCCGACCTTCCAGATGAACGCCCGGGCCGGCATCTCCGACCGCACGGCTTTCAAGCCGTTGTCGCTGCCGACCTGGCCACCCTGCATCCGGATCCACCAGTCCTTCGACCACTTCTCCACCAGCACCGGGCCGCCGCGGTCCCGCGCCCACCGCTCGGCGGTCTCCTCGGCGTCCTCCGCCCGCCAGAACCCGAGCGTCTTCGAGCCGACGTGCAGCGCGTACACCGACCGCCCGGGGTCCTGCACCGGGATACGGGCCTCGTGCTCCTCGTTGGCGTCGTCCACGGCCTGGGCGGCAGGCTCGATGCCGAGCGCCCGGTCGATCGTCGCCAGAGCGCCCTCATGGGCCTCCTTGAGCAGGTGCCCGTACCTGTCCGAAGTCGTCTTGATCGACTCATGGCCCAAGCGCCGCTGAACGTACGTCAGGCTGTGCCGGTCCGACAGCAGCGCGGCCACGTGCGAGTGCCGCAGGTCGTGGAAGGTCGGGTACTTCCACTCGGCGAGCAGCCCCGCCTCCTTGGCCTCCGTGACGGCAGCCACCCACCGGTCGTAGAACGTCGAGTAGACCAGCCGCTCCCCATGCCCGTTGTGGAAGAGGAGAGCGTCCTTCTTCATGCCGGCCAGGCCGTGCCCGAGCAGTTCCTGCCACAGCCCGGCGCTGATGTCGACAACGCGCCGGGACGCCTTGCTCTTGGGCGTGCCGAGGTACGGCCCGGGCTGCGGGTGCGTCTTGGGCCGCCGCTTCCAGGCCCGAGCCACGCGGACCTCGTACACGCCCGCTGCCGGGTTCCGGGCGTGCCGCGCGGCCAGAGCCGTGATCTCACCCCAGCGCAGGCCCGTGCCGTACGCCAGGCGCACCAGCACGCGATCCTCCGGGCGCTTGAAGCAGGAGACGATGCCGGCGACCTCGTCCGGCGTCATGAACTCCATGTCCTCGGTGCGCTCGTCGTCCTCGGCGCCGAAGTCGTCCGTGCGCGGCAGGCGGACGAGGGGGCAGGGGTTGCGGTCCCGCAGCGGCGGCTCCGCGTTCACGGCCTCGTTGAGGATGCTGCTCAGCAGACCGTGCAGGTTCTTGAGCGTCTTAGGGCTCATCAGCTTGCGCTTCGAGCCCCGCCAGACGTACGTCTGGGCCATCTTGTTCACCCAGGCCGACACGGTCGCCTTGGAGAAGTGCTCGGCGGACCGGATGTCGCAGTTGCCGAAGGTGGGCTCGAGGTACGTCTCCAGCTCCCTGTAGCAGTCCTGCCGGTAGCGCTCCTCCACGCCGGTCTTGTTCTTGATGCACTCCCGCGCGTAGGTGCTGAAGATGTAGCTCCGCTCCACGCCCGCCGAGGGGTCGATGTACCCCTCGCCCTTCACCCATCCGGGCGGCCACTGCTGGCCGTTGTCGTTGACGGCATCTTTGAAGATCTCCGCCGCCTCCAGGCCCTCGTCGGTGGCCGGGAATCTCTCGGTCTGCTGGGGCGCCGTCCGGGAGCCTCCGAGCCGCCATTTCACCTGGTAGCTCGTGACCTCCCCGTCGGCGTTCTTCCGTGATGTCACGTACGCCATGACGGGAGGGTACGGCACCGTGCTCCCACGGTGCTCCCAAACGGAGAATGAGAAACGGCCCCGGAGGGCCGTTGCCGCTGGTCACTCGCGGTGTAGGTGGTGGTGCCCGGAGCCGGACTCGAACCGGCACGCCCGCGAAGGGGCAGCGAGGTTTAAGCTCGCCGTGTCTGCATTCCACCATCCGGGCAGGCCTGGGCACCGCATCGAGCGCTCCGAGCCTATCGGGACGCGTCCCTCGAACAGCGGGCCCGGGACGCGATGTTGTCTTATTTTATTGATGTCTGAGGGTGCATCAGCACCCGGTACGGGCCATCCGCACTTGCCAATAGGCTTTCGGGGAAGCGCGGCCCTGTATGCGGAATGACGGAATTTCACCGCCCTGAAGGAGGGTGCGGAAGCGATTCCACTTGGGGTGATCAACCGCTTTCCACGGCCAGTGGCTCAGGACCCGTGTCATCCCCAGGTATGACGCGGGCCGTGGCGGTCCGACCGAAGGCTGTCCCGGGAACCGGAACAGCGGCTGACTCCACGGCGACGACGCGCCGCGACGATGGGACATGTCCTCTTCACCGTCGCCTTCCCGACAGGAGCAGCTCCCGTGACCAGCACCTCCCTCGCCGACCGGACCACCGCGGTGGCCGCCCGCGCCACGGACCTGTCGAAGGTCTACGGTCAGGGCGAGACCCAGGTGGTGGCCCTGGACCGGGTCACCGTCGACTTCCAGCAGGCCCGGTTCACGGCGATCATGGGGCCCTCGGGCTCCGGCAAGTCCACGCTGATGCACTGCGTCGCCGGGCTCGACTCCTTCTCCTCCGGTTCCGTGCGCGTCGGTGACGTCGAGTTGGGCGCGCTGAAGGACAAGCAGCTCACCAAGTTGCGCCGGGACAAGATCGGGTTCATCTTCCAGGCGTTCAACCTGCTGCCGACGCTGACCGCGCTCGAGAACATCACCCTTCCGATGGACATCGCGGGCCGCAAACCGGACAAGCAGTGGCTGGACACCGTGATCCAGATGGTCGGCCTGTCGGGTCGGCTGAGCCACCGGCCCGCACAGCTGTCCGGTGGTCAGCAGCAGCGCGTGGCGGTCGCCCGGGCGCTCGCGTCCAAGCCGGACATCATCTTCGGCGACGAGCCCACCGGGAACCTGGACTCCCGGTCGGGCGCCGAGGTGCTGGGCTTTCTGCGCAACTCCGTACGGGAGTTGGGGCAGACGGTGGTGATGGTCACCCATGACCCGGTGGCGGCGGCGTACGCGGACCGGGTGATCTTCCTGGCGGACGGGCGGATCGTGGACGAGTTGTACGGACCGAGTGCGGAGGGGGTGCTGGACCGCATGAAGCGGTTCGACGCGAAGGGCCGCACGTCCTGACGCGGGCTGCCCCCAGCACCCCCGAGGGCTCCGCCCTCGGTCCCCGCTGAAGCTGCGCCCCGGACCACCCAGCGGGGTCCCACGTCCCCAGCGCCCCGGGGGCTCCGCCCCCGGGCCCCCGATCGGCCTGCGGCCTCGTCCTCAATCGCCGGACGGGCCGGTTCTGCCTGGACTCGGCTGAAAGGCCCCCGCTCGGCTGCACACCCAGCCCCTCCGGCGTTTGAGGAGCGGGGCCCAGGGGGTGGCACCCCCTGGCGGGTCGAAGGGTCGGAGCCCCTGGGGACGAACACCACTCACCGCAACCACCAAGCCCTGGACAGACACATGTTCCGTACCGCCCTGCGCAACGTGCTCGCGCACAAGGCCAGGCTGCTCATGACCGTGCTCGCCGTGATGCTCGGCGTGGCGTTCGTGTCGGGCACCCTGGTGTTCACCAACACCATCTCGAACGCCTACCAGAAGAGCTCCGCCAAGGGCTTCGACCACGTGGACGTGGCCATCCAGCCCGAGAGTCGCAACGACACCGGCGACACCGTCGGCAAGGAGCCGAAGCTGACACAGGCGCTGCTCGACAAGGCGGCCGAGGTGCGCGGCGCCGACAGTGCCGTCGGGGTCGTCAGCGGCTTCACCGCCGTCGCCGGCAAGGACGGCAAGCTCATCGGCAGCGGCTTCCAGTCCCAGGGCGGGAACTACCGGGGCGACAAGGACCCGCGGTACCCGCTCGTCAGCGGGCACGCGCCCAAGGGGCAGGACGAGGTCCTCATCGACTCCCACACCGCGCAGCGCGCCGGCTTCAAGGTCGGGGACACCGTGCGGCTCTCCATCGACGGTCCCGTGCTGACGCCGAGGATCGCCGGCATCTTCACCACCGACGACGGCAACGTCGCCGCCGGAGGCAGCCTCGCCCTCTTCGACACGGCCACCGCCCAGCGGCTGTTCCACAAGGCGGGCGCGTACGACGAGATCGATGTGAAGGCCGCCCCGGGCACCAGCCAGACCGGGCTCCAGGGCGCGGTCGACGCCATCCTGCCCAAGGACGTCGCCTACACCACCACCGGCAAGCAGCTCTCCGACGACCAGGCCACGCGGATCGCCGACCAGACGAGCAGCCTGCGCAGCTCGCTGCTGGTCTTCGCGGGCATCGCGCTGTTCGTCGGCACGTTCATCATCGCCAACACCTTCACGATGCTGGTAGCCCAGCGCACCAAGGAGCTGGCGCTGCTGCGGGCGGTCGGCGCCTCCCGCCGTCAGGTCACCCGGTCCGTGCTGATCGAGGCGTTCGTGGTCGGCGCGGTCGCGGCCGTCACCGGGCTCGTCGCCGGCATCGGCATCGGCGCGGGCCTGCGGTCCCTGATGGGCAGGCTCGGCGGCAGCGTTCCGGACGGGCCGCTCGTCATCTCCCCGGGCACGGTCGCCACCGCCCTCGCCGTCGGTATCCTGATCACGATGCTGGCCGCCTGGCTGCCCGGCCGCCGCGCCGCGAAGATCCCGCCGGTCGCCGCGATGAGCAGCGTCCACGCCAAGGCCACCACCAAGTCCCTCGTCCTGCGGAACACGCTGGGCGCCCTGCTGGCCGCCGCCGGCGTCGTCACCGTCCTGTACGCCACCACGCTGGACAACACCTCGGACGCCCAGGCCCCGATGGGCCTCGGCGCGGCCCTCCTGGTCGTCGGCGTCTTCGTCCTCACGCCGCTGCTGTCCCGCCCGCTGATCGCGGCCGCCGCGCCCGTCCTGCGCGTCTTCGGTGTCGCGGGCAAGCTGGCCCGGCAGAACTCGGTGCGCAACCCGCGCCGTACCGCGGCCACCGCCTCCGCCCTGATGGTCGGCCTGACCCTGATCACCGGTCTGACGGTGATGGCGGGCAGTCTGCAGGCCGCGATCGACAAGATGGCGTCCTCCGCGATCAAGGCGGACTACGTGGTGTCCATGGCGAACCGCTACCCGCTCTCTCCCGACGTCGAGAAGACCCTGAAGTCGACCGAAGGCGTCGCCGCGACCAGCCCGCTGCGCAACGCGCCCTCCCGCATCGACGGACAGACCGAGTACCTGACCGGCGTGAACGGCGCCACGATCGGCGAGCTGACGGACCTGAAGCTCGACGAGGGCACCTTCAAGGTCGGCGGCACCCAGGTCGTCGTCGACGACGACACCTCCAAGTCCCACCACTGGACGGCCGGATCCCGGTTCCCGGTGTCGTACGAGGACGGCAGGAAGCAGCAGTTGACGATCGTCGGCGTGTACCAGGGCACCGAGATGATGCGCGGCATCATGCTGGACAACGCGACGCTCTCCCCGCACCAGAGCGACCCGTCCGACATGCAGGTGATGGTGAAGACGTCCGGCGGCGCCTCCTCCTCGGCCAAGGACCGGCTGGTGAAGGCCCTCGGCGACAACCCGGCCATCGAGGTGCAGGACAAGAAGGACATCTCCAACAGCGTCGCGCAGGTCTTCACGCTGATGCTGAACATCCTCTACGGCCTGCTCGCCATGGCGGTGATCGTCGCCGTCCTCGGTGTCATCAACACCCTCGCCATGTCCGTCTTCGAGCGTGCGCAGGAGATCGGGACGCTCCGCGCGATCGGCCTGGACCGCAAGGGCATCAAGCGGATGGTCCGTCTGGAGTCCCTCGTCATCTCGCTGTTCGGCGGGGTGCTCGGCATCGGGCTCGGTGTGTTCTTCGGCTGGGCGGCCGGTGAACTGCTCGGCACGAAGATGGCGACGTACGAACTGGTCCTGCCCTGGGCCCGGATGGCCGTGTTCCTCCTGCTGGCGGCGGTCGTCGGCGTCCTGGCCGCGCTGTGGCCGGCCCGGCGCGCGGCGCGCCTGAACATGCTGACGGCGATCAAGTCCGAGTAGCGGTACGTACGACAAGGGGCCCCGTTCCACGCCGGAACCGGGCCCCTTCGTCGTACGGGCGAGACTCACGCGCCCCAGGTGCGCGCCCGCAGCGGCATCCCGGACGCGCCCGACTCCGGTGTCCGTACCGCGAGGACCTGGTTGACGCCGATGCGGTTGCGTTCGAAGGCGAGGGCGGAGGCCGCCATGTACAGGCGCCAGACGCGGGCCCGTCCGGGGCTGGTGAGCGCTTGCGCCCGCACCCACTCGGCCTCCAGGTTGGCGACCCAGCGGCGCAGGGTGAGGCCGTAGTGCTCGCGCAGCGACTCCACGTCGCGGACCTCGAACCCGGCGCGCTCCAGCTGGGTCACCGTGGTGCCGATGGGGGCCAGTTCGCCGTCGGGGAAGACATAGGCGTCGATGAACGCGTCGACGGAGTACGAGGACTCGTCCTGCTCCGGGCGCCGGGCGATCTGGTGGTTGAGCAGCCGCCCGCCGGGCTTGAGCAGGGCGTTCAGAGCACGGGCGTACTCCAGGTATCTCTCCGCGCCGACGTGTTCCGCCATGCCGATGGAGGAGATGGCGTCATAGGGGCCGTCGGCGACGTCGCGGTAGTCCTGCACCCGGATCTCGACACGATCGGTGAGGCCTTCGTCGGCGACCCGCTTGCGGACGTAGGCGGCCTGCTCCTGGGAGAGGGTGACGCCGACGACGCTCGCGCCGTGCTCGCGGGCGGCGTGGATGGCCATGGAGCCCCAGCCGCAGCCGACGTCGAGGAGGCGCTGACCGGGCTTCAGGTCGAGTTTGCGGCAGACGAGTTCCAGCTTGTCGCGCTGGGCGTTCTCGAGGGTGCCGTCCGGCGATTCCCAGTAGGCGCAGGAGTACACCATGGACGGGCCGAGGACGATCTCGTAGAAGTCGTTGCCGACGTCGTAGTGGTGGCTGATGGCGCGTTTGTCGGTGCGCCGGGTGTGCAGATGGCCGCGGACCCGGCGGGCCTCCTCGCGGGGCGGCGGAGGCGGCGGGAAGGGCCCGGCCAGCTTCACGAGTCCGCGGACGGCGGCGCGGACGTCAGGGTCGCGGAGCGCCTGGGTGAGGGTGCGGGCGTCCTCTCCGCGTTCCCAGATCAGGCCGGCCATGAGGTCGAGGGCGGTGTACAGGTCGCCGTCGATGCCCAGGTCCCCGGCGACCCAGGCACGGGCGAGGCCCAGTTCGCCCGGCTTCCACAGCAGGCGGCGCAGGGCGCGGCGGTTGCGCACGACGAGGGCGGGAGCTCCCGGAGGCCCTGCCTCGGAGCCGTCCCAGGCGCGGACGCGCACGGGGAGCGGGGCTCCCACGATCTGTTCGACGAGGCTCTTCAGCCGCGGCGCGGCGTCTGCCATGGTGCACACCTCCGTGACGGGGGATCCCGGAATGTCCGACACCACGTAAACATCTGCGGGGCTCGACCGCAGTCCCCCGTTGGCGTTACGGCTGTGCAAAATGCCTGCGCACACCGCGGAAGGGGTACGGGCCCGGATACGCCGAAGGGGCCGCCCGCACCACGGATGGCGGGCGGCCCCTTCGGGCGCTGTCGGTGACCGGGGGTCAGGAGGCCTTGGCCTTCTCCTCCGACTTGCGCGCGGCGGCGACCGGGGCCGGCTTGGCGGCCTCGTAGAACTCCTCGCGCGGGGACTCGATCGCGCCGAGCGAGACGACCTCGCGCTTGAGGAACATGGCGAGCGTCCAGTCCGCGAAGACGCGGATCTTCCGGTTCCAGGTCGGCATGGCCAGACCGTGGTAGCCGCGGTGCATGTACCAGGCGAGGCGGCCCTTGAGCTTGATCTTCATCTTGCCCATGACGATCATCGCGACGCCCTTGTGCAGGCCGAGGCCCGCGACCGCGCCCTTGTTGGCGTGGCTGTAGTCCTTCTGCGGGAAGCCCCGCATACCGGAGATCACGTTGTCGCCGAGCACCCTGGCCTGGCGCAGCGCGTGCTGGGCGTTGGGCGGGCACCAGGCGTTCTCCACACCGGCCTTGCGGGCGGCGATGTCGGGCACCTGGGCGTTGTCACCGGCGGCCCAGATGTAGTCCGTGCCCTTGACCTGGAGCGTGGGCTCGCAGTCGACGTGACCGCGCGGGCCGAGCGGCAGGCCGAAGCGGGCCAGCGCCGGGTTGGGCTTGACGCCCGCGGTCCACACGATGGTGTTGGAGTCGACCTCGAGGCCGTTCTTGAGCACCACGTGGCCGTCGACGCAGGACTCCATGGAGGTGGACAGGTAGACCTCGACGCCGCGGCCCTCGAGGTGCTCCTTGCCGTACTTGCCGAGCTTGGGGCCGACCTCGGGGAGGATCTTGTCGGCGGCGTCGACGAGGACGAAGCGCATGTCCTCGCGGGACACGTTCTTGTAGTACTTGGCCGCGTCCCGGGCCATGTCCTCGACCTCGCCGATGGTCTCGGCACCGGCGAAGCCACCGCCGATGAAGACGAAGGTGAGCGCCTTGCGGCGGATCTCCTCGTCGGTCGTGGAGTCGGCCTTGTCGAGCTGTTCGAGAACGTGGTTGCGCAGGCCGATGGACTCCTCGATGCCCTTCATGCCGATGCCCTGTTCGGCGAGGCCGGGGATCGGGAAGGTGCGGGAGACCGCGCCGAGCGCGATGACCAGGTAGTCGAAGGCCAGCTCGTACGCCTCGCCGACCAGCGGGGCGATCGTGGCGACCTTGCGGTCCTGGTCGATGGTGGTGACCCGGCCGGTGAGGACCTCCGCCTTCGGCAGCACGCGTCGCAGCGGGACGACGACGTGCCGGGGGGAGATGCTGCCGGCGGCGGCTTCGGGGAGGAAGGGCTGGTAGGTCATGTACGAGCGCGGGTCGACGACCGTGACGGTCGCCTCGCCGTAGCGCATCTTCTTCAGAATGCGACGAGCTGCGTACAGGCCTACGTACCCACCGCCTACTACGAGGATCCTGGGACGCTCCGTGGTGCTCATGCCATCGAGTATCCACCCGCCTCAGGGGGGTGGCTCGTGCGCCCCTTCACAAGCTTGGGTGGGGTATCTGCTACACTTCGCCGCCCACGTGACCAAGGTCATGGTGCCGGGTAATGGGCCCCGGGGCGAACTGTCCGTTGTCAAGGCCGCGTGAGCTGCCCTTCCGGGTTCCGAAGCGCCCCATCGGGGCTCCGCACAGGGCCTCTCCGATCCCCTCGGGACACCCTCCGACGCGCTCGTGCGAGCAGCTTCGGAGCCCCCATGAGCCACACGGACGGCCCAACGGCCGCGAATCGCCGCCCAGCAGGGGCGTTTCTCTTGTGAAGAACTTCACGAAGTTTTCTGGCGGCCTGTCGGCCGGGGGCCGGGAAGGCCCCGGGAACCGCGCTCATACGTTACCCAACCTGCTCAGGAGAGGCTACCGGTGGGTAGAAAAATCTCGGCATGAGGACGCGTGAGGGGCTGTCAGGGTGGTGGCGAGAAGGAGGAGTCGGGCTCCATGGGGGCTGCGGCGCGCGGAGGGGGGTGCGGGCCGCTCGGGGGCTGAGGGCCGGGGTTGCTCGCCCCCGCCGCCCCTACCCATCCCGTCCCTGGGGGCTGCCGCCCCCAGACCCCCGCTGACCCTGAGGGCTGCCGCTCCAGATCCCCGCTGAGGGCGACCGCCTGAGGAGGATTCGCTGAGGACGACTCGCTGAGGACGGCTCGCTGAGGACGCGGGGCCAAGGGCGCGCGGCACCGGCCAGGCCGACCCTCGGGCAGAGGGCCCGGCGGCGGCGAGCCGGCGCCGTCCGACCCGTACGGAAGATCCGGGCGCGGACGCACGGCTCCGAGGTCGGCCACCGCTCCGGTCGACGACCGCCCCACGGCATCCGGGCCCACAGGCCGATACGGCCGCGCTCCCGCGCCCGACGACCACCCCACCGCCTCCCCCGGCCCCGCCAAGCCGATACGGCCGACTGCGCTGCCGCGCCCGACAACCGCCCCACCGCCTCCCCCGGCCCCGCCAGGCCGGTACGGCCGGCCGCCCTGACACGCCCGGCCCGGAGACGTCCCCGGGGTCGAGTTCAGGGGAAGCGGCGGTGGTTACGCGATCGACCAGGCGATGCCGTCGAGGATGTCGTGCTCGCTGACCACGACCTCCGTCGCGTCGATCCGTTCCATGATCGCCAGGAGTACGAGGGCGCCAGCGCCGATGACGTCCACGCGGCCCGGGTGCATCGACGGGATCGCCGCGCGCTCGGCGTGGGTGGAGTGGAGCAGCGCACTTGTGATCTCCCGAACCCGGTCGTGGGAGATCCGGGAGTGGTGGATCCGCGTCGAGTCGTACTCCGGGAGGTCCTGGGCGATCGCCGAGACCGTGGTGACCGACCCCGCGAGACCCACCAGCGTGTGCGCCTCCCGCAGCGGCACCGTCTGCTCCGCCAGGTCCAGCGCGGCCTCGATGTCGGAGCGTATGGCCGCGATCTGCTCCTCGGTCGGCGGGTCGGTGACCACCCCGTCCCGCACGAGGTGGCGCTCGGTCATACGGACGCAGCCGATGTCCACGGACCGCGCGGCGCGCACATGGCCGTCGCCGACGACGAACTCCGTGGAGCCGCCGCCGATGTCCACCACCAGGAACGGCGTGGCCAGATCCGTGCGGCCCATCAGCTCCCGGGTCGCCCCCGTGAAGGAGAACTCCGCCTCCTGGTCGCCGGAGATGACCTCCGGTTCGACGCCGAGGATGTCCACCACGCCGCGGACGAACTCGTCCCGGTTCTCCGCGTCCCGTGAGGCGGACGTGGCGACGAACCGGATCCGCTCGGCGCCGTGCTTCCTGATGACCTCGGCGTACTCCCGGCAGGCGGCGAACGTGCGCTCCAGCGCCTCGGGCGCCAGGCGTCCGGTGCGGTCCACGCCCTGCCCCAGCCGGACGATGGTCATCCGCCGGTCCAGGTCGACCAGTTCGCCCGTGGCGCCCGCGCCGGAGGCGCTGTCGGACACAGTCGCGTCGGCGACCAGGAGCCGGATGGAGTTCGTACCGCAGTCGATGGCGGCGACCCGCGTCATTTGGTGTCCTCCTCGGAAACCTCGGCCCCCACGCACGACCCCTTGCGCCACCACTCCGGCAGCATCGCGATCGCCTCGTCGCCGAGCGGGTTGACGCCCGGTCCGGCCGCCAGGGAGTGCGCCACCAGGACGTGCAGGCACTTCACCCGGTCCGGCATGCCGCCCGCGCTGGGGAAGCCCTCCAGTACCTCGATGGCGTCGCGGCGGGCGATGTAGTCCTCGTGCGCGGCGCGGTAGGCGGCGGCCAGTTCCGGGTCCGTGGCCAGGCGCTCGGTCATCTCCTTCATGACGCCGTCGGCCTCCAGCGTGCCGATCGCGGAGGCGGCCTTGGGGCACGTCAGGTAGTACGTCGTCGGGAACGGGGTGCCGTCGGGGAGCCGCGGCGCCGTCTCCACGACGTCCGGCTGCCCGCAGGGGCACCGGTGCGCGATCGCGCGCAGCCCCCGCGGGGGGCGCCCGAGCTGCTGCTTGACGGCCTCGACGTCCGCGTCCGTCGGCTCGGTGCGCGGGGTGGGCGGCGGAGGGGTTTCCATGGCTCTCTTTCGGGCTGTCTTTCTCGGGTGCGTCGGGGCGCGTCGGTTTGCGTCGGTATGCGTCCGGGTGCGTGACGGGCGCGTCAAGGCGCGGTGCGCTCACCGGCCGGACCGTCGGCCCTGTCCGCCTTGTCGGCCCTGTCCACCGCGTCCCAGAGGCCGGCGTACCAGGGGCGTACGGCCGTCGTCCGGTCCGCGCGCGACGGCTTGACCGCGTCCGGGTCGATCATGATGTAGCCGGTCTCCCCCGGCATCACATAGTGCAGCCGCTGCCGGATCTGCTGCTCCGCGTAGGCGTCGTCCTGCCAGCGCGCCTTCAGGTCACGCAGCTGTTCGACGCGCTTGCGGGCCTGCTCCTGTCGCCGCTCCAGGTCGGCGATCTCGCCGCGCTGGGAGACGTACTGCCGCATCGGGTAGGCCAGCGCCACGATCAGCGAGCACAGGACGAGGGCGAGGAGCGCGGCCCGGCCGGTGAGCCGGGAGCGGCGGGCCTGGCGCCGGGTCTGGGAGCGGTAGACCCGGGCGGCCGTCTGCTCGCCGAGCAGCCTGAGCCTGGTCGCGGTGGAGAACCGGTCGCGGTCCTTCCCGGCCATGTCTCCCGCCTCCCCTTCACACGCGCGTACGTCCCCGCACACGGTACGGGACCGAGTACGGGGACGTACGTACGACCGGCCAAGCCTGGCTCGGGCTTGTCCCAGCGGCTTGCTCCGGCCTCGTCTCAGCCCTTGAAGCGGGGGAAGGCCGAACGGCCGGCGTACACCGCGGCGTCGTCGAGGATCTCCTCGATGCGCAGCAGCTGGTTGTACTTGGCGACGCGCTCGGAGCGGGCCGGGGCACCGGTCTTGATCTGGCCGCAGTTGGTGGCGACGGCCAGGTCGGCGATGGTGACGTCCTCGGTCTCGCCGGAGCGGTGGGACATCATGCACTTGAAGCCGTTGCGCTGGGCCAGCTCGACGGCGTCCAGGGTCTCGGTCAGCGAACCGATCTGGTTGACCTTGACCAGCAGGGCGTTGGCCGCCCCCTCCTCGATGCCGCGGGCCAGGCGCTCGGGGTTGGTGACGAACAGGTCGTCGCCGACCAGCTGGACCTTGTCGCCGAGCTTGTCGGTGATGACCTTCCAGCCGGCCCAGTCGTCCTCGAACAGCGGGTCCTCGATGGAGACGAGCGGGTAGGCCGCGACGAGCTCCTCGTAGTACTCCGTCATCTCGGCGGCGGAGCGCTCCTTGCCCTCGAAGAGGTACTTGCCGTCCTTGTAGAACTCGGAGGCGGCGACGTCCAGGGCGAGGGCGATCTGCTGGCCGGGGGCGTAGCCGGCCTCCTTGACGGCCTCGAGGATGAGGTCGAGGGCCTCACGGTTGGAGCCGAGGTTCGGGGCGAAGCCGCCCTCGTCGCCGAGGCCGGTGGACAGGCCCTTGCTCTTCAGGACCTTCTTCAGCGTGTGGTAGACCTCGGTGCCCCAGCGCAGGGCCTCGGAGAAGGACTCCGCGCCGATCGGGGCGATCATGAACTCCTGGATGTCCACGTTGGAGTCGGCGTGCGAGCCGCCGTTCAGGATGTTCATCATCGGCACCGGCAGCAGGTGCGCGTTCGGGCCGCCCAGGTAACGGAACAGGGGCAGGTCGCTCGCCTCGGAGGCGGCGTGGGCGACGGCGAGGGAGACGCCGAGGATCGCGTTGGCGCCGAGGGAGCCCTTGTTGTCGGTGGCGTCCAGGTCCATCATCGCCTGGTCGATCAGGCGCTGCTCGGTGGCGTCGTAGCCGACCAGCTCCGGGCCGATCTGCTCGATGACGGCGAGGACGGCCTTCTCGACACCCTTGCCCTGGTAGCGGTTGGGGTCACCGTCGCGGAGCTCGATGGCCTCGAAGGCGCCGGTGGAGGCGCCGGACGGGACGGCGGCACGACCCGTGCTGCCGTCGTCGAGGCCGACCTCGACCTCGACCGTGGGGTTGCCTCGGGAGTCCAGGATTTCCCGGGCTACGACGACGTCGATGGACGGCACGAGCATCTCCTTCTTGGATGTGACGCTGGAAGTGCGGGGCTGTCTGCCTTGCGGCTGTGCCTTGCGACTAGAGCCTAACCGCCCCGGGGTGTCGGCCGGCCTACCGACCGTCCCGTGGACAGGGTGACGGTACACATTGTTCCCGTCCGGAACAAAGGGCCGGGGAAAGGCGGGGTGAAATCCGCGCGGCCGGGCGGCGAAGCGGCCGGACGACAAAGGGGCCGGACAGCACAAAGCCCCGCTCCGGCGCGTACGGGGGAACACGCGCCGGAGCGGGGAGCCCGCGGGGACGGGGTGGGCCCTCACGTGACCCCCACGGTGGGGGTCACGCCTGGGAGGGGCCTGGGGCCGGCTACCGGGCGGCTGTCACTTCAGGTGCAGCTGCTGGCCCGGGTAGATCAGATCGGCGTCCTGGACGATGTCCTTGTTCAGGTCGAAGAGCTTCTGCCAGCCGCCCTGGACGTGGTGGCTCGCGGCGATCGAGCTGAGGGTGTCGCCCTTGACCACCTTGTACTCGCCGTCGCCCTTCTCGACCTTCCGGCCGGTCGGGGTGGTGACGGTCTTCTGCGGGGCCGGGCGCTGCGTGGAGCGGTTGGCCGCCTGCTGCTCGGTCGAGCGGGTGGTGCTCTTCGTGGTGGTGGTGCTCTTCGCGCTGCTCGAGGAGCCGGTGGCCGCGGAACCGTTGTACGTGGCGCTGGTCAGACCCTTGCCGCACACCGGCCAGGCGCCCTTGCCCTGGCCCGCGAGGACCTTCTCCGCGATGGCTATCTGCTGGCCCTCGGTGGCCAGGTCGGCGCGGGAGGCGTAGGCGGTGCCGCCGTACGCGGCCCAGGTGGAGTTCGTGAACTGCAGACCACCGTAGAAGCCGTTGCCGGTGTTGATGTGCCAGTTGCCGCCGGACTCGCACCGGGCGACGGCGTCCCACTGGGCGGCGGTGGCCGCGGAGGCGTTCCCGGCCGCGAGGAGCGGGCCGGCGATGGCAGCGCCGGCGACACCGGCGAGCGCGATGACACGGGTGGCCTTGGACGAGCGGCGGTGCTTACCGTTGCCGGAACACAGCATGGTTCGTTCCCCTCACCGACGCCTGCGAGGTGAGCTGTCGGGTTCGGGCCGGTTGAGTTGCCCGGCCGTGCCCCTTGCGGGACACGGCTTCACCCCGAGCCGCTTCCGGTCAACTCCCGGACGCGGCGCCTACCTTGGGTCCCCCGCTCCTGCCTACGGCGCTTGACGCGACGACTGTTCCCGTACGGCCGCTGGCAGGATTCGGCGTTGCGACCGCAGGGGCTCGCTGTGGCGAGCGATCACGACCGTAAGCAGTCGATCGCCGGAATTTCAAAGACGATCAGGGCTTATGAGACTCATATCTCACTTTCGCCAAATAGGACATTCGGCGCTAAATGGGTCGCGAACTTCCGTCATACAAAGGGCAGTTCAGGACGACCCGCCGGTCGGGTCGACGTCGAGCGCAAGGCTCTGACCGGGGAGGATGAGGTTCGGATCGGCACCGACCGTCTGCTTGTTCGCCTCGTACAGCGCCGTCCATCCGCCGCCGAGGTCAAGGGAGTCGGCGATGGACGACAGATTGTCCCCGGGGCGGACGGTGTACGAGCCGTCGACGGCGTCGCGCGCGTCCGCGGTGCCGCGTGAGGCGTGCCGGCCGGACGCGTCCGACGCACGGCCGTCCGCGGCACTCTCTTCGGCGCTGTCTCCGCGGTGACGACCGGCACCCGAGGTCTCGGTCGAACTCGCCCCCGGCGAGGCATCGCTCTGTGCCGACTTGCCCGACTCATCGCTCTTCGACGTGGCCGTCGGCGCGCTACCGGACTCCTGTGCGCTCTTGGCTGTGTCGGCGCTCGACGCCCCGGACGAGGGCGAGGACGAGGAAGGCGAAGGGGACGAAGAGGATGAAGAAGGCGACGGAGTGGTCGACGCGGATGATCCGGACGAGTCGGACAGACCGGAGTCGATGCCGGAATCGAGGCCGGAGTCGGAGGACGATCCGCCGCCGGACGACGAGTCCCCGGCGACACCCGTGTCGACGTCGGCGGAGCCGGAGTCCCTGCTCAGACCGTTCAGCAGGCCGCAGGTGCCCCAGACCCCGACGCCCCCGGCCGCCAGGACCTTCTCGGCGACGGCGATCTGCTGTGAACGGCTCGCCTGGTCGGGGCTCGGCGCGTAGTCGAGACCGCCGAACTTGTCCCAGTCGTCCTGCGTCAGCTGCAGCCCGCCGTAGTGGCCGTTGCCGGTGTCCGCGCTCCATGAGCCGCCGCTGACGCAGTCCGCGACCTGGTCCCAGGTGGCGCCGGTGGCCGCGCTCGCGCCGGTGGCGCCGAGCAGCGGGATCGCGATCGCTGATCCGGTCACCCCTGCCGCGACGAGGAGAGCCGGAGCCTGACGGGGGCGACGGTGACGACCGTTCCCGGAGAGCATGCGGTTGCCTTTCACACGACAGCATCGACCGACGCGACGGCCGTGGCGTGCGGACCGCCGCGTTGCTGCGTGAACGTATCGGCACTAGATCGCTTGTCACAAGTTAATGCAGCGTAGATCACGTGAAGATCACAGAGGTGAGATCCTGTCACCTACTTGTGACCGTCCGTTTGTTCGCCGTGTCATGTCCGGATGTCGGCGGGACGTTCGTGACCTTTCTCCGGTACCGGTGTGAATGCCACGGGCAGCGTGCGCAGGCCCCGCATGATGAGTCCGCCGCGCCAGCGCAACGCGGACGGGTCGACCGCGAGCCGCAGGTCCGGCAGGCGGGTCAGGAGCGTGGCGAGCGCCGTCTGTCCCTCCAGGCGGGCCAGGGGCGCGCCCAGGCAGTAGTGGATGCCGTGCCCGTACCCGAGGTGCTGGTTGTCGCGGCGGGAGAGGTCGAGGACGTCCGGGTCGGCGAACCGCGCCGGGTCCCGGTCCGCGGCGGCCAGGACCACCAGGACGGGGTCGCCGGGGGCGATGTCCTGTCCGCCGACGGTGAGCGGCCGTGTGGCGAAACGCCAGGTGGCCAGCTCCACCGGGCCGTCGTAGCGCAGCAGCTCCTCGACGCCCGTCTCGAGCAGGTCGCGTTCCCCGGCGGCGAGCGACCGCTGCAGACGGGCCCGCTGCCCGGGGTGCCCGAGGAGCGCGAACGTGCCGTTCCCGATGAGGTTGACGGTGGTCTCGAACCCTGCGAAGAGCAGGATGAAGGCCATCGCGGCGGCCTCGTTCTCGGTGAGGTGCTCGCCGTGGTCGGAGGCGCGGATGAGCCCGGAGATGAGGTCCTCGCCGGGGCCGGGCTCGACGGGTAGCGCCAGGCGCTTGCGATGGATGAGGTCGGCGAGGTAGCCGCGCATCTTCTTCACGGACCGCGCGACGCCGCCCCTCGGTCCTCCCCCGTGGCGGATCATCATCCCGGCCCAGTCCCGGAAGTCGTCCTGGTCCTCGCGCGGGACGCCGAGCATGTCGCAGATGGCGTAGATGGGGAGCGGGAAGGCGAACTCGTGGATGAGGTCGGCCTCTCCCCTGCCCGCGAACCGGTCGATGAGCTGGTCGGTGAGTTCCTGGACCCGCGGCGCGAACTCCGCGACACGCCGGGGCGTGAAGGCCTTGGAGACGAGCCGGCGCAGCCGGGTGTGGTCCGGCGGGTCGATGTTGAGCAGATGGGTCATCAGCTCCGCCTTGCGCTCGCCGGGGATGCCGGTCTTGCCCTTGGCGTGCGCGGGCTCGTCGTGATGCGCCGGGTTCTTGCTCAGCCGCGGGTCGGCGAGGGCCTGCTTGGCATCCACGTACCGGGTGACCAGCCAGGCCTCCACACCGCTCGGCAGCCTCGTCCGGTGCACGGGGGCGTGCTCACGCAGCCAGGCGTAGGCGGGGTACGGGTCGGCGGCGAACTCCCAGGTGAACAGTTCGGGGGCCGGGGAGGCGGTCTCGTTCACTTCCTCGAGCCCCCGCTCTCCACCTCCCGGATCGCGTCCCGGTACGCGCGTGCCGCCGCGCGCAGGGCCGCCTCCGGGTCCACGCCCTCCGTCTCCGCGCGCGCGGCCAGCGCCAACAACTCGTAGCCGATGCCGTCGCCCTGCGGGAGCGGGACCTGAAGGGCCGCCGTGCGGACGCGGGAGTGCAGCTTCGCGGCGAGGGCGAGGCCCGGCTGGCCGAGCGGGATGCCCTCCGTCACCGACGTGCGCCGCTTCTCCACCGCCTTGGTCCGCAACCAGTGCTCCTTGACCTCCTCCGGCGTCGTCGCGGTCTCGTCCCCGAACACGTGCGGGTGGCGGTGGATCAGCTTGGCGACGATGCCGCCCGCCACGTCGTCGATGGAGAAGGGCGCCTCCGCGTGCTCCTCGGCTATCCGGGCGTGGAAGACGACCTGGAGCAGGACGTCGCCCAGCTCCTCCCGCAGCTCCTCGCGATCGCCCGCCTCGATGGCCTCGACCAGTTCGTACGCCTCCTCGATGCCGTACTTGGCCAGGCCCAGGTGGGTCTGCCGGGACGACCAGGGGCACTCGGCGCGGATGCGGTCCATGACCTGCACCAGGTCCAGGAGACGGGCGCCCGGGAGGTCGTACGACGCGGGCAGCAGCTCCAGCTCCGGCATCTGGACGCGGCCTGATCCGGCGAGGCGCGCCAGGCCGTCCGTCAGCGCGGGCTCGCCCTCACCCGTGGCGACGACGACCACCGTGCGCCCGCCGGCGCAGGCGTCGACCAGCTCCTGCGCGCTCGGGGCGGCCTCCTCGACCGCTATGCCCGCCTCGCGCAGATAGGGCAGCTGCGGGTGCGCGCCGTACGCGCACAGGACCCGGTCGGCGGCGTGCAGTGCCTGCCAGGCGGGCCAGGACAGGAGACCGGGCGCGACCCGGTGGCTGGTGGTGAGCAGGACGATCCGGCCGGGCTCGGCGGTCGCCCCCGGTCCCGGGGCCGCTTCGAAGCTGGTTGCGTTCACCCTCCGAACGTAACGCACGCCACGGACGGCCCCCGGAGTTGTCCACAGGCATGGGCCCATCGCCGCCGGAGTTGTCCACAGGCCCCGGAGCACCACTCCCGGACGCCTACCGCCCGGCCCCAGTCCCGTACCGCCCGTCTACGCCGTCTGCTGCGCAGCCGCCGCCGTGACCTCCTTGACCCACGGGGTCTTCGCGTCCGCCAGGCTGCTCTTCTGCACGTCCCAGGTGCCGTAGCGGGGGTTCAGGTCGACGTGCAGCTCCCGAGACGCCTGCGACATGGCCTTCCAGAACGCGGCCTTGCCCTCGGTCGTGCTCATGTCCGCGCCGAGCGCGGCGGCCAGTTTCTGCGCCTCGACCTCCGTGCGGAGGCTGTCGTCGAGGCGCTGGGGAGCCACCCCGTACTGCTCAAGCCACACGGTCTGCAGCTGCTTCGCGCCGCCCGCCTGCGCCTGGAGGTCCGCCCGCATCTGTTCGACGTCCCTGGCGGTGACGCTCACGCCCGCGTTCTTCGCGGCGCGGTCCAGGACCCGGTCCAGGACCAGGCTGTGCAGCGTGTCGCGGGTGAGGCTGCCGGTCTGGGCGACCGCCTGCCCGTACTGGGCGTCGCCCGTGGCGGCGGCGCGCTGGGCCGCGCGCACCTCGTCCACCCGGCTCTCCAGCTGCGCGACCGTGATCCGCTCACCTCCGACGACGGCCGCGGCACCCGGGTGCGCGGTGCCGCCGCACGCGGTGAGGAGAGGGGCCGCGACCAAGGCGGCGCTGAGGGCGATCGCGGGGCGACGGCGGTGCAAAATGACCTCCCAGGGTGGGGGATTGTGCGACGGTGCACAAGGTCTTGCGGTGATCGATGGTAAGGAGCGGACCGGCTCCGGCCAACCCATTCGACCAACGATTCACCGGCGCTTCGGGCACCGCCCGCCCCTGGTGGGCCCCCGTCCGGCCGCTCAGGCCCGCCCGTCCACCGCTCGCTCGACCGCCCCGGCCACGTCGGCGCGCAGCGTGTCGCCGGTGTCGAGCCTGGTCACATTGGCACCGGCGGTCTCGCCGCCCCCGGTGCCGACGAGCACGAAGCCGACCTTCCGGTACCCCGGTGCCGTCTGCGCGGCGGCCGAGATCTCGGCCCGGCCGACGGCGAGCACCACGTCGCAGGAGCGCTGCAGCAGACCGTTGAGGTACGGGCGCGCGTTGCCGGCGCTCTGCTCCCCGGTCACCGGCGCGTAGCTCACGCGCGCGTGCGTCTTGAGGGAGGCGTCCTGCATGCCCTGCCAGACCTCGGCGGCGGTGGTCCCCGCCTTGATGCCCTTGTCATCGGTGAGCAGGCAGACGTCGACGTCGTCGTAGCGCCTCGCCCGCGTGTCCGGGATCGGCGGCCGGTCGTCGTGCCGGAGAAGCAGCGTGCCGGCGACGACCACCACGGCGACGACGGCCAGCGAGCCCGCCGTCAGCGCGATGGTGCGTCCGCGGAGCGAGCGCAGCCAGGTGACGACGGCGCGCCCCACCGCGGCGGGCCGCCCCCCGGATCGCGCCTGCCCCGCCTTCCCCGGGCGCGCCTGCGCCACCTGCCTGACCTGCTTGGCCACCGGTTCCCCGCTCTCCTGCCGTACGCCGGTGTCTGGTCCCCTGCCGTACGTGTGTGTCCGCTGTCCTGCTGCATGTGTATGTCCGCTGTCCTGCCGTACGCCTGTGTCAGCGGCCGCCGGCCCGCCGCGGCCAGACCTTCCAGGCGTGGATCGAGGGGCCGGCCATCGACAGCAGGATCAGCAGGACGTCGAGCGCGAACAGCGGCCCGTGCGTGGTGTCCGGCGTCAGCTCCAGTTCGGCGACCCAGGCCGCGAGAACCGCGCTGAACGCCGCGAAGGCCCACCAGTCCGTCGCCCTGCGCCGGCGCAGGGCGAGCACGAGGGACGGCACGGGGCACAGCAGCCCCAGGCTGACGACGGGCAGTGCGGCGATGCCCGCACGCATGGCGAACAGCCGCACCGCCGGTATGGCGACGACCTTCATGTACCGCCCCTCGTGTCGTGGCTCGGCAGCCGGTTCAGCGGGTTCAGCCGGTGATGGCGACGGGCGCGTCCCAGGCGTCACGGTCCACGGTGATCGTGTAACCGTTGCGCGTCTCCTTGCTGTTCACCAAGTACTGGTGGGCGCGGCTGTGGTTGGTGTACTGGGTGGAGCCCCACGGCCAGTCCGTGGTCGTCGTGTACTGCTTGTCCCACAGCGCGTACCAGAGGTTGCCCGGCAGGTCGGTCTTGTTGGTCGCGGTGGCGATGGCCTTGGCGCTGGAGCTGCTGAAGCCGTAGTACCCGGCGCGGTAGACCTTGGCGCGCAGCTCCTTGTCGAAGGCGCGGACGTACGTCAGCACGGCGTTGTTGCACGACGTGTTCGTGATGTCGTACGGCTCCATGTCGAGGTAGATGGGGCTGCCGGCCTTCACGCCCAGCGCGGACGCCTTGGCCACCGCGTCGTTCGCGTCGCTCGTCCCCAGGGAGGCGGCGGTGGTGGCGGTGAGCTTCTCCGGGTTGGAGCCGCTCTGGCAGGGCGGCTGGGCGCCGACGTAGATCGGGATGAGCTTCCAGCCCATCGAGCTGACGGACTTCACCCAGGACGCGGTGAGGTTGGGCTGGCTGCAACCGCGGTTCTTGCCGCCGACATAGACGGCGGCCGCCCCGTAGAAACCGGTGTTCCAGGCCTTCATCGCGGCCGCCGAGGGCGCGGTGCAGGTGTCGAAGGCGTGTCCGGTGTACGTCTTCTGGGCGGGCCAGGTCGTGGCCGCCATCGACGTCTGCGCCGCTATCCCGGCACCCGCGACGACGGCGGCACCCGCCACCGACCAGGTGATGTACCTGAACTTCTTCGACTGCCGATGGCCGGCCATCCCCACCCCAATTCACGACAGGCGGACGCGTGCGGCGTCCGCTGGAAAGTCTTCTGAGCCCCTGAAGCGACGCGGGTCCGGCACGGCGACCGTCTGTACGGATTCGCAGGGAGACGTCCGCAGGCACACGGGACTTGAGCGTCCGAAGCGGATCGCACCGTAACCGACGGCGCCCTTCCGCTTGGAAAACGAACCCCCTCGATCGCCACAAGATTATCCCAGGGAACGGCAAAACCACCGGCTGAGGGGAACGACGACCCGGCCCACCGCGTCGCTCCTGCCTGATTTGGTGATCACTTGGACAGCCGCAGGGCTATGCGTGACCTGTACATGACCCGACCCCCATACGGTCCGGTCGGCGCGGCGCCCCGCGGACGCTCCAGCCTTGCCCCCTGCGCTCTCCCCGCCTGTCTGCAGGAGAGGGCAGGGGTTGAGGGTTGAGGGTTGAGGGTTGGGGATCGGGGGGTTCAGATGGAAAAACGGGTGGAAGCCGGCTGGTTCCAGCGGATCGCCTGGGTCGTCCTGGTGTGGGGATCGCTGGGCCTGCTGGTGTGGGGGCCGTTCCTGTACGCGGCGGTCCGCCGTAGGCGGCCGTCGGACTGGGGCGCCTTCGGGTCGTTCGTGCTGTACGAGTGCGTGACCCTGCCATGGGGAGCGGCCCGGGGAGAGGGGGCGGGTGACCCCGTCCTCGGCGCGGTCGTGATGTTGAGCCTGCTGACGGCGACGGGCCTGCTGCTGTTCGCCCTGTTCGACAGGCGGACGCCGCAGCGGGCGACGGTGCACGGGGCGATGCCCGCGCCTCCACCGCCGCGACGGAACCCGTACATGCGGTAGTCCGCCGCCGTACGCCCGTACGAATACCGTCCCGGCCCCCCCGCAGTGCCCCTCACGCCCTCCGCGTCCGCCGCAGGATCCGTACGGCGGGCCAGGCCAGCAGGGCGGTGACGCCCCACATGAAGCCCGCCATGCCGAGCCACTCTCCGGTGCTGGTCTGCGAGTCGTGGCCGAAGACGGTGACCGCGAGGGCCAGGAAGGCGAAGAGGCCGGCGAGGAGGCCGAACACGACCACCGCCGCCGTCTGCCGCCCGGTGCGCCGGGCGGGTGCGGGCCGCTCCTCGCCGTTCCCCGGGGTTGCCTGGGCCGCCCCGTTCCCTTGGGCTGCCGCGGCCGGTCGCGGCTTCGGCTGCTGTTGCCGGGGCGGCAGCCACACCACCGCGGACTGCGGCACGGCGGCGTCGACGGCCGCCATGGTGTGCGCGTCGACGCCGTACAGGCCCGGCTCCACCTCCACGACCAGACCGTCGGTCCCGACGAGCTGACGGCCGCCGTCGGGCCAGCTCAGCACCGCGGCGCACGCGCGGTAGGCCACGGTGACCGCCTTCTCCGTCCCGTCCTTGGCGCGCACGGTCATGCTGACACCTTCGTCCCCGACCACCAGCGCCGACGCGTCACCGCCCAGGGAGGCGAACCGCCGCCCGGTCACCGCGTACGTCGAACGCGTGGGTGCCGCCGTGTACCCGGCCCAGTCCGCGCTGTGCCCGGCGGGCACCTGCATCAGGGCCGTCCCGGCCGCCTCCAGGGCGACCGCGTGCAGATGCTCCGGCGTCACCGCCCACAGTTCGGAGCGCAGTTCGTCCAGGCCGCGCACCGACCGCCCGACGAGCAGGTCCTCCGCCGCCCCCGGCAGCCTCCGTGCGGCCGCCTCGGGCACGGTCAGCGCCCCGTCGGCCCGGGTGCGCACGGCCTCCAGGTCGCCCTGCCCGATCCGGCCCACCTGGAGCCCGGCGAGGACGTCGACGAATCCGCCGAGCACCGCGTCCTGCTTGGCGGGCAGGGCGTCCGCGAAGGCGGTCACGAGGGCGAAGCCGTCACGGCGCGAGGCGTAGTCGGTGGCCGCCGTGTAGGAGTAGCCGCCCTCCTGGCGCAGGGCGCGGGACAGCTCGCGCTCGAGGACGCCCGCGTACACCCGGGCCGCGGTGGTGTCGGTGACGACCGCGTCCAGCAGGACACCGCCCTTGCCGTCGGAGAAGTAGGCGGGAGCGGTGGGCAGCGCGGAGGTGACGGCGGGCAGGGGGCGCCGCTGACCCGCGGGCAGCTTGAGGGTGAGCCCGGCCGGCAGCCGCTCACCGGCGATCCACAGCGCCGCGTTGCCCTGGGTGAACCAGGTGTGCACCCACTCCCGTACGTCGTCCGGGCGCAGGCTGCGCACGCCCCACTCCGGGTAGCTGACCAGGCCGTATCCCTGGGCGCCGTACCGCCACAGCGGCAGCTGGCCGACATCGCGCCGGGACTCCTCGGTGCGCAGGATCTCCTTCTCGGTCTCCAGGCGCTCCATGGGCAGGTCGGTGAGGGAGGCGCAGACGCCCTGGAGGTAGGCGACGACCTCGTGCTCGGCGCCCTCCACGTGGAAGTGGGTGAAGGCGGCCTTGGTGGCGCCGTTGAAGTGGTAGTCGGCCAGGCCCTGGCGGTGCAGGGCGAGGTGCTCGACCAGGTGCGTGACGCCGGTCCGGGCGAGCGTCTCGTCGGCGACACCGACCCGGAAGACGAGTCCGGCGCGCATCGGCCCGGTGGCGTACGCGAAGAGGGTGGGTATGCCGTCGACCTCGGTGGGGTGGATGGCGGCCTGGGGGTTCATCTGGGGCCTCTGTTCGGCGTGTTCGTCGGGATCATCCGGGTCATCCTCTGGCGAGCGCGGCGTCGCGGTGCTTGACATAGGCGGCGGTGGCATCGCGGCCCAGCTCGGCCCAGGGGTACTCGGAGGCGAGGTTGCCGAGCACGCGGAAGCATGCGGCGGCCCGGGGCAGGTCCCCCATGAGGGAGAACAGGGCGGCGAAGTAGCCCGCCACGGTGACCCAGCCGTAGCCGCGGTGGAAGTGCGGGTGGAGCACGGACCTCTCGGCGGCCTCGACGAGTTCGGTGCGCACGGCGTCCTGCCGCAGGTACTCCTCGCGTTCCTTGCCGCGCAGGTCGAGCCTGTGCTCCATGTGCGCCTCGGCCACCATCCCGCCGTTCATGGCGCCTTCCGGAGCGTTGACGAGGCATTCCCGTGCGAAGCCGTGGGCCGCCTCCCAGCTCCCGCTCCACTTGGGGCACAGCTGCTGCAGGAGCCGGCCCTGCGCGGTGAGGTGGTTCGGGTGGTGTGCGGACAGCCGGTCGTACCGGCGCCGCGCCTCGTTCTGCCCGAGTTGCAGCCCCATGGCGGTGGTGAGCCGTGAGGCCCAGGCCGCGTCGAAGGCCGGGTCGAGCGCGGTGGCCCGGATCAGCAGCTGCTCGGCCTGCCGCAGGTGCGCGTGCAGCCCGGCGAACTGCTCACGGCTGACCTGCTTGGCGGGCGCGGCGGTCCGGATCTCCCAGCCGATCTTCACCTCACGGCTGCCGAGGACGGTGAGCGCGAGCACGTCGTCGGGCGTGGCGGCGAGAAGGTCGCGCATCCAGTCCTCGACGCCCTTCACGTCGGCCAGGACACCGACGGCGAAGCTGCGATCGGTCCCCTGCGGCAGCCCGTACACGTACTGGCGTATGGCCGCCCAGTCCCACGCGGCAGCGGCCTGCCGCAGCCAGGCGGCCTCGGGGAAGGCAGAGGCGACCTCGAAGTCGGGGGGCGGCAGGGAGGGGGCGGAGGGGTGCGACATGGCCGGATACTAAGCGAGGCCTGTGACAACGGGATTCGCCGGGCAAGCCCGGCCCGCGGTGGGCAGAAACTCGACCGTGTCTTGGCCGTCCCCCGACCATCCGGCCATCTTCCGTTAACCGGTCCTCCATAGCCTCCGCGCGTCCTGATCACCTAACGTGATCGGCGCGGCGCTGTCGTCGGCCCTGCTCAGCCTTGTCCCACCGAGCGCCCTCGCGCGCCCGCTGGGAGCCGACCGCTCCACGTCTCCTCGTCTCCGTCTCCCCCTCCCACCATTCCGTCTGCTCGCCTCCCCGGAGTCCCCATGGCCCTCAACGCCCGCCGCACCAGGCAACTGCTGGAAACCGCCGCGCCCTTGCTCCTACAGGGCGAGCAGGTGGAGATGACGACCCTGGCGGGCGTCGGCTCGGTGTCGGTCCGCAAGCAGGCGCTCACCGCGGCCGTGGTGGGCGTGCTCAGCGCGGGCACGGTGATGGCGACGGTCACGCCGCGCCCCCTGTACATAGTCCTGACCGACCAGCGCCTGCTCTTCTTCGACGGCAACCGCGGCGGCAAGCCGGGCAAACTGCTACTGAACCTGCCGCGGCCGTACGTGTCGGCGGGCGGTTCGAAGAAGGCGTTCCTGGGCCTGCAGTACGTCACGCACCTGACGCTGGCCGGCCAGGACAGGGGCCTGAAGGTCACGTTCCCGGTGCAGCACCGGTCGGACGGGCCGCGGTTCGTGGCGGGGTTGCCGGTGACGCGGTGAGGGCGCCGGGTCAGGCGGGCGTGGCGCGGTAGCGCCTTTTGTCCCGCACCAGCGCGAGACAGGCGGCCGTCTGCGCTCGTCCAGCGTCGCGACAGGCACTCCGGGCGATCACGGTTTTGGTGCGCAAGGCCAGGGGTTGCTTGTCGGTGCAGTCCCATAACCTGCGCTTACGACGACCGTGCAGTGGCCAGGTGGCGGACGGAGCAGTGGTCACGGGTAAGAGGACGGCCCAGCTCCTGGGCGCGTGGATCGTCTTCGAGGACGAAGCCGGGCAGGACCTGAAGCCCGGCAAGAGCCGAACCTGGTCAAGGCGGGGCAGAACGCCGCTGGCCAAAGTGGCGGGCAATGGTTCGGGCCGGGTCCTGATGGCCGGGATGATCTGCGTCCAACCAGGCCACGAGACCCGTCTGATCTACCGGACCCAAACGTACCGGGGCCGTACCGGCGAGAAGAAGGGCTTCCGGGCCCGCGAGTTCGCGGACCTGTTGACCTCTGCTCGTCGGCAGCTCGGCGATGTCCCGCTGATCGTGGTGTGGGACAACGCCAGCACCCGCCACGCCAAACCCTTACGGGAGTTCTGCGACCGCGACAGCGACTGGCTGACCATCGTCAAGCTCCCGCCCTACGCGCCCGACCTCAACCCCGTCGAAGGCGTCTGGTCCCACGTGAAGAAGTCCCTGGCCAACCTCGCACCCCGCGCGATCGAAGACCTCACCCCGCTCGTGAGGAACCGCTTACGCGGCATCCAACGCCGAGCCGAAGTACTCGACGGCTTCATCGCCGGGACCGGACTGGCACTGGCACCTCCGTAACGCTGTCACCCCACCCTTTCAACCTCAGCGGCAACGGCCGTGCCCGTTGTGCGGGTTGCCGACCCGGTCATGCCGAAGCCGGCAGCGAGTTGGGAGAGGGTGTCGTGCCGCCGCAGGTACACCAGGCCGACCAGCGCACGCTGGTGCGGCGGGAGCTTGCAGCGACGGTCACCCTCGCGGGTGACGATGAGCATCGTGACCCACTCGACCAGCGCATGAGGCAGGTCGAGTACGGCAGGATAGGCAACCAACAAGGCTCCTGCGCCAATGAGTTGAGACGTCGAACACCTCCCTCAACGGCATAGGAGCCTTGTCCGTTGCGGACGCCGACATCCTCACCCGAACAGTGGTCACACTGAAAGAGCTCACTGTCCCCGGCCCGCCCGCATTCAGCGCAGCCGCGCGAGCAGCAGATTCGGATCCGTGCGCGTGAGGTACGCCCCGCTCGCCACGTACACGGTCGAGCCTTTGACCGCCACCGAGGTCGGGTTCTCGATCCCGTCCGCCGCCGTCAGTACCGTCTGAACCGTGCCGTCCGAGCTGACGATGCTGGCCTGGTTGGTGCCGTTCTGGGCGGCCAGCACCTGGTCGCCGCGGCCGGTGAAGCTGAAGTCGTCGATCCCGGACAGGCCGGTCGCCTTGACGGTGTCCGTACCTGCCGTGCCGTCCTTGTTGATCGGTACCCGAAGCAACGTGCCGTTGCCGGTGTTGGTCACCCACACGGCGCCGTTGTGCACCTTGACACCGTTGGCCCCCAACGAGGACGTCGAGGTCGAACCGGGCTGGAAGTCGCCTCCCTGTGTCCATAGGGAGGCAACCCTCGTCCTCAGCGACACCTTCCACACGGTGCCGGACGAGGAGTCGGTCGCGTACAAGGTGTCACGGCTCGCGTCGATCGCCAGGCCGTTCAGCACCTTCACATCGGGCATCGCCACCACCAGCACGGGAGTGCCACCGCCCGCCGGGATCCGATAGATGCCGGAATTGCCGCCCGCGTTGTAGTTGACGTAGAGCGTGCCGTCGGCGGTGCGTACGATGCCGGACGCCGTCGCGCTGCCGGTGGTCGGCGCGGGAAGGGTCGCCAGTACGGTGATCGTCCCGCTCGTGGCCACCTGGGCCACCTGCCGGGACTTCTGGAACGTCACATCGGCGGCCCCGCCCGGCTCCAGCGTGATGTTCTCCGGCTGCTGCAGGGTGGCGATGTCGAAATGGACGACCTCGCGCGCATCGCTCAGCGGCGCGGTGGCACCGAAAGCGGTGCCCATGGTTTGCGTGCCGACGGCCAGTCCGGCGAGCGTGACCGCGCTCAGCAGGAGGGAGCGGCGATAGCGGCGAAGGCGAATGGAAATGAGGGCTCCCGGGTCGTTGGCGGACCGATGCGAGCAGTTGACGGGCCTGATGCTCGCAACCTTGTCTGAGAACAGTCCAGGATTCGCATGAGAAACCCCCTTATCGCCGCGCCAACCGCGCCGCCCGCTCGGGCCGGCCCGGCCCATGGGTGACCACACCCCTCAGACGCCCGCCGGGCCGTGACCTCACGCCCACCCAGCAGACCGTCAACCGTGCGCTGTCGGTATACCCCGCGTGGGGTGTCGTATCTGCTGCACCGGCTGGGCTGGTCACCGCAGGTCCCCGCGCACAGGGCCGTCGAGCGCGATGAGCAGGCAGTGGCCAGGTGGCGGACGGAGCAGTGGTCACGGGTAAGAGGACGGCCCAGCTCCTGGGCGCGTGGATCGTCTTCGAGGACGAAGCCGGGCAGGACCTGAAGCCCGGCAAGAGCCGAACCTGGTCAAGGCGGGGCAGAACGCCGCTGGCCAAAGTGGCGGGCAATGGTTCGGGCCGGGTCCTGATGGCCGGGATGATCTGCGTCCAACCAGGCCACGAGACCCGTCTGATCTACCGGACCCAAACGTACCGGGGCCGTACCGGCGAGAAGAAGGGCTTCCGGGCCCGCGAGTTCGCGGACCTGTTGACCTCTGCTCGTCGGCAGCTCGGCGATGTCCCGCTGATCGTGGTGTGGGACAACGCCAGCACCCGCCACGCCAAACCCTTACGGGAGTTCTGCGACCGCGACAGCGACTGGCTGACCATCGTCAAGCTCCCGCCCTACGCGCCCGACCTCAACCCCGTCGAAGGCGTCTGGTCCCACGTGAAGAAGTCCCTGGCCAACCTCGCACCCCGCGCGATCGAAGACCTCACCCCGCTCGTGAGGAACCGCTTACGCGGCATCCAACGCCGAGCCGAAGTACTCGACGGCTTCATCGCCGGGACCGGACTGGCACTGGCACCTCCGTAACGCTGTCACCCCACCCTTTCAACCTCAGCGTCAGCACTTGCCGTCAGAGGTCTAGCCCTGAGTATTCAGCGGAATCGGGCGATCTGACACCCCGATAGCAGAAAGGTGCCGTTGACCAGCAAGGATGCGAGTGTCTAGGTCGTATCCGCTGCAGAGAGCAAGGCACCTTTCTGGTGGTCGAGACTACAGGGTGGGACCGTCGGCTGTCCGTGGTGGCCGACGGGAAGAGGCTGATCGGGCATGCCGGGGCGGTGCTGCTGCGCCGGTGCGCGGACCGAACGGGGCTGACGGACGCGCTGGCAGGGGTGCTGCCGTCCAGCACAGCAGCCGGCTGGCGGGAACGCGCCGGGCTACTGGTGCACCTCGCGATCGCGATCGTGCTGGGGGCGGCGAACTTCTCGGAGGCCGAGCAACTCCAGTTGCATCACCGGCTGTTGTTCGGGCTTGTGGCCTCGGACTCCACCGCCCGACGCACACTGGCCGCGCTCGACGGGGCCACCCTGGTGAAGATCGCAAAGGTGCGGGCGAGGGTGCGCCGGCACGTGTGGAGCCTGCTGCATCTGCGGCCGGGCGGCTTCCCCTGGCTGACCGTGGCGGGCAAGCGGCTGACCGGCTGGATCGTCATCGACCTCGACGCCACCATCATCACCGCAGCCTCGAAGAAGGCCGGGGCTGCGGTCACCTTCAAAAAGACGTTCGGGTTTCATCCGCTGGCCGCGTGGTGCGCAAACACCACCGAGTCCCTGGCCATGCTCCTGCGACCGGGCAATGCAGGGGCGAACACGGTGGCCGACCACCTCGCCGTGCTCACCGAGGCCCTCGCCCAGATCCCCGGCTCCTCGGCCGCGAAGATCCTCGTCCGAGTGGACGGGGCCGGAGCCACACACGGACTGCTGGAGCACCTGGAAGCCCTGAACACCACGCGGCGCACGGTGCGCTACACCGTCGGCTGGAAGATCACCGAGGACGACGAGAAGGCCATCGCCCGCCTGCCCGAAGCTGCCTGGGAGACCTCCGTGCACCAAGACGGCAGTCTCCAAGAGGGCTACGTCGTCGCCGAGTTCGCCGGGGTGAACACCCGTGAGGGCTGGCCGGAGGGCATGCGGCTGATCGTGCGCCGGGTCCGTCCGACCCGCCGACACCTGAAGAAGCTGACCGCGTTCGAGAAGAGGACCGGCTGGCGCTACTGCATCACCGCGACCAACATCCGCCACATGTGGGGCATCGCCGGCTCGGGCCACGCCCAGTTCCTGGACGTGCTGCACCGCTCCCACGCCGGTGTGGAAGACCGGGTGCGCACCAACAAGGCGATGGGGCTGGGCAACCTCCCCTCCGCCTCCTGGGAGGTCAACCGCGGCTGGATGCTCGCCGTGAACCTCGCCGCCGATCTCGACGCATGGCTGCGGCTGCTGGCCCTGCACGACATCGATGACCTGGCCGACGCCGAGCCGGACACCATGCGCTTCCGCCTCTACCACCTGCCCGCCCGCCTCGCCGACCACGCCCGCCGCCGCTTCTTGCGGATCGAGCGGACCTGGCCCTGGGCGAAGGCGTTCATCACCTGCTGGCATCGGCTGACCGCCATGCCCGCCGTCACCTGACGCCCAGATCACCAGCCCGACGAGACAAGGAAAGGAGCAGACCTGCACGCCCTCCGGGTGCCGTGGAACCCCGGCGCAGCCGCAGCGACACGCGAAGGCCCCGCCCGCGATCACGCGGAACAAACAGGGCGAACCGACGACCCGGTCATGCACTCGCGGCTGCTGAAGAATCGAGGCTAAGGAAGGCTGGCCTTGCACATTACGCCTTCCTCCGAAAAACCTCATCGTACTTATGCGCCACTAAATGGAGTAAGCGCGGGGCACTGCATCCTCCAAATACCAGTGCCAAAATTGCCGCCGCACTTCAGAGTTCCCGAATTCTTCCCACACGGCCCCACCAGCTATGGCCACCGAAGCGAAGAAAGATGGATCCCAATCTTCTGAATCCATGTCCATTTCACCCAGCTCCGACTCGGCCAGAAATCCCCCCGCAAGCACATCCCGGTTTACCGCCCAGCAGGCGAGGCCCGCCGCCACCGCCGGGAAATACTCACGCCCCAACCTCATCTTATTATCAAGGAAAGTGTTGAGAACATTCAGCTCACTTCGATGTTCAGTCAAGGAGAGCGCCGGGTTCTCTGGGGTGGCATCGGGGCAAGGCGAAGCAAATGGGAGATCTTCCGTGAAACGGCTCCCCCACACCGGCCACGCCTTGACCGCACAGGCGGTAGACAGCGTCACATACGACCGCCACTGGTCCTGACCTAGGGCCCGCTGAAGCTCGGCGTGGAGTTGACGCCTCAGCGGATGCTCCAGTTCCCCGTTAGCGGAAATGCTACCAAGGTACTCGTGGCAGACCTCTTCCACAAACCTATCGGACATACATTTCCCCTACGATTTAGTCCAGTTACCGTTGACGTCGAAGTGATTTACGCCGCTCGGATCTCTCACCTCTTGAGGCACCCCTCGGTGTTTAGCCAGTGCCTTGAACCAATCAACACAGTCGTCGCACATATCTCGGTCGACTTCAATTGGTTCATTCGGTCGAGCGACAGCAGCCTGCCTCTCTGCATGAGAGGCGAAGTACTGACCGTCCACCCCGTGGTCCCTGAAGCCACTTGGTGTACGCGCTGCCCCAATCTCGTCTGTGACTTCAAGCACCTCCTCGGGCGGGACCCTTGTGTCGTTCGGGTCCACCTTGGGTTTAGTGGCCCATCCGCTCAAGAAACTGGCATCGTCCGCGTGTGCCGATGTCTTGCCAGCCGGGACACTTGGCCGGGGGCAGGCACCGGGAATACTTCCGTTGTTGTTGTGGACAAGGACTGGAGTGCTGCCAGCCTCCACATAGTACGTGTGCTACGCGACCCCTCTCTACCTGCGTTTTCGCAGGTCAAACGGTATTCGGCGGTCCGCTGAGGTGCGGGTTCGGCCGGGGTTGTTCGTGGTTGTTGCCGTCACTACTGCCGTCAAGGGTCTAGACGAATCAGGCAGGGCTGGGGCCTCGCGACGGCTCGGCGGTGGGCCTCCGAGGCGGCCCTCGGTCGGCGTGCGGCAAGGTTCGTGCGTCCGCCAGTCTGGCAGTTTGGGGGCCGGGGCGGGACGGGTTCACCGCTCGGAGGGCGGCAGGGAGCTTCGCTCCCCGTCGGAGGCGACGCCAGCCACCGCTAGACGGCGAGCTGGCGATTCGCGCGGAGAGCCGACCCCCTGGCCGGCCCTGTTCCCCTGGATATCCCAACGGGACAACTTGCTGCGCCAACAGCAAGTTTCTGGTCAACCTGGTCATGGGCCGCTGTCTCGTCTGGGAGCCGGGTCCGGCTGCGCCGGCGGCGAGCGGCTACTCCGCGCCGAGGATGCGCAGACCGTGGTGGGCTCGGAAGTCCTCGTAGTCCTTGAGGTTGAGCGTGGCCAGCGGCAGGTCGTAGGTAAGGGCACAGGCCGCGATCCACATGTCGTTGATCGGGCGTGGGCGTCCGCGCTGGATGCCCGCGGCTGACAGGCGGCCCCAGGTTGCGGCGACGGCTTCGTCGCCGGGCAGGATCGGGATGCCGGAGAGCCAGTCGGCGAGTTCCTGGCGGCTGCGGGTGCCCCAGTGGCGGATCTCGGTCCACTTGGTCAGTTCGCCGAAGGTCACGAAGGTGATCAGCGGCTTGCGGCCGATCAACCTGGTGGCGAGCGGGCCGGTGAGCTTGCGTTTGTGGGACAGCGAGGCGACGTCGGTGTCGAGGATGACGGGTTGCATGGCGGCGGCTCAGGCGACGTCGCGGTGGCGCTCGGCGTACGTGAAGGCCAGGAACTCCTCCAGTTCCTCGTCCGACTCGAAGGTGTCGGCGGCGAGGTCGTCCAGGGACCGGATCGGCTGGGTGTTCTTCGCGGCCAGCAGCTCCTCGACCGAAACGCGGGGCCGAAGCGGTGGATAGCCGGAGTACTCCGCGTCGGGTGTGCTCATCGGGACCTCCACGGGACGGGATATGGCTACCGAGGCCAGCATACGGGGGCTGACCCGCGCTGACACCGGGCTTCACCCCACGGAGCCGATCTCCGAACGTGCGTGCGCCGGTCCTCGCAGGTGCTGGCGGGATCTTGGGCCGGTGGCCTGCCTGGGGTGGGGTCAGGTACGGGCAGGGGGCCGTACGCCGGGCCGGCGAACGGGGCAGGCACTTGGTCCTGCTACATCAGCGCGTCCGCCGGGACGGCTTGCTGCGCCGGAAGCCAGGTTCTGGTCAGCTCGGTCACCAGACGTCGACGGATCCTGAGTCGGTCGTCGCTCAAGGCTCCACGCGCGTCCGTGGGCCGCGCCGGGAGCTGGCCGCGGCGAACGGCCGAGTGCATGTTCCGGGGCCGGGTGGGGAGGGATCGGCCGATGGTGGGGCGCTGGGAGCTTCGCTCCCCGCCGGAGGCGACGCCGGCCACCGCCCTCCGTGAGCCCGGTGACGGACGTGAAGGGTCGGCCCCCTGGTCGGCCCTGTGCCTGCGATCCGGCCGTAGGACGGTCGTCGGCGACAACTTGCTCCGCCAGGAGTCCAGTTACGGTCAGCCCGGCGACCAGGCAGATTGCCGCTCCGGCAGCCCCGGATCACCTCCGACTGCCGGGGCGGCTCGCCACCTGCGGCGTAGCTGGCCTCCCGATTGAACGGCGGGTTTGTCGGCGACGGCGGCCAGCCTCGGCGGGCGGGGGCCGCCTTGAACCTCGAACCTCGTAGAGAAAATCTGAACGCAAGCGCCGGGGCCGCCCGGCACAGCAGGGTCAATGGCCCCGCTTGCCGCCGTCCGACTCCAGGGCCTCGACGCGGCCACGAAGGTCGCCAATCTGCTGGACTGCCTCGGCCAGCGCTCGTTCCAGTGCCTCGACGCGCGCCGTCGCCCCGCCGACGTGTGCGGTTGCCTCCGGGCCGTCGGGAGCATCAGTGTCGTCGGCATCGTGGTCGTGGTCGTGGTGGGCGACGAAGGCTCCCTTGCCGGGGCGGGAGACCGCCCACCCGTCCTGCTTCAGCAGAGCCATGGCCTTCTGCACGGTCAGGCTCGACGCCCCGAACTCCCGCATCAGCACGGCCTGCGTCGGCAACGCGTCACCCGGCCGCAGCCCACCCGAGCGGATCCGCTCACACAGCGTCTCGGCGATCACCTCGAACGTCAGCGGCACCCCACTGCTCGCCGGCCTGCGCCCACGCCGCCCCACGAACGTCACCGCAGTTCACCCCACCCTTCGTGCCCTCTACCACCGGAATCCGGCCCGTCCAAACCCGGAAACCGGCCTCACACTACCCGCGCCGATCACCCACCAGAAACAGATCAGGAGGGATGCACTTGAATGCGCCCGTGAAGCGGTGCTACCGTCACGCACCGCCGGTGATCAACACCGCGCCTGCCGCCCGGACCAGCTAGCCCTGGTCCCCGCGCCCGCGCCCGCCCTGCGGCCTCCCTTCCCCTGTGAGCCGGTAAACCCGGCTGCCGCGACGCCGTCTTCGTCGTCCTCGCTCTCTTCCTTCTCCCGCCGAAGGTCTCTCCCGCATGCCCGCACAGCTCCAACTCCCGACCCCCACAGCCACTTTCGTCCCCGCCACGTGGACGTTCGCCCTGCCAGTCGGCACCACCACCCCGACCCACAACACCACTGACGCGTCCGCCGGTCAGCGTTCGGCGCTGGACCGCCGCGCCAGGCTCACCGCCAAGCTGGCGAAGCTCGCCGCCACCGGCCACCTCGCACCCCTCGCACGGCAGATAACCGGACTCGGCGGCTGCGCGCACCCGATCCGCCTGACCGGGCACCGCACCGCCTCGACAGCGCGACCGGTGAGATCCTCGACCACTTCGACTCCGGCCAACTCCCGGCGGGCGAACTGCTGGTCCGCTGCGGCAACCGCCGCGCCACCCGCTGCCCCGCCTGCTCCACCGTCTACCGCTACGACACCTACCAACTCATCGCCGCAGGCCTGCGTGGCGGCAAGACCGTCCCCACCAGCGTGGCCGCGCACCCGCGCGTCTTCGCCACCCTCACCGCCACCGGCTTCGGCCCCGTCCACAACCAACCCGACACCGGCCACTGCCGCTGCGGCCAGACCCACCCCGACGGCGCCCCCCTCCCTGGCACCCCGCTCGACCCCGACCGCTACGACTACACAGGAGCGGTCCTCTGGAACGCGCACGCCCCGGCCCTGTGGGCACGCTTCACCACCCACCTGCGTCGGGAGATCGCCAAGGCCGCCGGCCTCACCCAGCGCGCGCTGCGGCACCACGCCACGCTCTCGTACGCCAAGGTCGCCGAATTCCAGAAACGCGGCCAGGTCCACTTCCACGCCGTCATCCGCCTCGACGGACCCACCGGCCCAGGCAGCACCCCACCCGCCTGGGCCACCATTCAACTCCTCGACCACGCCGTACGCGCCGCCGCACGCACCCGCGTCCACCAGGAGGGCGAACCGCCGAAGCAACCGCAGCCCGCCGGGGACATCCCCGCGTCCCAGCCCCAAGACTCCAATCGAGCCAAGCGGTTGGTGTTCCGGTTCGGGCGGCAGATCGACGTCCGGGCGATCCGCGGCAACGACTTCACCGGCGGCCCGGTCACCGACCGGCACGTCGCCGCCTACATCGCCAAGTACGCCACCAAGGGAGCCGAGACCACCACCGGCACCCTCGACCGCCGCCTCCGCTTCCTTGCCGAACTCGCCACCCACGACATCACCGACCACGCCCGCCGCATGATCCACACCGCCTGGCACCTCGCCACCCGTTCCGAGCACGCCCACCTCCGCCTGCGGCAATGGGCCCACATGCTCGGCTTCCGAGGCCACTTCTCCACCCGCACCCGCCACTACTCCACCACCCTCGCCCACCTCCGAGCCGAACGCACCGCCTGGCGAGCCGGTCGACCCGACACCCAGACCCCAGCGTCGGCGGAGCCAGAGGCCGGTCAGACGGGCGGCAGTCCGGCCGGTGACCGCGCCGGACACTCCACCGACCTGGCCGCCGATCACCATCCCGGTCACCGCAACATCGTCGGTCAGCGCGTGGACTCGGACACGACGCTGGTCATCTCCCACTGGCAGTACGCCGGAACCGGCCTCCTACCCGAACTCGAACACCTCGCCGACCTCCTGGCCGCGAAACGGCAGACCCGACCCGCGCAACCGACGCAAACCCGACGCTCGGACCGTCCTGGCGACCGCGCCGGTCACTCCACCGGTCACCCGGCCGGTCACTCCACTGATCGGCTGACCAGTGCAGTCCGGCCTGGGGTCGTCGCGTGACCGCCGGCACGGAACTCCTCACCGTCCCCCAAGTCATGAAGCGCCTCCAACTCGGCCGCACCGCCGTCTACGACCTCATCCGCACCCGGCAACTCCCCTCCATCACCCTCGGCCGAGCCCGCCGCATCCCCACCCACGCCCTCACCGACTTCATCCACACCCGCCTCGACCAGGAAGCCGCCGCCTGATGACCACACCCCGCGACACCCCCGCCTCCCGCCGCACCCGCGCCAACGGCGACGGAACCGTCTACCAGCGAAAAGACCGCCGCTGGGAAGCCGCCGGATACGTCCTCGCCCCCGACAACACCCGCAAACGCGTCCGCGTCTACGGCAGCTCGCGCACAGAGGCACTGGCCAAACTGACCGAGAAGATCGCCGCTAGCAGCCGCGGCGTCCCCGCCGTCTCCGCGCAGGGCAGCCTGGCGGCCTTTCTGACGTACTGGCTGGAGAACCTCGCGGTGCACCAACTCCGCGAGACCACCCACACTCGGTACACCGCCGTCGTCGGCCAGTACCTCATACCAGGTCTGGGCAGGAAGAAGCTCGCGAAGCTCACCGCCAAGGACGTCCGTACCTGGCTGAACGAGCTGCGGGCCGTCTGCCAGTGCTGCGCACGCGGCATCGACGCCCGACGCGACCCCAACGCGCAGGCCAGCCGCCGCCCGCGCTGCTGCGCGATCGGTCAGTGCTGCCGCAAGCGCCTATCCCCGGTCACGCTTGCCTACATTCATTCCGTGCTCAAATCCGCGCTGGAGCACGCCGTGCGCGAGGAGGAGATCCCGCGCAACGTCGCCCGCAACGTCCGCACCGGAACCCCCCGCCCCCGCCGCTTCAACCCCTTCACCGCCGACGAGGCCCGGCAGTTCCTCGCCGCCGCACAGGGGCACCTGCCCGCCGCGCTCTTCGAGCTCGCCCTGCACACCGGCCTGCGCAAGGGCGAACTCCTCGGCCTGCGCTGGGAAGACCTCGACCTCGACGGCGGCACCGCCAGCATCCGCCGCACCCTCCAGCGCACCACCAGCCGAGGACTGGCCACCCTGCCCACCAAGACCATCAGCTCCGAGCGGCGCATCGCCCTGCCGGCCCCCTGCGTCACCTCTCTCCGCGCACACCGCGCCAGGCAGGCGAAAGAGAAGGAGCAGGCGAGCCCGAACTGGCAAGCCAGTGGGCACGTCTTCACGCGGCCGGGTGGGCATCCGATCGAGCCCGCCACCCTCACCCGGCACTTCCACGCGCTGCTCCGCGAGGCACGCCTCCGGCCGGTCCGGTTTCACGACCTACGCCACTCGACGGCAACGCTGCTCCTGGAGCATGGCGTGGAACTTGTCGTCATCAAGGAGCTGTTGGGCCACGCGCACATCGGTGTGACCGCGACGGTGTACGCCCACGTCCGACTCCGCCTCCAGCGCGACGCCATCGACCTCCTCGGCCATGCCCTCGGCAACCTCCCCGACCCCGGAGCCGAGCCTGACGATGGCGACGACCCGCCACTTTGTGCAGCACCCGTCCGCTGACGTTGCCGTCAACTACTGCCGTCAGACACCCCAGAGGCCCCACCGGAAACTGGTTCCGGTGGGGCCTCAAAATTTATCTCCCGACCACGGAAATGTACGTGTCATGACCAGCCGAGATCAAGTTTCGGATACGCCTACGGCCACACTTCAACTGTAGCTGGCGACATGTCATCAGAGCTCATCTTGGCATTTAGTCCGGCAGACGTAAGGATGCGCAAGATGGCGTCAGCCATAATGTGCTTAACCTGGCCCATATGAAGAACTGCAGGATGCGCGCGGTCACCATTGATCAGCGCCTGAAAAGCAGCCCCAGAAAGATTATCGGAGGGTGTCCAAATCACGTACGCCTTGTCCTCGTCAGGTTGGATTCCAAAACCGCCAAGTTGAGGCTCATCGAAAGATGCGGCTTGCAGTCCAGCAAGCTCCAACTGTTGCGCAACTTGATTAAGGAGCAAATCATCGGCCATGCCTTGATGATAGAGCATGCAGGCGCCGCACCTACCCGGGGACCCAGTGCAGCCAGGGCTTCACAGGGTCCCCGGGTAGGTGGTCACCTCCCGCCTCTGGCCCTTCGGATCATTCTGCCCTGTTAGTCTTTGCGGGCGGCTCAACGAAGGCGAGGGCGAGGCCTATTCAGGCCTCGCCCTCGGTGCACTTCGAGGCAGTCACTTAAGCCGGCAAGAACGGCGCAGATTATTCCCTGTCCGCCCAGCCCTGGACCGGAGTCCACAAGCTTCAGGACTCACCCCCTCTGCCATCCGATCGTTGCCAACAGAGCAATTGTCGCGTGATGGTCTCGGACTTAGAGAATTCTTTCGATCAGCCCGGCAGTGAGTTTTCCAGATCCTCGTCCGAAACCACCCCCCTGAGCCAGCCCACAATATCGTGAAGCTGATGGGTGGTGAGACCGTATACGGCCTTCGAGTCGATGGCGACATTGAATTCCTTGCCGGTCTCGAATAGGCCCTCATCCCTAACTTTGTGGACTGCGGTCAATGGCAAGCAACCCTGCCGCCTGGCCTCTTCCAACAAGGCCATACGTTCATTACTCATTCGACACTACTCTCGCCTGAACAGCGCTGAGACGACCTTGAATCCGTCGACACCTTCATCTGCCTGAACTATCTTCACTCGAGTGAACCCGAACTCGGCAGCTCGCTGCCCTGTCCATGTGCCCCTCGCAGCCGTTCTCAGGCTCTCACCGTTGGCAACAGCTTCGTTGAAGTGACCCAGGTTGTCACCGTAGCGCCAATACCCCTGGATCGACTTCGCCCGGTCGCCGAAGTGGTCCATCACATCTGCGAACATTTTCTTGCCTCGTAGAGGGGATCCGAGCTCGGGATGGTTGTCTATCATGAGCGTCAAATTCCCCGTTCTCGTCGAGAGCGGCCTGGTCCTTCTTCTCCGGGATGACCGCCTTGATACCGCGTCTGCGCAGGTGGGCACGGTTGCCGCGGGACGAGTAGGCCTTGTCCCCGGCGACCGCGTCCGGCCGGGTGCGGGGGCGGCCGGCAGGTCCGCGCACCCGCACCTTCTTCAGGACGGGGACGAACTGCGGACTGTCCGTCGCCTGGCCCGCGGTCAGGACGAGCGCCAGCGGGCGGCACTTGCGGTCGGCGGCGAGGTGGACCTTGCTGGTCTGCCCGCCCCTGGAACGTCCCAGGAGGGCGGCCCTCAGGCGGACTCTGCGTCGGCGCCGGATGCGTCGTCGCTCTTCCCGTTCGGGATCTGCTTCGACTTCCTGCCCGGTTTGTTCTTCGGAGCCACCCCCTTTGATCTGGCCTTCTCTTCCCCGGCCGCGGCCTTCCCCAGGGCGGTGAGGACGTCCTGGTCCAGGTGCATGCCAGCGGCGTCGTGGTGAGCGCGCGCGGTGGTGGAGTCGATGCCGACCAGGGACAGGTCCACCTCGCCCTGCTTCGCGGCTTCTGCGATCAGTCCCTCCAGCAGGGCCTCGAAAATACCCGCGTCACGCCACTGCCGGAAACGGTTGTGCACAGTGGGCCAGGCGTCGAACTCCTGCGGCATCTCCCGCCACTGCGCGCCGGTCTTGAACCGCCAGATCACGCCCTCGAGCTGCTGTCGCAGCCGCTCCGGGTACGGACCGTACGCGCCGATCGGCAGGTACGGCTCGATGAACTCCCATTCCTCTTCAGTCAGTTGCACTCGAGTCACGCAAGAAGATCTACCGGTGCAGCCTCCGCTGCGAGGGCGGACCCCGCAGATTGATCACGCCCCAATATGCGCCCTGAGATCAGCCGAGACCACGATGGGCGGCCCACAACGCCCCGGCACGGCTGGCAGCGTCGGAGACCAGGGCCGCCAGTTCGGGTTTATCGGGGACAGGGAACGAGACGTATGCGCCCCAACCGCCACCGACTGGTCTGCCATAGGCCTTCACGGCGAGGTGACCGTCCGGGAGAAGCCGGACGTTGAGTGTGGTCAGCGTGAACGCTTCACCGCGTCGAGTGTCCGTCCAGCGGAGCGCCTGCGGGATCGTGACATTGATCGCCAGAGCACTTACTTCCAGGTCGCTGCTCATGAACGGATGATCTCACGCGAGTTGCCGCAGGCGGCCGCCACCGGCTCACGCAGCAGGCAGTTTGATCACGACTCCATACGCGACCTAGCACACCAACGGCCGAAATCACCAGCCCACCTCCGCAGACGGGCTCATGGACTCTCACAAGATCACAGCGGACCGAGTGTGCCTAGCTCAACCTCTTCAAAGACATGCGACCACCAGGTTTCCTCATCAGAGAAGGCAGCCTCATCAATCTCCTCCAGGGCTTCTTTGAGATTCATGCCAGCCTCGATCAGGGCATCGTCATCCAACTCGCCTGCGATATCACGCGAAGCAGGAGCGGAAATGAATTGATGCCATCCTTCCAGGAATCTCAAGAAATCATTTAGCCGACTATTTACAAAGCGAAACTCCATTTCGCACCCCAGGAAGAATACTCCATCGGCCTGCGACGTCACATATCGCCCGGCGACATCTTTTTCGTTGAAGCCGAGCGTAAAATATTCAACACCATTTACTTCTAGCGGCAAAAACATAACAGCAGGGCTTGTGTAAAACATCCCTTCAATAGTGCTGGGAAGATTCGATTCCCTCAAGAGCCCTACGAGCTCGGCGGGGACATTATGAATGCGGGCGGATTCGACGGCGGCAACGACGTCGCCAATTGTCATCCCAGAACCTTGAGTCATGCGGGTAACCTACCATAACTCCTACTTCAGACTGCTCTTCTGCACGGACGACAACGGTGGGGCAAGGAGGTCACCTTGCCCCACCATCTCAACTGCCCTCACCTAGCGAGGCGTAAGCTAGTCAAAAACCCCATTTCTTATTTGAGTTAGAGCGCGTTTGAGTGCATTCACTCCGGCTCGCCGCGACGCCGAGGTCAAGCCATATTCGAAGCTATGTGTGACTGACGCATTCGTAAACTGATTCAAGAAGGCGCTGCAACCTGCATAGCTACAAGGAGCCAATTCCGTGTATACGCGTGTGACTGAGTCGGCACTCACACCCATAGACTGGAGTTGGTCCCAGGCCATGCGCTCTGCGTGGCGCGGACCACTCCTTGCCACTAGCGTCTGCAAAGCCCCGCCGGAATCCTTGTATTCCCAAACGGAGACATTGCGAGCACTTCTCGTCCAACCATTTGTCTTGCGCGCCGCAATTGCCTGCTTGCTCAGATCCGTTGACCCGTATTCGACCTGGCAACTATTGACGTTATGAACCAGGATTGGGGTCTGTCCTGCCTCCACATAGTACGTGTGGAAGGCGGAGCGTTCTTGCCTGCGTTTTCGCAGGTGAGGGAGGAATCAACAGTCCGTCAGCGTCCGTCGATGTGCGCTGGGGTGCGTCCCGGTTGCCGTCACCGTTGCCGTCAACCGCCGTGCCTGTTGTGCGGTTGCCGACCGGCCTACCGGCGCACGACCGGCCGGAGCGGGTGGGTCCCTCCTCGGTCGGGCAGCTTCGCCGGACCAGGGTTCTCCAGGGGCCGCCAAGGCTCACACCGTGACGCTTGCGCTCGGCCTTGGCGGCCCCTGGAGGTTCCTGGTACGCCTTCGGGGCCCGGCCGGGGAGGGACCCACCCGCGGCAGCCACTCATTCCCGTGCCACGACGCACCCGCGCACGAGCGCCGACCTCTTCCCCCTCCGAGAGAGGGTCGGGGTGTGGGGCAGAGCCCCACTGCTGTTCTCGGGTTGGTGTGCGTTGCTGGCTGCGGCGCCCGTGCGAGCTGCGGGCCGGAGCGGGACGGAGGCAGGAGCGGCGGCGCGCAGTCCGGGCGGGCGCCGCGCCGCGCGGATGCGCGGCGCCTTGAACCCGTAGAGAAAGTTGTAACTCAGTCTGTGGCGTGGGGCTTGAAGTCGTAGGCGCACGCCGGAAGTTCGCCCTGACGGTGGACGAGAGGGAGAAAGCGTACCGGTCGGATGGTCCACGTGACGCGGGTGCTGTCCTGGGTAATGGCCACCGTGCATGGCTCGGCGCGCAAGAGGGCTCGCCTGGTTTGGATGCGGCCTTCGTACAGCCATGCCCACGCATCGTCGGAGCCTTGGGGGTCGAGCGCTGGAGAGGCGGTGCGGAGTGCGACCGCGACCCATCTGTCAGCCTGCGGTGCCGTGTAGGCGTCGAAAGATGCCAGGAGTGCCGGCGGCCGCTCGTCGCTGAGGTCTTCCGTCCAGCATTCGCACCAGTAGCCGCGAACGGGGCCCTTCACGATGCCGCTCCTCGGGGGTAGGCCACGAGTACGTAGCGGGTGCTGTCGTCGTACAGGGTGAGTTGATAAGCGGTCCCTGCGGCCAGGTACGCCAGGGCCCGTTCTTGCTCTGGTTCGTCGGTGAGCCAGTGGCGGCCTGGCCTGGCGTATGCGGTGTCGAGCTGGTCTGTGATGTGGCTCGTGCGCTCCCTTAGCCAGCGCAATGCCAGGCGGGGGCTTGTGGCGTCGTGCGATCCCAGCGGGATGGGTCGGACCTCGTGCAGGGGGTAGGCGGCAGCCCAGCATTGGTAAGCGGCGTGCTGTCCGCCGGCGGTCGGCTCTTCAGGCCTGGTCGACGTCAGCACGGGCGTCCTCCTGGCCTGGGCTGCGTGAAGAGTTCCGCGGTGACCGTGTAGCCGCCGTGGCTGTCGTGGACGACGACCCGGTGTGCGATCGCGCTGACCATCCCTAAGCCTCGGCCGTGCACCGCATCCTCCCCGGGGTGCTCGACCTTCGGGGCGGAGTGCGTGCCGCCGTCGTCTGTGACAGAGAGGGCGATTACCTGTGGTGAGACAGCTAGCGCTAGGTGGAAGCGGCCGGTCACCTGGCCGCTGGCCGTGTGGAGGATCGCGTTCGCGCTCAGCTCGCTGACGATCAGCTCGGCGTCCTCGGCCAGGGGCGAGCCGCGCAGGATGTCCCGCGTCCAGCGGCGGGCTCGACCGACCTCTTCCGGAAATCCTGGGCAAGTGAGTCCCCAAGTCCGGATCTGACTCGTATACTCGTGCATACAAGTTCCTTCGTGCTGATAGGCCGCCATGTGCAGCGGGTTCGGGCTAGACGAGTTTCACACCGTCGTGGGCGCGGATAGCGGGCGGAGACGCCGCGTCCATCGCGTCCAGGACGCGAATCGCGTACGCCTCGTCGGCAAGCTCGGTGACCTCTTCACGGGTGACCCAACGCAGTGCACGGGTCTCGTCACCAGTGGTGGGGCTGCCGTCGGCGGCCTCGCAGCGGAAGACCAGCGAGACGATCAAGCCCTTCATGTTCTTGTAGACGCCGGTCAGGGTCGCGGGAAGTGCGATCTTGATTCCGGTCTCTTCGAGTACTTCACGCTGGAGGGCTTCGGGGACGGTTTCCTCGCGTTCGAGGACTCCGCCCGGGGGTTCCCAGTGCCCGTTGTCACGGCGTTGGATCAAGAGGCCGCGGCCCTGGTTGTCGATGACGACTCCGGCAACGCTCACGGAGTGCGGACGGTCAGTGGTCACGTTCCTCTGCCCTCTCGGATGGCTAGGCTCTCCACCGTAGCAACAAGACTCAGCCACTCGTCTAGATACCTAAAGGAGTACTCGTGAGCCCTCTCCCTTCCGGCCTCCTCGGCGATCTCGACCCCACGAGCGATCGTGCGGTCTTCAGGCAGATCGCCGACCAGTTGCGCGAGGCTATCGACCGCGGGCGGTTCAGAGAGGGCGACAAGCTGCCCTCCGAGGCCGATCTTGTCGAGCACTACGGGGTTTCCCGTATGACGGTCCGGAACTCCTTCTCCATCCTGCAGGGCGAGGGCCTGGTGCACGCCGAGCACGGCAAGGGCGTGTTCGTGCGACCACGACCGCCCGTGCGGCGTCTCGCCTCCGACCGGTTCGCCCGGCGGCACAGGGAACAGGGGAAGTCCGCGTTCATCGTCGAGGCGAACGCGGCCGGCAGTCACCCGCAGGTCGACAGCCTGGAGGTCAAGGAGGAGAAGGCCAGCCAGGACGTCTCCGCCCGGCTCGGATCCGTGCGGCGCGTGCTCGCCCGTCGGCGCCGGTACCTGCTCGACGGACGGCCGGTCGAGTTCGCCAGGTCGTACCTGCCGCTCGACATCGCGCGGGGCACGCCGATCGCCGAGTCCAACCCCGGCCCCGGCGGCATCTATGCCCGTCTTGAGGAGCTGGGGCATCGCCTCGACCACTTCGAGGAGGAGATCCGGGCCCGGATGCCGTCGCCTGCTGAGGTCAAGACGCTTCGGCTGGCCTCCGGTGTGCCGGTCATTCACCTGATCCGGACCGCCTACGACACCGAGGGGCGGGCCGTGGAGGTCTGCGACACGGTGATGGCGGCGGACGCGTACGTGCTGTCGTACCAGCTCCCGGCGACGTGATCGCGTGAGCGACGGTGGTGCGCGGGGCCGCTTCCTCGAACTCGTACACCCCAAGACGCTTACTCGTATAGACGAGTGGGCAAGTTGTGTGGCAAGGTAGTTGCGCGATCCCGGAGATCGGGTTCGCGTGACGCATCATGTATAGACGAGTAGATAGGAGAGTGTGCCTTGCGCACCATCCGTGTGGAGACCTCGGCCGCAACGATCCTGCTGACCGAGGCGCCCGAGCCCAAGGTCCGCGATCGGCAGACCGGCGAGATCGCCAAGGACGCGAACAGCGGTGAGGCGCTGATGACGATCGGCGTCGTCTACATCGAGGACGGCGAGTCGTCGTTGATCAAGGTCACCGTCCCGGAGGGCGGCATCTCGGAAGGGCTGACCCTCGGGGCTCCGGTCTCGCTGCCCGGGCTTGTGGCCCGGCCGTGGGAGAGCGTGTTCAACGGCCAGCAGCGCCACGGCATCGCTTTCCGGGCCGCCGCCGTCACCCCGGCTGCCTTCCCGGCCGCGTCGGGGGCCGCTGCCTGATGACCGACATCACGACACTGCTGGAGGTGGGTGGTCCCCTCGCCGCGCTCGGCGGCGGGGCCGCCTACGCCCGGGCCCAACACCCGGGCATCTACTGGTCCACCATCGGCTTACCGATATCCACGGTCCGGCTGCTTGGCTCGTACAGCTCGGTTATGGAGGCCTGCGGGCTGGCCGTGGCGCCGTCCCGGCTGCGGGTCCTCGCAGTGAAGGCCACCACCCGGCGTGAGGTCCGGCCGGTTCCGCCGCGTCGGGGGATCATCCGCCCCACCTCGACCGGACTCCGGCTTCGGCTGAGACTCGCTCCGGGACAGGAACCCGCAGACGTCGCCGCCTCGGCCGAACGGCTGCGACACGCCTGGGGAGTTCACGCTGTCTATGTCACGACGGTCAAGCCGGGTGTCGTCGAACTGCGGCTTGTTGGCTTCGACGTCCTGCGCAAGGTCCGCATGCCGCGCAAGTCCGAGGGTGGGTTTCTGAAGGCGCCGGTGGCGCTGCGGGAGGATGCCACGCCCTTCGTGCGCGACTACCGGACCATCCCGCACCAACTGACCCTTGGGGCCACGCTGTCGGGCAAGTCCATGTATCTGCGCCATCTGATCGCCGGACTCGCCCGGCAACGGGTCGCCCTGGTCGGCGTCGACTGCAAGAGGGGTGTGGAGCTGGCCCCGTTTGCTTCGCGGCTCTCAGCCCTGGCGACCGACCCGGAACAGGCGGCGGAGCTGCTGCCTGCGCTCGTGAAGGAAATGGAGGACCGATACGACTTGATCAAAGCTCGGCAGGGCATCGCGCCGGATACCCCGGAGGAGGAGATCACCTCGGACATCTGGGGACTGCCCGAGAGCGAGCGCCCGGTACCGATCGTGCTGTTCGTCGATGAGGTGGCGGAACTGTTCCTCGTCGCCACGAAGAAGGAGGAGGAACGGCGCGACGAGATGGTCACCCAGCTCATCCGTCTTGCCCAGCTCGGCCGCGCCGCCGGCATCTACCTGGAAGTGTGCGGGCAGCGCTTCGGCGCCGAACTGGGCAAGGGCGCCACCATGCTCCGGGCCCAGTTGACCGGGCGTGTCTGCCACCGCGTGAACGATGAGGCGTCCGCCAAGATGGCGCTCGGCGACATTGCCCCTGAGGCGGTTATGGCTGCCTGCGCCATCGCTCCCGAGCGACCAGGCCTGGCCGTGGCGGGCGACACCTCGGGCGGCTGGTCCCGCATCCGCACGCCCTACCTCTCCCTCGGCGACGCCGCCGAGATCTGCCGGGACTCGGCCCACCTGGTGCCCGACGTGCCGTCCCTGAAGCCGTTCCGGCCCGACGCGCCCGCGCGGCCGGTCGAGAAAGCGGCCCCGGCTGCCCGGCCGGTCCCCGTGACCGACTGACCTTCCCGCCTGTCCCGCCCCCGGTCGGCATGACTGCCTCACGCCACGTCCCTACCCCTCCCATGCCTGAACCCGGAAGGAGCCGCATCGTGCGCGCCCAACTGGCCCGCGTGGACGCGGTGCTCGTCCAGGCGGTCATCGCCGCAGCGCTGTCCTTCGCCCACCTGCACGACATCGCCTCGGCGGCCGGGCAGGACGGTTGGAAAGCGTGGGCCTATCCCATCTCCGTTGACCTGCTCCTGGTCGCCGCCTGGCGCCGACTACGGACGAGTGACGCGAAAGCGGCAGGGTGGTGCTGGTTCGTCATCGCGCTCGCCGCCTCCCTAGGCGCGAACGTCGCCACCGCCGGACTGCTCGACATGCACCAGGTGCCGGCATGGCTGCGCATCCTCGTTGCGGGCTGGCCCGCGGTCGCCTTCCTCGGCGGAACGCTCCTTGCTCACTCGGCGCCGACGACTACCACCGCCGACACCGAGGAGATCGAGGACCGGGAGGACGTGCCCGAACCGGCACCCGAGCTTCCCGCGCAACCGGCCGCCGTCGAGCCACCGCCCGAGCGTCCCGCCGTCCCCGTTCCGGCCGCCCTCGTCGACCACGCCCGCAAGGTCGCCGACGAACACCGCACCCGTACCGGAAGCCCCATCGACACCCCCACCCTGCGCGCCCGGCTCGGCGTCCCCGCGCCCATGGCCGAAGCCATCGCCGCCCACCTCTGAGAGGAGATCTCGTGACTGCCAACCGCCGCTTCCGCGACGTCACCCGCATCGGCCCCGTCCAGGTCGGCACGTTCAACGACCACAGGGGTCGTGAGAAGCACACCGCGGCCTGTACGGCTCCCCGCTGCGGCTTCTCCGCCGACTACGACAGCCGTGCCGCCGCCGAGCTGGCCGCCCGCACCCACCGCTGCCCCGTCCGCTGAAAGGACTTCGCACTCCGTGACCGTCAGCCTGCCGCTCGTCCTCGTCCTCGGCCTCTTCGCTTGGGGAGCGGTCAAGTTCCTGGGCGTCCGCACGTGGATCGTCGTCGTGATCGCACTCTTCGGCTTTTGGCTCTCGCACACCTTCATGGCCCCCGCCATCGAATCCGGCACCCGCTCCGGCGTGAGTGTCATAAATGGCACACATGACTAGACGAGTAGATAAGGAGACCTTCGCTGTGTTCCTGCCCAAGTACCCCGACAGTCCTGCGCCGCCGCCAGCGCATACCCACACTCCGGCCGATCCGGCGCCCGTACGCCGCGCGTTCCCGCAGGTTTCCGTCAGCACCGGATCGGTTGCGGTCGTGGTCGTCGGTGGTGTGGTCCTCACCGCGCTGCTGGCCGCCGTCGCCGTCTCGGCCATCTCCGTGGCCATAGCCGCCGTGGTCCTGCGTTCCCTGATCCGCGAACACCACCGGCGCTGAAAGACGCCTGACACCCGGGGCGGCACGACACGACCAAGCATCCGCCGCCCCGGGGCCCATCCCTCTCGACCGAGCCAGTCAGAAGGAGACAGCCATCATCACCCGCGCCACCCCGCCCCCGCTCCCGGAACTCGCAAGGATGGCCCAGCACGGCACCCTGCCGGGTATCCTCCGGCAGCTCTCCGGGCTCGGCGGTTGCACCAATCCGATCCGTCTCGACGGCCACCGCACCGAGTACGACGTGGACACGCGTACCGGCGAGATCGGCCGCGTCCTCCAGCACCTCGACTCGTCGGACCTTCCGGCCGGTCAGCTCCTCGTCCGCTGCAACAACCGCCGCACCACCCGCTGCCCGGCCTGCGCCGAGGTCTACCGCCGCGACACCTTCCAACTGATCACCGCCGGACTGCGCGGCGGCAAGGGCATCCCCGAACACGTCGCCGCGCACCCGCGCGTCTTCGCCACCTTCACGGCACCCGGCTTCGGCCCGGTGCACAACCGACCGACCGGCCCCGCCGGCACTGTCCGCCCGTGCCGCTGCGGCCTGCTCCACGACCAGGACGACGACGTACTTGGCACCCCGCTCGACCCGGACACGTACGACTACGAAGCCGCCGTCCTGTGGAACGCGCACGCCGGTACGCTCTGGCGCCGCTTCTCGGTCTACCTGCGGCGCGAAGTCGCCAAGCGGGCCGGGCTGTCACAGCGTGCATTCCGCGATCACGCGCGCGTGTCCTTCGCCAAGGTCGCCGAGTACCAGAAGCGCGGCGCCGTCCACTTCCACGCCGTCATCCGCCTCGACGGCCCCGACGGGGGAGACACCCCGCCACCGGCCTGGGCCACCGCCGACCTACTGACGGACGCCATCCGCGCCGCCACCGCCAAGGTCCACGTGGACGGTCCGGTCATCGACGGACGCGCGCACAGCTTCACCTTCGGCCGCCAACTCGACGTCCGCACCATCCGCTCGGCTGACTTCAGTGGCGGCCAGGAGCTGACCGAGCGGGCCGTGGCCGCGTACATCGCCAAGTACGCCACCAAGGGCGCCGAGACAGCGACGGGCGCCCTCGACCGGCCGCTGAAGTTCGCCGCCGAGCTGGCCCAGCTCGACATCAGCGACCACGCCCGCCGCCTCATCCGAACCGCCTGGACCCTCGGCGCACGCAAGGACCTCGAACACCTCAGGCTCCGCGCCTGGGCCCACATGCTCGGCTTCCGCGGCCACTTCTCCACCAAGTCCCGCCGCTACTCCACCACCCTCGGCGCCCTCCGCAACGCCCGAGCCGAATGGCGCCGAGCCCAGACCGCAGCATCAGCCAACGGACCCGAGCCCGACACGACGTATGTCCTCGCGCACTGGGTCTTCGCCGGAACCGGCCTGTCATCCGCCGAAGCCTGGCTTGCCGCATCCCTCGAACCCGCCCCCGGAACAGAAGGAGAACCCACCCATGCATGACGACGAGCTGCTGACGGTGCCCGACGTGATGGCGCGGTTGAAACTCGGCCGGTCCACGGTCTACGACCTGATCCGCTCTCATCGCCTGCCCTCGATCACCATCGGCCGCGCCCGCCGCATCCCGTCCTCCGCCCTCGACAGGTACATTCGCCATCACCTGGAAGAAGCCGCCTGATGCCCGCACCGCGCAAGAAAACTCGTGCCAACGGAGAAGGCACCATCTACCAGCGCAAGGACGGCCGCTGGGAAGCCGCCGGATACGTACTGACGACCGACGGTAGGCGGAAGCGCGTCCGTGTGTACGGCTCGACTCGACGAGAGGCTGCCGACAAGCTCACCGAGAAGATGGCCGCCAGCAACAGCGGCCATCCGGTCGCCACCGGTAGCGACACACTCGGCGACTACCTCGCCTACTGGCTCAACAACGTGGCCTTACACCGGGTCCGCGCGAACACGCACGAGCGCTACCGCACCTGCGTGCGCCTGTACCTCCTACCCGGGCTGGGGAACAAGAAGCTGGCTCAGCTGACGGCCAGAGACGTGCGCACCTTCCTCGACCGGCTCCGCACCACCTGCCAGTGCTGCGCCTGCAACCTCGACGCCGCACCACGCCGCTGCTGCGCCATCGGCAACTGCTGCGACAGACGCCTGTCCCCGCTCACCGTCGCCTACGTGCACTCCGTCCTCAAGTCCGCACTCGAACACGCCGTCCGGGAGGATGAACTGCCCCGCAACGTCGCCCGGAACGTCAAACTCACCCCGGCCCGCCACCGGCGCTTCGAACCGCTCACCGCCGACGAAGCACGCCACTTCCTCAAAGTGGCCCGGCAGGACAAACTCCGGGCTCTGTGGGAACTGGCCCTGAGAGCCGGACTGCGACGCGGTGAACTGCTCGGCCTCACCTGGGCCGACCTCGACCCGACCGCCGGCACCCTCAACATCCGCCGCAGCCTCCAGCACAACCCCGCCGGAGGACTCACCCTCTTCCCCACCAAGACCCGGGCCGCCGAACGACGCATCGCCCTGCCCACCGTCTGCCTGGCGGCCCTCGAACAACACCGCCAGGAGCAGGAGCGTCAACGCATCGCCGCAGGGCCTCGGTGGCGGGAGAGCGGCCTGATCTTCACCAGCCGTGTCGGCACACCCCTCGACCCCAGCGACATCGCCCGGCGATTCACCGGCCTACTCCACCAGGCAGGCATACGACGGATCCGCTTCCACGACCTTCGCCACACCTGCGCCACGCTGCTCCTGGAACAGGGCGTCCAACTCGTCACCATCAAGGAACTGCTCGGTCACGCCAACATCGGCATCACCGCCCAGATCTACGCCCATGTCCGCCTGCGCCTCCAGCACGATGCCATCAACCAACTCACGGACGTCCTCCAGAATGGCGACGATCCCGAAGATCCGCCGATGGCCACAGTGCCAGCCAACTGACCACGCCACGCAGAGACGCTCGGAGCCCCCACCACGAACCGCGGGTGGGGGCTCCGGCGTCTGCTCGCGTTGCCGTCAGCGTTGCCGTCAAGCGCCTGGGGATATCGTGGTCACCCCTGCCTCGGAGCGCCTTCCTTCACACATGGGATTGCTGGGAAGGCCCAGATCTTTGCGGTGCCGATGGGAGTGTGGAGAGTCTTACCAGGTGTGGCATCAGGCGACCTCAGGTCGCATATACATCGCCCCCGAACGCAATGTCAGGCTGCCCTCCAGCGCCCGTTCAGCAGCCATCTCACCCACCCTAAAGCGGCGTTCCGGGGCAACAGCAGCAGCATTCAGCCCAGCCCCCCTCGTACGCACCATTCGATTGGTGGTGAAACGGTTTAGCACCCTCCAAAGAGAGCCGACAAAATTGGCCATTTCCGGATCCCTTTCTTTGTCGAACCCTGCCGCCCAACGCCCGGATTCCAGAATGCCGGGCGTCTTCTCCAAACTCCTCACCCACTGAACGACAGGACCGATCCCGGGTCCGACAATCGCACCATCCGAACCGATATCCACAGGCAATCTGGGATGCAAGGCGGGATTCCAAATGGTTGCGATAGTTCCGCATTCATCAACCGACTCACGCACTGGCGGGGCCCCCCTATCCACCCATGGAACATAGGCGAGGAGCTTCACCCCTGGATGCTTGGACTGAATAGCCCTTAGGACCCGATCCTCGTCTTCGGGCAACAAAAGAAGCTGAATCTGTCGTCCAGTAGAAGGCATGTTCTCCTCGATCCATGAGCGGGCCACCGGCCACTACATCTATGGTATTGGCTTTGGAATCATCAGAACCGGCCCCTTACCCCACATGTGAATGTCAATGGCATTTGCCAGTTCTCGTGAATCCGGAGTGACACCGTCACTCAAGGTATCGACCGTATTCACGTAGAGAGGTGATCCATCTTCCAACTCGAACGTCAGGTCAGGCCTCCGCACCTCTCCATTGGGCCCGAATATTGTTTGCTCCGGCTTCACTGCGCCAGTGGTTCGGTCCGTTCCTCCAGCAATATGCTTCCAGCCAGGATTGGCGTCCATCAGTTCGTCCCGCACTTCATCCAGGTGCTGCACCGTCGACGGTTTACCCCGCATGCCAAACGGGTTACGGGGAATCCGCGGCTTTGCCCCGTTCGCACACTGACACTTTGTGGAGTGTCCTGCGATAGCTCCGTTGCAGTTGTGAACCAGGACTGGTGTGTCCCCGGCCTCCACATAGTACGTGTGGAGGGTGCCGATGGTGAGGTCGTAGGTCGTGGTGTGCGCGTGGTAGAGGCGGACCCCGGTGACCTTTGCCGTGCCGGTCGGGGTTTGGAGGACGTCGCCGGCCTGCAGGTCCTTGGCTTCGACGAAGGCCGACTGGGTCTCGTCGTAGAAGGGGTGGTGGAAGGTTGTGGTCAGGTGCGCGACCTGCGTGTCCTTCTCGCCCGTGTCGGCCTTGGCAGCCTGCGTGGTCGCCACCGGGCTGACCGCTGCCACCGGTGCCGTTGCCGACTGGTCGGCGTGGCCGTGGCTCGCCGCCAGGGCACCCAGCACCGCGGCCGAGGCCGCCAGGCCGAAGGCCGCCTTGCGGGCCGCCTTCTTGGCCAGGGACTTGGCGCCGGCCTTCAGGCCGGCCTTCGCCCCGTCCTTCGCCCCGTCCTTCGCCGCCTGTTTGGCGCCGGACTCGGCCGTCGCCTTGATCGTGAGGTCGACGAAGTCGTGGTCGGTGTAGGTCACGATGACCGCGGTGACCTTGTGGGCCTCTGTGCCCTTCGCGCCCGGCACGGAGTTGGCGATCGTGTCACCGACCTTCACCTGGTCGATGGCCTTCGTCGTGCCGTCCGCCATCAGGACCCGCGTCGAACCAGTGAAACTGTGCGGCTCGGCGTCCTCACCCGACGGCCTCGAACAGCTGGGAGCCTCCTCTTCGGCCGACCCACCCGGCTCATCCGAATGCGACTGAGCCTGTGTCCCAGCCCCCTCCGACTCCGCCGCCGAAGCAGCCTGGTCCGTGGCATCTGACGCCGCTGAATCAGCCGCCTCGGTCGCCCCCTTGCCGAACAGGCCACCCACGACCGACATCGCCTTCGGCGCCACCTTGGCCAGCAGCTTGCCGCCCAGCTCGCCCATCGCGCCGCCCAGCGCGCCCGCCGCCGCGCCCTCCAGGGCCGAACCCGCGAACGCGCCCACGCTGCAGTCGCCGCCGCCGTTCTGCGCGCACTTGAAGCCCTGCTCCACCAGGGAGCCGGCCGCGCCCGCCATCGCCGCACAGCCGATCGTGCCCACACCCCACGTGGCTGCCTCACAGCCTGCGAACACCGCCGTGGAGACCACGAACGACGTGATCGCCGCCGCATGGTGCTTGACGTACGTCGCCGCCGTCTTCGCCGCCGACACCGTCGCGTGGTACGCCGTCCTGGCCACCGAGGCGACCTTGTGCGCCGCCTTCTTCACCACGCTCACCGCTTCGTGCGCGTAGTGCTTGGCCTTCTGCACCACCCGGTGCACCACACTCGCCACGTGGTGGTAGGCCGAGTGCACCGCATGCACCACATGGCGATACCAGCGTCTGACATGCCGTGCGGCGTAGTGATAGATCCGCCGCGTGTAGCGCACCGTCGCCCGGTACACGTCCCGCACGTGGCTCACGAACCGGTGCGCCGCGTGCTTGACCGCGCTCACCGCGTGGTGCACCACCTGACGCGCCCGGTGGTACAGGTGGGTCGCCGTCTTCTTCACCGCGTGCCAGGCGCTCTTGGCCTTGCTCACCGCGTGCTTGGCCGCCTGCACCTCGCACGACCCGGTCCACCAGGAGCAGTGACCGGACGGGTCCGTGCCCTCCATCGGGTTGTCCGCGACGTACGCGAACGGGTTCGCGGCCGCCGAGTTCGGCGCCGGGTTCGGCGAGAAGCTGTCCTTGTTCAGGAACTGACCCGTGCCCGGGTTGTACCAGCGCGAGGCCGTGCCCACATCACCCGTACCGGGTTCCGTCCAACCCGACTGGAAGCCCAGATGACCCGCGATCGTGTTCGTCGGCGAGACCACCTTGCCCAGCGGGTCGTACGACACCGAACCCGCCAGCCCCGTCGCACCCGAGGTGAAGGTGCCCACCACGTCGTTGTGTTGGTCCGTCAGGGCCAGGACTCCGGTGCCGCCGGCCGGCTTGATGCCGATCAGGCCGCCCGTGGGGTCGTAGGTGTAGGTGTTGTCGCCGTCCGAGGCGATCGTGTTGTCCGCGCCCGAGTACTGGAAGGTGCGCGACGAACCGATCGTGGTGTCCGTGTCGGTGATGTTCCGGCCGGTCGCGTCGAGCGTGTAGGACTGCGTGCCCGCCACGATCTGGTCGCCGAACGCGTCCGTCTTGAACGCCATCGTGCCGCTCGCCGACGACTGCTGCGTCATCGTGCCGCGGGCCGAGTAGTCGTAGGAGTTCACGCCGTCCGACGTCAGCTCGTCGCGCTCGTCGTACGTGTACACGTTCGAGCCGTTGCGGATGCGGTTGCCGGAGGCGTCGTACGCGTACTGCGTGGTCGTCGTGCCGTCGTTCCACGACGTCAGGCGGTCCGCCCAGTCGTAGGTGTAGGTGTTCGACGACGCGCCCGAGACACCCGTCGTCGTCTTCGACGTCAGGTTGCCGTTCTTGTCGTAGCCGTAGGAGAAGCTCGCCGGCGTGGAGGCGCCCTGGACCAGGGTGTCGCCCGTCAGCTCGTGCGCGCTGTTGTAGGTGAAGGTCCGCGTCTGGCCCGTCGAGCCGTACTTGATCGACGACAGCTCGTTCAGTTTGCCGTACGCGTACGTCAGGTGCGTGCCGGTGGCCGCATCGTCCAGGGAGGCCAGGCGCCCGGCCGTGTCGTAGCCGTAGTTCGTCGTGCCCGCGGCGTCCGTGCGGGAGAGCACCTGGCCGTCGTCGTTGTACGAGAAGCTGGACGAGCCCGCCGAGCCGGAGGTCGTGAGCAGGTCACCGCGGTCGTCGTAGGTGAACGCGTCGTGCGTGGCCGCCTGGTGGTCCGCCGCGCCGGTGGTGCCGGCTTCGGTGGTGTCCGCGCTCAGCACGCGGCCGTCCGCGTCGTAGGTGAAGCTGCGGGTCGCCGTCGCCGCGTCCGCACCCGTGCCGGACATCTGCTTCAGCTGGCCCAGCGAGTCGTACGTCATCGACGTGGTCGCGCCGCCCGGCTGCGTCACGTTCGTCAGCTGCCCGTCCGCGTCGTACGCGTACGTCGTGGTCGAGTCCGCCGCCGAGGAGTACTTCGCCGTCGTCGGCTCGATCACCTTCTCCTGCTGGCCCCACGGCGTGTACGTGTAGCGCCAGGAGTTGCCGCGGCCGTCGGTGAACCGGGTCCGCTGGCCCGCCGCGTCGTAGCCGAACGTGGTCGTGATCGACGTGGAGGCGTCGACCGGCTGGATCTCCTGGGTGAGGGTGCCCGCCGCGTCGTACGTGAAGTGGCTGGTGTGGCCGTTCGCGTCGGTCGCGGAGATGACGTTTCCGTTGCCGTCGTAGCTCTGCGACGTCTGCGCCAGCACGTTGTTGCCGGCGTCGTATTGGGTGCTCTGCACCGGGGCGCCGGAGGCGTTGTAGTCCGTCTCCGACGAGGTGCCGTCCGGCAGGATCGTCTTCTGCCGGTTGCCCTCGAAGTCGTACGTGTACTGGGTGGTGTTGCCCGCCCCGTCCGTGACCGAGGTGATGTCACCGGCCCGGTTGTAGCCGTAGGACGTCTTCACACCGCCGGGTGTGGTGGTCGACGCCAGGTGCGCGCCGTAGGGGTTGCCGGAGGTGAGCGCGTACGAGTTCGTGGTCGTCAGCGTCTTCGTCGACGGGTAGCGCTCCAGCGTGCTCTGGGTGAGCTGGCGCCCCAGGAAGTCGTACGTCGCCTGGGTCTGCGCGCCCGTGCCGTCCGTCGCGGACAGCTCGTCGCCGTTGGTGTCGTAGGTGGCGTGGGTCTTGGTGCCGTCCGGTTCGGTGATCTGGGCGACGTTGCCCATCTGGTCGTACAGGTACGACGTGGTCCGGCCGCCCGGCGTCGTCACCGACGTCTGGTTGCCCTCGCTGTCGTACGTCCACACCGTGGTGCCCGCGTTGGGCGTCGAGGCGCCGGCGGGGGTGTACGGCGGCAGGGTCTCGGAGACCTTGTTGCCGACCGCGTCGTACGCCGTCGTCGTGGTCAGGCCGCCCGGGTCCTGCTCCTCGACCGCCTCGCCGAAGGTGTTGAAGCCGGAGGTGGTGACCGGGTGGACGGTGACCGGGTTGGTGCCGTCCGCCTCCGCCTGCACGGCCGGCGCGGTCGTCACCGCCAGGTTGCCGGACTCGTCGTACTGGTAGGTGGTGGTGTTCTGCTCGGCGTCCGTCATGGACGTCGGCAGGCCGCGCTTGTCGTACGTCCACTTCGTCGTCTGCTCGTCGGACGAGCCGACCGTGCCGCCGGTGCGGCCCTTGCCGTACAGGGAGGAGACGTCGGAGGCGGACAGGGCGCGCTGGTAGACCTGCGTGTCGGACACCGCGCCGGCGACCACGTCGGAGACGGTGCCGCCCGCGGTCTTCGTGCCGCCGATCGACAGCGGTCCGGTGCCGGTCCACGGCGTGGTGTCGGTGGCCGTGCCCGCAAGCGCGCCGTCGACGTACAGGTTCATCGCGCCGGTGGTGGCGTCGAAGGTGCCGACCAGGTGCGTCCAGGTGTTCAGCGTCGGTGCTGTGGACGCCTTGGCGTCGTAGAACGCGGACGGGGAGGTCGCGTCCTGGCTGGCGATGTGGAATCGGTAGGCGTTGTCGGCCTTGGAGTACTGCAGGTAGAAGGAGGCCCGGTTGGTGCCGCCCTGCGCCACGAATGTGCGGTAGGTGGAGGTGTCGGTCAGCTTCACCCACGCCGAGACGGTGTACGAGGCGGTGGTGTCCAGAACCGGGCTGTTGGTGGCGACGATGTCGCCGTGGCCGGAGGTGTCGCCGCTGAACTGGGCGGCGTCGTCCGACCAGGTCACGCCCGCTCCGGCGGTGGCGGTGTTGCCGCTGCCCGAGGCGTCGGTGACGTTCGTGCCGGAGGTCTGGTTGAGCTTCCACCAGCCCGCGGGGTGACCGGAGGCGTCCCCGTACAGCGTCTCGCTGAGCAGGTTGCCCATGTCGTCGTAGCTGCTGGTGACGGTGCGGTCGTAGCCGGAGGAGTCGTGGTCGTTCTGGCTGGCGACCTGGTCGTCCGGCGTGTACGAGACCGTGGTGACGCGGTCCACTCCGGTCGGGTCGACGGTGGTGGAGGTGGTGCGGGAGGCCGCGTCGACCGCGTAGTTGGTGACGTTCTCGCCGTTGTCCGTCGTCTTGGAGACGAGGTTGCCGGCGGCGTCGTACGAATTCGACTCCAGGACGTAGCTGGTGGAGCCGTCGGCGCTCTTCTTGGTCGCCGTCGCGAGCAGGCCGTCGTCCGTGTAGGTGTACGACGTGGTGCTGCCCATCGCGTCGGTCACCGACGCGAGGCGTCCGGACGGGTCGTAGGCGCGCGAGGACTCGATGAGGAGGCTCGGGCTCTGCGGGCTGACCGGGTCGCCCTTGTACATCAGGCCCTGGGTGAGCAGGTTGCCCTCGGCGTCGTACGTGTAGTCGATCTCGTTGCCCGCGCTCGAGACCTCCTTGGTCTTGTTGCCGGAGGTGTCGTACGAATAAGTCGTGGTGTTGCCGTAGGAAGCGCCCGCCGCCACGTTGGCGTCGGACTCGGTCGCGACGTGGTCGTAGCCGTCGTACGTCCACGTCTGGGTGCGGGACTGGTCTCCGCCGCTGCCGTCGGAGACGGTCTGCGAGCTGATGTTGCCGTCGTCGTCGAAGACGGTGGTGGTGACGGCGGAGTGGGTGGCGCCGGTGACCCGGTCGGTGAGCTGCGGGTCGTGCTCCTCGGTGACCTGGCCGGCCGCGTCGTACGTGTAGGTGGTGGTGAGGCCGTTCGGGTAGGTGTCGGAGACCACCTTCTGGCTGGTGACCTGGCCGACCCCGTCATACGTGTACTGGGTGACCAGGCCGATGGCGTCGGTGGTGGAGGCCACGTCGCCGTTCGAGAAGTAGGAGACCTGGTTGACCGCGCCGCCGGGGCTGATGGTCTTCACCGGCAGGCCCTTGGGCACCACGCCGCCGTCGGCGGACGGGTAGGTGCTGGTGCCGTCGCTGTAGACGGTCGTGGTGGTGCGACCGCCCGGGAAGCCGGGGACGGCGGGGCCGGTGATGGCGGTCTGGTTGCCCGCCGAGTCGTAGGTGTACGACGTCAGGTAGGTGTTGTCGGTGGCGGACGAGGAGCGGCCGTCACGCGCGGTCAGCACCTGGTCGTTGCGCGGGTCGGCCGTGGTCAGCTGGGCCGTGGTGTCGTCCGGGTAGTACGTGTAGTACTCGGTGTTGCACTTGTTCGCGGCCTGGTCCTGGCAGGTGGTCGAGGAGACGATGTTGCCGCGCACGTCGTGGCCGGTGACGGTCATGGCACCGTTGGGGTCGACGACCGTGTGCTCGAAGCCGGCGGTGTCGTAGCCGAAGCTGGTCCTGTTGCCGAGGGCGTCGGTCTCGGTCAGGGCGCGATTGCCGTGGGTGACGTCGTAGGTGTAGGTGAGCGTCGCACTTGTCGGCGTGGTGACCTTGACCGTCTCGACGGGCAGCAGGCCGGTGGAGTTCTTCGCCGCCTGGAACTGCTCGTTCACATCGCCCGCGGACAGCTCGGACCGGTAGGTGGCGACCTCTGCGACCGAGCCGTTGAAGTAGGTGACGTAACCGGTGTTGGACGTGGTGCTGGCGTGTGCCTCGTCGGGCCAGGAGCCGCCGATGTAGCCCGCGCCTACGGACAGGTTCGGCTGGTTGCTCATGGCGGCCGTGCCGGTCTGGGTGCCGACCAGCGTGTCGTCGAGGTACAGCGACTGGCTGGAGGCCGACGAGGAGAGCACCACGTGATGCCACTTGCCGTCGGTGACGGCGGCGGAGGAGGCCAGCGGCTTGCCTGCGCCGCCGGAGAACCAGAACTCGCCGTTGAGCTTGCCGCTGCTGCCGACGTAGAGGACGGGCGTGTAGTTGCCGGGCGTCGTGCCCGAGCTCAGTGGGTCACGGGAGGTGCCGAGCAGCACGCCGCCCGCGGTCGTGGTCTTGAACCACAGGCTGACCGATTCGGCGCCGGAGCCGGGCACCGCGCCGCTGGGCAGGCTCACATACGAGGTGCTGCCGTTGAACGAGGCCGTGGTGTGGTCGCTGAACGGTCCCGCGGCGCCGAGCGTGACCGCGTTGTAGGTGCCGGTGCCGCCGCGCACCTCGTTCAGCGCCTGGGACGCGCCGGCCGCCTCACCGAAGCGGAAGTACTGGTTCGGGGCGGCACCCAGCACCGCGCCGCGGTAGGTGTTGCTGGAGCCGGTGACCGTCGGCGCGCCCGGCTTCCACACCCCGCCGTTCTCGTCGGTGAGCTGGGTGAGGGTGGTGGCCGAGTCGTACGTCATCGCCGCGAACGTCTTGCCGGACGGGCGCGTGATGGAGGTCAGCAGGCTGGCGCTGTGCGTGCCGTACTTGTACAGCTCGCTGACGTCGGCGGCCTGGAGCGGACGGCTGTACCAGGCGGCGTCCGCGATGGAGCCGTTGAAGTAGGTGGGGTAGCCGTAGCCGGAGGAGGTGGAGTAGTTCGGCTCGTCGGGCCAGCTGCCGCCGAGGAAGCCGGTGCCGAGGTAGTTGAACGACTGGTTCTTGCCGAAGGCGGTCGCGCTCTTGATGGAGACGGAACCGGTGCGCGAGCCGACCTTCGTGTTGTCCAGGTACAGAGTCTGGGAGTTGCCCGCCGCGGACAGCACCACGTGGTGCCACCTGCCGTCGGCGACCGACGCGGTGGACACGATCGGGTTGACGCCGCCGCTGTACCAGAACTCGGCGTTCAGCTTGCCGTCGGTGCCCACGTAGACGGACGGCGTGTAGAAGCCCGCCGCCTGACCGGAGCCGATGGGCTGGGAGGCGTAGGAGTAGATGACGCCCGGGCCCTGGGAGGTCTTGAACCACAGGGAGAGCGCACCGGAGTCGGTGTCGTTGCCGAGGTTCTTCGGCAGGGAGATGTCGGAGGAGGTGCCGTTGAAGCCGGCCGCCGTCGCCGAGGAGCCGGTGAGCGGGCCGGGCTGCCCCAGGGTGACGTTCTCGTAAGTGGCGTTGGTGGTGCCCTCGTTGGCCAGGACGCTGTCCTTGGCCGTGGTACCGGAGGACTCCGACAGCGGCCAGAAGGTGTGCGGGTCCAGGTCGAGGGCGGCGTTGCGGTAGCCGGAGCCGCTGGTGTAGCCGTACGTCGTGCACTTGGTGGCGGACACCGGTGAGCAGACCTTCGTGAGCTGGTCGCCGCTGTAGCCGTAGGTCCAGGTCTGGACGGTGGAGGAGTCGCCGGGGGTGACCGGGTCGGTGACCACGGTCGCCACGTGGGCGGCCTGGGCGCCGGTGGGCGTGGACCAGGTCAGGTTGAGCGAGCGACCGGAGATCGCGGACGTCATCTTGGTGATGTGGCCGCTGGTCCAGGTGAGGTTCACCGACCGCCCGTTGGCGTCCGTCACCGAGGTCAGGCCGTAGGCACCGGAGCCCAGGGACTGGGTGAAGGTGTAGACGGTGTCGTCCTTGTCGGTCAGCGTGTAGCCGCCGGTGACCGACTTGAAGGTGGCGAAGCGACCGTTTCCGGGCGTGAAGGTCCCGTCGCTGTTCTTGCCGTAGCCGACCTCGGAGCCGTCGGGGTAGGTGACGTAGACGCTGGAGACCGCGCCGGAGGCGGTGTACTGCTCGGTGGCCCGGGCGTCGAAGATGCTCGACCAGCCGGCGCCGAACGCGCCCGCCCACCGCGGGTCGCGGGAGTTGTAGTCGCGCTCCACGTCCAGGGACGGACCGACAGTGGAGATCGAGGCGTCCGTGTCGGACGTCGTGTAGTTGCCGATCGAGGCGTCGAAGCCGTGGTCGCTGCTGTTCTGCGACAGGCCCGAGGTGATCACCCGCTGCGGCACCTCGACGGCCATCGCGTACGGGGTGGCCGTGGAGTAGAGGTTGGTGGCGGAGTCGTACGCCTGGACTGCCCAGGTGTAGCTCTTGCCCCAGGCCAGCTTCCCGGCGGGGACGGTCCAGTCACCGGTGGAGAGCAGGCCGGAGTCGGCGACCTTGGCGCCGGTGGAGTCGAAGACCTGGAAGAGGTACTGGTTGCTGCTGCCGCTGCTGGAGTTGGCGCCGCCCGCCCAGGCGGTCAGCTCGGGTGTGGTGGTGTACTCGACCGCGTTGTCGTTCGGGAACTGCTCGTACAGCTGGGGCGCGGTGTTGCCGGTGTAGGTCACCTCTATCCAGGGGCCCTTGTTCGGGTCGTTGAAGGAGCCGAACTGCTTCCAGTGCAGCGCGTCGGCCGTCGACGCGTAGACCGCCAGGCCGTAGTCGTTGGTGGTGCCGTTGAACCAGCCCTGGATGGCGGAGGTGGACAGCGAGACGGTCACCCAGTCGCCGACGCTGCGGTCGGCGGCGGTGTTGGCGCAGGCGTTGGGCACGCTCGGGGTGGCGTTGCCGATCGAGGAGCCCTTGGACGGACCCGGGTAGCTGGTGACGGACTCGGGCGACCAGGAGCTGGTCACGAGGGCGACGTCGAAACGTTCCGCCGTGCAGGTGGAGGCCCAGGTGTCGAACAGGTGCAGGTTGGCGGCGGTGACGGTGTTCCTGCTGCCGTCCCAGGCGGTGTCCCAGTGGTTGACGAAGCTGTTGGCCGAGTGGGTGCCGGAGTCGTAGGAGCCGACCTTGATGGTCTGCTCATAGGAGTGGTCGACGTTGTTGCCGGATCCGGACTCGGCGTAGGTGGTGGTCCAGCCGTCGTCCACGGTGGGGTCGACGGTGACCGGGAAGACGCGGTGCGCGTCGTGCAGCCAGCCGCTGTCCAGGGTCACCTTCAGCGCGTAGCCGTTCTCGTCGTGGACGAGTTCGGTGGTGACGTCGTGGGTGGTGGCCGGGTCGCCGGAGCGGCGGTTCACCTTCGAGTCGTACGCGTACGCCGGAGGGATGCGCTCGACGGTCTTGCCGGCGGAGTCCTTGAGGTCGATCCAGCCGTTGTCGTGCTGGACGGGGGTGAGTCCCTTGAGGGTGAGCGGGAAGGTCCAGGTGGTGCCGGCGTCCGCGGAGTGCAGGACGACCGACTCCTTCACACCGGTGGCGGTGGGCGCGACCTTCAGGTCGGTGGCGTCGAGGACGCCCGCGTAGGTGACGGTGGAGCCGTGTGCGGTGCCCTGGACGGGGGCGGCGCCCTTGAGGGCGTAGGCGACGCGGTGCGCGGAGTCGACCGCGAGGGAGGCGAGGGCGGGGTCGGTGGCCTTGGTGCCGAAGTCGACGGCCAGGGAGTTGGCCTTCTCGTGCCAGCGGCCGTCCGGGCCTGCCCGCACGTCCACGTCGATCGGCGCCCATCTGCCCTTGACCACCTGGTAGTTGACCGGAGACAGATGCATCTGACGGGTGATGGAGCCGTCGGCGTTGTCGTAGACCGTCGCGGTGCGCGAGGACTTGGCGGCGTCGCGCTTGCTGGTCCGGGGGTTGAAGCTGCCACCGCGGCTGCGGCCCTGCTTGATGGCGGGCTGGTGCGGGTGGTAGGCGGCCAGTTCACCACGGCCCTTGCCGGGCGCGTGGCCCGCGCCCCGACCGGCCTCGGTGGCCTTCGCCGACACGTGGTGCCCGTGCCCCGCGGCCGTACCGGACTGCTGGCGCGGCAGGTCGCCCCAGTGCGGGTCGGTGAACCAGCGCGCCATGGAGCTGAGGCTGAGCTGGGGCATCTGGACCGGGCCCAGCTCCATGCCCTCGGCCACGGCCTGACTTGTCGTCAACGACAGGGCCAGAGCCGTGAGAAGAAGCACGGCGACGCGACGGCGCGCTCGGTGGGCACGACGAGCGGGGCGGACGCGGCGGAACGACCGAACGCGCACAGCAACGACTCCAACAGTCAGGAAGGACACAAGAAGCGCGCCGATCTTGCCCGTTGTGAACTTGCCGTGAACAGATCAAGGGAGTGATCTTGCCTTGGCCTTGACCAGCCCTCGATGAACCTGTCCGGGTCGGCCTCGCTCGCCCGTTTGCGTTTTGAGAACTCCTTTACGGGCTAGGGAGGTTCTTGACCCCGGGAGTTCGATGGCCCTGCGGTCGTCGAGGGGTGGGGCCGGCGCCCGATCGGGCAGCCCGCCACCGGGTACTCGAGGTCCTGTTCGTCGCCTGCGCCTGCCGCGGTGAAGTCCATGAGCGCGGCCGGGCCGTCGGTCACCAAGCGTCCCGAAGTCCGCGCGACCGGGCAGTCTTTGTCCGGGCGGCGCCGCTGAGTCAGAGCGCGATTTCGGTGCGATGCAGATCGAGAAGATCCGGATCCTGCCGAACCAGTTCCTCCTCGAACGCGCCCCAGCCCCTTTCACGGACGAAGGCCGCCTCCGTCTCACCGATCGGGACCAGCCACACGACGGATGTCTCCACGCCGTTCTCCAGCACGACCGACGCGAAATCGTCGTCGAAGTAGACCGGCAGCGCGGCATAGAGGGCCGTCATGGTGCTCCCTGGAAGAAGCGGCATGGGCAGCGGGATCACTTCCCCGCGCAATACGGCCTGTCCGTCGGCCACCAGACCCCCGGCGACCCACTCCAGAACGCCCGGCAGAGGCCCGTGGTCCTCATCCGGAACCGGGTGGCCGCACGCCAGCAGTTCGAGGTGCTGGTGCCGCCCCGATACGCGGGACGTCAAAGGAGTCCTGAAGAGGCCGATCGTGGCGTATGACTGGATCCCCGGCAGCGCACCCCCAGTGAAGTAACCCACCTTTGGGGTGCCCTCAGGTGACTGCTCACGGGCTGACCAGGCACCCACCAGCCGACCGAGGCGGGATTCGAAGTGATCGACCAGAGCAGCCACCGCCACGCGCCATCCGTTCTCTTCCGAACTCCCGCTCACCGGTACTTATGGACCGTCCCCACCATGGCCTCGGCCTCCCCGGGGCAGCCTGCCAGTTCCCCGGCGCGGCGAATCTCCTCGTCGGTCATGCCGCGCGCCAAAGTGATCGCCTCATGGAGCCCGTCGGCGTCTCCGGCGTGGATCTTCTTCAAGTACCACTTCAGGGCCTCGACGCTCTGGCCCATGGCCGTGAGCAGGTCACCGAGCACGCCGTAGGCGTCGTCGACACCGCCCGCCGCGGCGGAGCGCAGGAGCGCGGCGACGGCATGGGGGTCGTGCTTCCCCCACCACAGCCGCGCCAGGTTGAACTGGGCGTGGGCGTCGCCGTCGTCGGCGGCCTCCTTGAAGAGCCGCTCGGCCTCCGCGAGGTCCTGCGGGACTCCCAGCCCGTTCGCGAGAAGATGCCCGAGGCTTCGCTTACCCACGGCACTGCCCCGGTCAGCGGTCTTCTTGAACCAGAAGGCGGCATCGGCGGGATGCTCCGCGAATTCCAGGAGGATCCCTCCGAGTACGTTCTGGACGCCCATGTCACCCGATTCCGCCGCAGCCGTGAGCGACGGCAGGATCTCGCCGAGCCGGTCGGCGGCAGCTGGATCCCCGTCCTGCGCCGACTCCAGAAGGGACAGAGCGGTTGCCGCGGTGGCGGAGATCTCGTCTGTCACTCGATCATGCTACCGCTGCCCTTCTCGGCGACTGCCGGCTGCTGATTCACTCGCCCGCTCAGGCGACCGATGCCCTGAAGGGATCGGTCGGGATGATCTCTGCCTCGTCGAAAAGCTGCTCCAACGCCTCGTGTCCGTGACGCCTGCGGAACTCGATCTCGGCGGCGGTCACCGGCAGTGTCCACAGGATGCGGGCGTGTCCCCCGGGCAGCGGACAGTGTTCGAGGTCGGGTCCGTGGAGGTAGGGCAGGCTGATCAGCAAGTGGTCGCAGGTCGAACCCGGCACCCACGGTTCACCGATCGGCATGCTGTGCGCCAGGTCGAGCCGGTGCCCGCCGCAGTGGTAGTACGCGATCATCGCCATGAGCTGGATGAAGCGCTCGTCACGGACGTGCGCGGTCATGACGAACTCAAGTCCATGACCGTCCTTCTCCATCAGGGCCCAGCACCCGGCCGTCACATAGGCCCAGCTGTCGCTGCGGGGACCGGGCGCCACAACGAGAACTCGCAGATCGGGCACTGTCTCTCGTCGTTCGGGCCCGAGGTCGTGGTCGACGGCCTCCACGGAATGTCCCACGAAGAAGGCTCGGACATGTGACTCAACGGCCTCAGCGGCCGGCAGCCTGACATCACTCACCGCGCGATCATCCCAGACTGCGGTCGGCCGCCCACGAGAGCATGGGAGACGCTGCCCGCGGGGCGTGGTTGGATCGGGCCGGGGAACTACGCGGTGGGAGAGCATGATGGCGGCTCGGGCGGTGCTCTTCGCCCTGGACGGCGAGGACGCGGAACGTCTGCGGGCCTGCCGGGACGACGACGAGGTGAGGCACGTCGTCGAGGAGATCGAGGAGCGCTGGGACCTGGACCACCTCTTCGAACTGGACAAGTCCTGGGACGCCCTGCACCGCTGTTTCACGGACGGCAGTCTGGCCTACGACAACGGCGACTTCCCCTTGTCGCACGTCATCCTCGGGGGAGTGCCCCTGTACGAAGGCGACGACTACGTCGTCTGTTTCGTCACCGCCGAAGAGGTCCGGGACGTCGCAGCGGCCCTGGAACCCCTTGACGAGCACTGGCTGTACGACCGTTTCGCCGAGCTCACATTCGACGACTACCAAGGCACCGGTACGCGGAGGACATCGCCTGTGCCCGGGCGTTCCTGCCCGGCCTGAAGAACTTCTGCCGCACGGCAGCGCACAGCGGCAGGGCAGTGATCTTCACCGTCGGCCAATAGGCTGCGCTGCCGCCACCGACCGCTTGCCGGCGCGCAGGACGGCCAGGGCCCGGGCGCGGTCGAAGGCGGCCACGGGGTCCGCGTGGTAAGTCCAAGGCTCAGCGCCCACCCACGGCTCCAGCAGCCGGAACTGCTCCAGCGCCTCGCGGCCTCGTCCAGCCAGGACCAGTGCGGCGGCGAGGGTGTGCCGGACCAGCGGCAGCCGCGGGTCGGTCGCCAGTGCGGCGGCGGTCGCGCCCAGAACGGCGTCGATCGCAGACCTCGGGTTCCGGCCCGCCAGCGGCACGGCGGGGCCGCCCAGCGCCTGCTCGAACGAGGCCAGCAGCGGCAGTACGGCCAGGAGCGAGTGCGCGGGGGCGGAGGTGGCGGCCTCCTTCGCGAAGCGGTGGGCCAGCCGGTCCGAGCCGCACCACTTGGCGCACCAGTACTGGAGGGCGTTGAGGTGACCGTAGAAGTGGTGGGGGGCGCGGGCGGTCAGCTTTACGGATTCCGAGGGATTACTCGGATCGGCCTGATTTTCAGCGGGAGGCCGTCAGGGAGACCGGCTTCCGGTACGGATTCCAGAAATCGACTCCCGCTCCTTCCTGAGCGTCGACCAGCGCACCGATCCCGTGCCGCGCGGCGAAGTCCAGTTCCGCGGGGAAAGCGGGAACGAGCATCAGGAATTCCACGTGCCTGCCATCGGCAAGCACCATGCTCGTCATCTCGCCTTCGAAGGGATCCGTGACCACGAAGCCGGCGAGTTCGGTCCCCGGCCAGAGCGGTCCCGGCGCCCGGTAGATGTTCTGCGCCGCGAGGGCCTTGCCCGATCGCGCAGCGTAGATCCCCACCTGGGCGATCGACTCGGCGATGTCGTCGCACTCCGGATCGCACGACAGGAAGAACTCCTGCCGGTGCTTTCCGTCAGCGCCCGGCACCGGGACGTCACAGACACCCGAGGTGCGGTAGAAGGTCAGCTCGTCCTCCCCCTCACCTTCGACCCACTTCAGGATCCGGATGTCGTAACCGTCCCGGGTCTGGAACGACGCCTCGCGCAGTGGTTCACCCCACTTGCGGATGAAGAACTCCGCGGGACTCGACGGGAGATCTGTCATGGTGCTCCTCCGAAGTCCTGGTACTGGCGCGCCCGCGGATCAGGGGGCGCGGCCTGCTCCTCCCCGGCGAACAGCCAGGCACCCACCAGCCCGAGCACGACGACGGCCGCACCGCCGGCCACCCAGGCCCCACGGCCCCGCAACGCGCCCGCCACCGCCGCCAACGCGCGGACCACCGGCACCCCGCGCGTGGATCGGGTCTTCTTCTTGCCGACACGCCAGCCACGCCGGGTCTTCATCGGGCGTCGTCCCCCGACGGCCTGACGAACAGACAGTGCAGCGCCGCTCCGAGCGTGGAGGCGAACAGCAGCAGGACGTCGGCGGCGTATTGCAGGCCGTGGGTGTCCACCGGTGTGAGCATGGCCTCGAACAGCCATGCCACGTTCACCACACTGAAGACCACCGCCGCCAGTCAGTCGGCGCGCGTGCCCCGCCGGAAGGCCAGCACAAGCGAGGGCACGGCACCCAGCATTCCCAGACTCAAAAGGGGTACGGCCGCCAGTGCCGCCCGGGACAGCAGCCCGGGCACGGTGCCTGTCACCGCCTCAGTCGCGCGCGGCGACCACGTCGTGCTTCACGGCCGTTTACCTTCGCCTCTCAGGCGCGTACCTGCGAAGAGGTCCGTACATATACACGAATATGGACGGGACGCCGTAGGGTACCTCCCCGGCCGGACGATGCCGACAGGGGAAGTCGTCCGCGAGGCCGCCGCCTCAGCCGCCGCACTGCCGCAGCATCATCTGCTTGTCGGCCGCCGTCACGGGAAGGTCGTACTTGAGCGACACCTGGGCGAAGCGGACCGAGTAGGCGCAGCGGATCTGTGTGTTCGGGGGCAGCCAGGTCGCCGGGCCGGAGTCGCCCTTCGCGCCATTGGTCGGTCCGTCCACCGGGATCAGGTTCAGCGGGTCGTTGGCGATGTCCTCCCGCTTGTCCTTCGACCAGCGCGAGGCACCCATCTGCCAGTCGTACGACAGCGGCATGACGTGGTCTATCTGCACTGTCGCCGCGTGGGACTTGGTCCACTCGATCGTCTTCCCGGTGTACGGGTCATGCAGCGTCATGGACGTGACGACGCAGTCCGAGCCCGCCCGGAAGCGGGCCTTCTCGCCATCGCGCTTCAGGAGATCGTTGCGCGAGTCACACCCGTTGTGGGAAAAGGGGATGCCGCCCGGGGCCGAGTCGGTCCAGGCGTAGCCGAACTTGTCCCGCTCGTACCCCGTCTTGGGTCCGCGCCCTTTCGTCGCCACTTTCCCGATCAGCGACCGGGCCTTCGCCTTGTCCGCGCTCGAAGTGATGGCTGCCAGCCCCGGCTTCGTCCCATCGGGATTGTCCAGCGGGTTCACCGCGTGGCCGTCGGCGGCCGTCGGGACGGCGGAACCGGAGGGTCCGCCGTCCGCGGGCGGGGCGAGGCCCTCACACCCGGTCACCATCAATCCGGTGGTCAGCAGCGCGGCGGATGCCAGCAGAACGCGCCGCCTTCCGCCACGGTGCCCGACGTGCCACTCAGTACGCATTGCGCGACGCCCTCCCCTTGCCTGTACCGCCCGCGCCGGGCCGTTCTCCCGGTCTCACGGTAGCCGTCAAGGGGTTGTGTCCCTCACATCGCCGTCGTCATGCGCGAACCGCCCCGCTCACGCGCCGCGACCCGATACGACCGCTCCGACCCGCTAAGACCCGCTCCGGCCCCCTCCGGTCCGATAGGGCCCTGTAGGGCCCGCTGGGACTGGCTAGGACCGGCTAAGCCCCGCTAGGACCCGCTACGATCCCAGGATCGACGTCAGGAACTCCCCGACCCAGCCCAGCAACTCCCGCCCGACCAGCGGCTTTCCGCCCACCTTCGCCGTCTTGGGGCGGGGAACCAGGACCTGGTGGACGGCCGGCTTGACGATGGTGCCGGGGTACAGGCGCTTGAGCCGCAGTTCCTGGGACTCCCTCAGCTCCACCGGGGCGAAGCGGATGTTGGTGCCCTGCAGGACGATCTCGCCGACACCGCAGGCGCGGGCGAGCATGCGCAGGCCCGCCACCAGGAGGAGGTTCTCGACCGGCTCGGGCAGTTTGCCGTAGCGGTCGACCAGTTCCTCGCGGACGGCCTTGATGTCCTCCTCCGAGTTCACAGAGGCGATCGCGCGGTAGGCCTGCAGGCGCAGCCGCTCGCCGGGCGCGTAGTCGTGCGGGACGTGGGCGTCGACGGGCAGCTCGATCTTGACCTCGAGCGGCGCCTCTTCTTCGATCTCGCCGGTCTCCAGCTGGCGCCGGTAGTCCGCGACCGCCTCGCCGACCATCCGCACGTACAGGTCGAAGCCGACGCCCGCGATGTGGCCGGACTGCTCGCCGCCGAGCAGGTTGCCCGCGCCGCGGATCTCCAGGTCCTTCATCGCCACGTACATGCCCGCGCCCATCTCCGTGTGCTGGGCGATGGTCGCCAGCCGCTCGTGGGCGGTCTCCGTCAGCGGCTTCTCCGGCGGGTAGAGGAAGTACGCGTAGCCGCGCTCCCGGCCACGGCCGACGCGGCCGCGCAACTGGTGCAGCTGGGACAGGCCGAAGGTGTCGCCGCGCTCCACGATCAGCGTGTTCGCGTTGGAGATGTCGATGCCCGACTCGACGATCGTCGTGGAGACCAGCACGTCGAACTTCTTCTCCCAGAAGTCGACGACGACCTGCTCCAGCGCCTGCTCCGACATCTGGCCGTGGGCCGTGGCGATCCGCGCCTCGGGGACGATCTCGCGCAGCCGCGCCGCCGCCCGGTCGATCGACTCCACCCGGTTGTGGATGTAGAAGACCTGGCCCTCGCGCAGCAGCTCACGGCGGATCGCGGCGCCGATCTGCTTCTCCTCGTACGGCCCGACGAAGGTGAGCACCGGGTGCCGCTCCTCCGGCGGGGTGGTGATCGTGGACATCTCGCGGATGCCCGTCACCGCCATCTCGAGGGTCCTCGGGATCGGGGTCGCGGACATCGTCAGCACGTCGACGTTCGCGCGCAGCTTCTTCAGCTGCTCCTTGTGCTCGACGCCGAAGCGCTGCTCCTCGTCGACGATGACCAGACCGAGGTCCTTGAACTTGGTCTCCGACGAGAACAGACGGTGCGTGCCGATGACGATGTCCACCGAGCCCTCGCGCAACCCCTCCAGCACCGCCCTGGCCTCCGTGTCCGTCTGGAAACGCGACAGCGCCCTCACGTTCACCGGGAACTGGGAGTAGCGGTCGGAGAACGTGCCGAAGTGCTGCTGCACCAGCAGCGTCGTCGGGACGAGGACGGCGACCTGCTTGCCGTCCTGGACCGCCTTGAAGGCGGCCCGCACCGCGATCTCCGTCTTGCCGTAGCCGACGTCGCCGCAGACCAGGCGGTCCATCGGGATCGACTTCTCCATGTCCTCCTTGACCTCGGCGATCGTGGTCAGCTGGTCCGGGGTCTCCGCGTGCGGGAACGCGTCCTCCAGCTCCCGCTGCCAGGGGGTGTCCGCGCCGAAGGCGTGGCCGGGGGCCGCCATGCGCGCCGAGTACAGCTTGATGAGATCGGCGGCGATCTCCTTGACGGCCTTCTTCGCGCGCGCCTTCGTCTTCGTCCAGTCGGCGCCACCGAGGCGGTGCAGGGTGGGGGCCTCGCCGCCGACGTACTTGGTGATCTGCTCCAGCTGGTCGGTCGGGATGTAGAGGCGGTCGCCGGGCTGCCCGCGCTTGGCCGGGGCGTACTCCACCACCAGGTACTCGCGGGTGGCGCCCTGGACCGTGCGCTGCACCATCTCGATGTAGCGGCCCACGCCGTGCTGCTCGTGGACGATGTAGTCGCCGGCCTCCAGGGTCAGCGGGTCGATCGTCTTGCGGCGGCGGGCCGGCATCCGCGCGCCGTCGCGGCCGGCCGCCCGCTGGCCGGACAGGTCGGTCTCCGTGAGCACGGCCAGCTTGAGGGCCGGGTCGACGAAGCCGTACTCGATCGATCCGCACGCCACGTGCACGACCGACTGGGACAGCGCCCCGAGGTCGGCGTCGAGGCGGGCCGCGATGCCCTCGCTGCCCAGCACCTCGACCGTGCGGGACGCCGGGCCGTGGGCCTCGGTGACGAACACGGTGCGCCAGCCGTCGGCGAGCCAGCCCTTGGTGTCGGCGAGCACCTTGGCGGTGTCGCCGCGGTAGGTCTCCGGGGCGTGCATGCCCAGCGTGAGCGTGTCCGCGTCCAGGTCGGCGTCCGCGGCGAACGGGGACACCGACCACCACATCATGCCCAGCTCGCCGGCCCGGTCCCGGACGTCCGCGAGGGACCACAGGGAGGCGGCGCCGACGTCGATGGGGGCCTCCCCGCCGCCGGCGGTCGCGGCCCAGGACGCCTGCAGGAACTCCTGTGAGGTGGCCACCAGGTCGGCCGAGCGGGTGCGTACCCGCTCCGGGTCGCAGACGACGGTCATGGCGCCCGCGGGCAGCACGTCGAGCAGCAGCTCCATGTCGTCGACGAGGACGGGGGCCAGGGACTCCATGCCCTCCACGGCGATTCCCTCGGCGATCTTGCCGAGGAGTTCGCCAAGCTCCGGGTGCTCCTCGGCGAGGGCGGCGGCGCGCTGCCGCACGTCGTCGGTGAGCAGCAGCTCGCGGCAGGGCGGTGCCCACAGGCCGTGCTCGGCGACCTCCAGGGAGCGCTGGTCGGCGACCTTGAAGTAGCGGATCTCCTCGACGTCGTCGCCCCAGAACTCGATGCGCAGGGGGTGTTCCTCGGTGGGCGGGAAGACGTCCAGGATTCCGCCGCGCACGGCGAACTCGCCGCGCTTCTCCACCAGCTCCACCCGGGAGTACGCGGCGGCGGCGAGGGCGTCCACGACGTCGTTCAGGTCGGCGCTCTGGCCGGTTCTCAGGGACACCGGTTCCAGGTCGCCGAGGCCCTTGACCTGGGGCTGGAGCACGGAACGCACGGCGGCGACGACGACGGAGACCGGGCCGGTCTCGGGGTCGTCGGAACTCGGGTGGGCGAGCCGTCTCAGGACGGCGAGGCGGCGGCCGACGGTGTCGCTGCGGGGGCTGAGGCGCTCGTGCGGGAGGGTCTCCCAGGACGGGTACTCCACGACGCCGTCGGGCGGCAGCAGGGTGCGCAGCGCGGCCGCGAGGTCCTCGGCCTCGCGGCCGGTCGCGGTCACGGCGAGGACGGGCCTGCCCACGTCCCGAGCGAGTGCGGCCACGGTGAAGGGGCGTGCCGCCGGGGGGCCGACGAGGTCGACGTGCATACGGTTGCCGTCGGTCGCGGCCTTGACCGCTTCCGCGAGTGCGGCGTCCTTGACTACGGCGTCGAGCAGACCGTGCAGGCTCATGGAGGGGCATCCGTCCCGGGGTGGGCAACACGAACACCCGGCCGCGAGATGTTCTGGGGCCGGGGTTGTCCAGCGTACGACGCCGGGCGCGTGACCGTCGGGGCTGTGCACAACGTCCCGCCGGCTGCGGGGTGCGGATGCCGGACGGTGTTCGCCCCCGCCGCCCTTACCCGTCCCGTCCCAGGGGCTCCGCCCCTTCGACCCCACCAGGGGCTCCGCCCCTTCGACCCCGGCGGGGACTGCGCCCCCTGCACCCCGGCGGGGAGTGCCCCCCTGCACCCCGGCAGGGACTACGTCCCCCGCACCCCCTTCGCAGGGCCCCGCGCCCCCGCCACCACCACGCAGGGCCCCGCGCCCCCGCCACCACCACGCAGGGCCCCGCGCCCCCGCCACCACCACGCAGGGCCCCGCGCCCCCGCACCCCGGCAGGAACTACGTCCCCCGAACCCTACGCAGGGCCCCGGCCCCGGCACCCCGCTGGGGCTTCGCCCCAGACCCCATCCGGGGGCCGGCCCCCGGACCCCCGCTCCTCAAACGTCGGAGGGGCTGAATTCTCAGCCCGTCCGGGGGTCCCCCGCTCGGGGAGCTCGGGGGAGTCTGAGGACGAGGCCGCAAGGCCGACAGCGGGGGTCCGGGGGCGCAGCCCCCAGGGACGGGAAGGGTAGGGGCGGCGGGGGCGAAAGATCCTCAGGCCGGGCCGGACGACGCAGGGAAGCCCGGCGTCGAAGAGCCTGTGCTCCCCGGCGCCGGGCTCCGCCCGATTCCCCCGTGCTCCCCGCCTCGGGGGCTACTCCGTGGCGATCGCGTTCAGTACGTTCATCCGGCCCGCCCTGAACGCCGGGATCAGGGCCGCGAACAGTCCCACGAAGGCCGAGGCGACGAAGACGCTCGTGATCGTGCCCCACGGGATCTGGAGGACGTTCAGGCCCTCGAGGGCGAGGAGCTTCTGGGCCGTGGCACCCCAGCCCATGCCCAGGCCGAGTCCCAGCAGGGCGCCGAAGAGGGCGATCACCACCGACTCCAGGCGGATCATGCGGCGCAGCTGGCGGCGGGAGAGGCCGATCGCCCTCAGCAGGCCGATCTCCCTCGTCCGCTCCACCACCGACAGGGCCAGCGTGTTCACCACACCCAGGACCGCGACGATGATCGCGAGGGCGAGCAGGCCGTAGACCATGTTGAGCAGCTGGCCGACCTGGTCCTTCAGCTCCTTCTTGTAGTCGGTCTGGTCGCGCACCTGGTACTGCGGGTACGGCTTCATCGACTGCTTCAGCGCCGCGTACGCCTGCTTCTCCTGGCCGTCCTTCGCTTTGGCGAACATGATCTGGTTCGGCGGGATCCTGTCCTTCGGGACGTACTTCTCCATCGTCGCGATGCTCATGTAGCGCGCGCCCTGGTCGAGGGCGGTGTCGTCGCTGGTGATCGCCGCGACCTTGAGCTTCGCCGTCCGGCCGCCCTTGAAGGCGACGGTGACGGTGTCGCCGACGTGCACGCCGTGCTTCTTGGCGTAGTCGGAGCCGACCGACATGGCGTCGTCGCCGTAGGCGGCTGGCAGGGTGCCCTGCGTGGTCGTGCGGCGCAGGTCGTCGGCGTACGACGGGTCCGCGGCCGTGATTCCGGTGTCTTCGGCCTTGCCGTCCGGCGAGGTCAGGGTGGCGTCGAGCATCTTGTAGCGGGTGACGTGCGCCAGATGCGGACTCTGCTGCATGGCCTTCTCGGCCTGCGGCACGATCCGCTGGTTGCCCTGGACGATGAAGTCCGCGCCGACCGACTTGTCCAGCTCGCTGGTGGCCGAGGCCACCATCGAGGAGCCGACCACCGAGAGGCAGGCGACCAGTGCGAGGCCGATCATCAGGGCCGCGCCGGTGGCGCCGGTGCGGCGCGGGTTGCGCAGGGCGTTGCGCTCCGCCATGCGGCCCACCGGGCCGAAGGCCCGCAGCAGCACCGCGCTGATCACCCGGACCACCCCGCCCGCCAGCAGCGGGCCGATGACCACGAAGCCGATCAGGGTCAGGACCACGCCGACGCCCAGGACCAGCGAGCCGTCGCTCGCCTTCTTGGCACTCGCCGCCGCGTACAGGGCGGCGGCACCGGCGCCGGTGAGGACGAGGCCGATCAGGGCGCGCACTCGGCCCGCCCTGCCGTCGGCCGGCGTGCCGGCGTCCCGCAGGGCGGCCATCGGGGAGACCTTGCCGGCGCGGCGGGCCGGCAGGTAGGCGGCCAGGACGGTGACGACGACGCCCAGGACCAGGCCGGCCACCGGCGTGGTCGCCTTGATCGTCAGGTCCCGCGTCGACAGGTCCATGCCCATCGAGCCCATGACCTTCATCAGGCCGATCGCGATACCGACCCCCGCGCCCACACCGAGGACCGACCCCAGGACACCCAGCAGCAGCGCCTCGACCAGCACGGACCGGTTGACCTGCCGACGGGAGGAGCCGATCGCCCGCATCAGGCCGATCTCGCGCGTCCGCTGGGCGACCAGCATCGAGAAGGTGTTGATGATCAGGAAGATGCCGACCAGGAACGCGATCCCGGCGAAGCCGAGCATGGCGTACTTGATGACGTTCATGAACTGACCGACGTCCTGGCGGTTCTCGTCGGCGTTCTCCTTGGCGGTCTGGACCTTGAAGGACCCGGCCTCGGCGAGTGTCCGTGTGACGTTCTGCTTCAGCTGCTCGTCCGACACACCGGACGCCGCGGTGACGTTGATGTTCGTGAACCGTCCGGTGGTCCCGAGCAGTTCGCGCTGCGCGGTGGCGGTGTCGAAGTAGACGACCGCGGCACCGGGGTTGGTCACCTTGAAGGTGGTGATGCCGACGATCCGCGCCCGGAAGTCACCGGTCTGCGCGATGGTGCGCAGTTCGTCGCCCAGTTCGAGGTGGTGCTTGTCGGCGGTGTCGGCGTCGACCATCATCTCGGTCGGCCCGCGCGGGGCGTGACCGGACGTGATCTCCATCGACCGCAGGTCGTTGCTCGTCCAGTCGCCGGCGATCGTCGGGGCGCCGGTGGAGGAGCCCATGTTCTCGTTGTCGCTGTCGACGACGGTCACGTTCATCGAACTGACGCCGCCCTCCACCGACTTGACGCCCTCGGCGTGCCGGGCCTTGTCCAGCACCGAAGCCGGCAGCGACTCGGGCACGCCGTTCTGCGGGGTCTCGTCGCTCTTGGCGACCTTCGGCGAGACGGTCACGTCGGACGCCGTCACCGCGAACAGCTTGTCGAACGTCGTGTTCATCGTGTCCGTGAACACGAGCGTGCCGCACACGAACGCCACCGACAGCAGGACCGCGACGGCCGACAGCGCCATGCGCCCCTTGTGCGCGAAGAAGTTGCGCAGCGAGGTCTTCAGGACGGTCATGACGTGCGCCCCCGGGCGTCGAAGTCCTTCATGCGGTCCAGAACGGTGTCCGCGGTCGGCTTGAGCATCTCGTCGACGATCCGGCCGTCGGCCAGGTACAGCACGCGGTCGGCGTAGGAGGCGGCGACCGGGTCGTGCGTGACCATGACGATGGTCTGGCCGAGCTCGTCCACGGACCGGCGCAGGAAGCCCAGCACCTCGGCGCCCGCGCGGGAGTCGAGGTTTCCGGTCGGCTCGTCACCGAAGATGATCTCGGGGCGGGCGGCCAGGGCGCGGGCCACGGCCACGCGCTGCTGCTGTCCGCCGGAGAGCTGGCTGGGCCGGTGCTTGAGCCGCCCGGCGAGCCCGACGGTCTCCACGACCCGGTCCAGCCACGCCTTGTCGGGCTTACGGCCGGCGATGTCCATGGGCAGCGTGATGTTCTCGATCGCGTTCAGCGTGGGCAGCAGGTTGAACGCCTGGAAGATGAACCCGATGCGGTCCCGGCGCAGCTGGGTGAGCTTCTTGTCCTTCAGGCCGGTGATCTCGGTCTCGTCGAGGTAGATCTGACCGCTGGTCACGGTGTCGAGCCCGGCGAGGCAGTGCATCAGCGTGGACTTGCCGGACCCCGAGGGGCCCATGATGGCGGTGAACTGGCCGCGGGCGATGTCCACGTCGACGTGGTCGAGGGCGACGACGCGGGTCTCCCCCGCCCCGTACGCCTTCACGACCTGCCGAGCCCGCGCGGCAACGGCCGTACGCCCTCCAGTGCTCCCGTGCCTGGGAATGGTCACGGCCGATGTCATGGTTAATCCCCTTTTGTCCATCAATGAATTACATGCGCGTGAGTGCGCTGATCGGTGGTCGATCGGTGACCGATCGGTGGTCGATCGGTGGTCGATCGGTGTGATGAGTACGCCGGTCAGTCTGGTGCCGGCGCACGGCCCGGCGCGCTGGTGCCCGGCCCCGTCTTCCGCTGGGGAAAACCCCACCCCCTCCGGTGCGGCCGGCGCGACCCCCGTGCGCCCCGACCGCTCCCCAGCGGCGTAAAGCCAGGCTAAGGAACGGGACCGGTCCCTCTCGTCCTCCGGTGGGACGAGCCCTCCCCGAGCCCTGATACGGAGTAACCCCTAGGGGTCCTCCACCTCGGGGTGGGCCGGCCTCGGGGGCCGCCTCCACCCGTCGGCCCATCCACTCTCCACCCTGACGTCGCGTGAGGGTCAACTCTCCCCGGCAGGGGCCGTGAGTGAGAGGGTGTCGTACGGCAGATACGTGCACAGGGAAACGACCGGGAGAGGATTCCTGTGGACCAGGGGGACACGGACATACGGACCGCTGCGGCCGGCCGCACCCAGGACGCGACGCGGCGCCGCGGGGCCGTCGTCGCCGCGCTGATGCTGGCGATGGCGCTGGCCGCGCTGGACTCGACGATCGTCTCGACGGCCGTACCGCAGATCGTCGGCGACCTCGGCGGATTCTCCGTCTTCTCGTGGCTGTTCTCGGGCTATCTGCTGGCCGTGACGGTGACGCTGCCCGTCTACGGCAAGCCGTCTGTGGTCGTGCAACGGCGGCGACAACCAGAAGTGGACCCTGACGTAACGGGCACACGCACGGGAAAGACGAACCCCCACCCCGCAGACCGCGGAGTGGGGGTTCGCATCAGAGCGCCGGGCAGGCCTTGCACCTGCATCTCCCCGCAGGAAGCGGGGCGTCTTTCCTTGGACCACCAACGCACCACCGGACACCGGGGGTTCCGACGACCAGCACATGATCAAGTGTAGCCCACTCCCGTCGGGGCTCGCACATCCCCGCCCGTCGCCCCGTAACCATTCACATTGAAGTAACCAGCAGTAACAACACAGATCGATGTAGCAAGCGCATACCGACCGGCCAGTTTGGCGAAAAGCCCCCGCGCGCCCGATCCCCGCGAGTAGCGTGCGTCGCCGCCCCCCCTGCTCCCTGCGGTCCGCACCGGACCCGATTCCACGCAAGGAGAACCGGGATGTCCGACGCGTTCATACCGCGGCACTCGTCCCCCGAGTACTCAGCACCGCACCACTCGCCACCGACGCACCCGACGCACCCGACGCACCCGACCTATCCGACGTACCCCTGGCAGCCGCCGCCCGCGGAACCGGTCCGCCGGCCGCTGCCGCAGCATCCGCCGCTCGGACACCACAGCGACCTGCGGATGCTGCGCACCGCCTACCGCTGGCAGCGGCGCGTGGCCACCCTCACCGCGCTCGGCTACTTCGCGCTGTTCCTCGCCCTGTCCGCGTTCGCGCCCTCGTTCATGACGGCCACCGTCTCCGGCGGTCTCACCATGGGCCTGCTGCTCGGCCTGCTCCAACTGCCCGTCACCTGCCTCGCGATCGGCGTGTACGAGTACACGGCGCGCCGCGGCGTCGACCCGATCGCCGACCGCATCCGCAGACAGGCCGCACTGGACACCGGACGGGGGGCGGCGCGATGACCACGGCGAACGCACCGGGAGGGATCACCGGGTTCAGCAGCTCCGCACAGGCCATGTCACTCGTGGCGTTCACCACCGTCGCCACGATCACACTGCTGCTGTGCGTGATGACCGGGCCTGACCGCGACGACCTCGACGAGTTCTACACCGGCTACAGCTCCCTGTCCCCGATGCGCAACGGCCTCGCCATCGCCGGGGACTACATCTCCGCCGCGACCGTGCTCGGCACCGGCGGGGTCATCGCCCTCGCCGGGTACGACGGCGTCGTCCTCGCGCTGAGCACGGCCCTGTCGCTGATGCTGCTGATGTTCCTGCTGGCCGAACCCCTGCGCAACGCGGGCCGGTTCACCATGGGCGACGCCCTGGCCCGGCGCATGCCGGGGCGCGCGGTGCGTATCACCGCCTGTGCCGTGACCATCGCCGCACTGCTGCCGCTGATGCTCGTCCAGCTCGCCGGCACCGGCGACCTGCTGGCCTTCCTCCTCGGCTTCTCGGGCGACTCCCTGAAGACCGGCTGCATCATCGGCCTCGGCGTCCTGATGATCGGCTACGCGACGATCGGCGGCATGAAGGGCACGGCCCTCATCCAGATCCTGAAGATCGTGATGCTGCTCGGCTCCGGCACGCTCGTAGCCGCGCTGATCCTGCGCCGCTTCGACTGGGACCCGGGCGCGCTGTTCGCGACCGCCGCGCACAACAGCGGGGCCGGTCCCGCCTTCCTGCACTCGGGCCTGGAGTTCGCGGGCGGCACGGCGCCCCGGGTCGACATGATCAGTACGGAGCTGACGGTTGTCCTCGGCGGCGCCTGCCTGCCGCACATCACCATGCGGATGTACACCGCGAACAGCGCCCGCCAGGTGCGCCGCTCGATGTCCTGGGCCGTACCGGCGGTCGCGCTGTTCGTGCCGGTCATCACGGTGGTCGCCTTCGGCGCCACCGCCCTGATCGGGCGCGCCACCATCGCCGCGGCCGACCCGCACGGCAACACCGCCTATCTGCTGGGCTCCCGGGCGGCGTTCGGGGCCGATGTGTCCAATGCCGAGACACTGATGTTCACCACGGTGACCACGGCGGTCTTCCTGACCCTGCTCGCCTCCGTCGCCGGGATGATCCTCGCCTGCGCCAACTCCCTCGCCCACGACGTGTTCGCGGCCCGCGTGCAGGAGATGCCGCCGCGCCGCGAGATGGGCCTGGCCCGTCTGTCGGCGCTGGCGGTGGGCGTCCCGGCGATCCTGCTCGCCACCCTCGTCCAGCACCGCAGCCTGCAGCCGCTGGTGACCCTCTCCTTCTGCATCGGGGCCTCCGCGATCGCACCCGCCCTGGTCTACAGCCTGTTCTGGCGCCGCTACACCCGAACCGGCCTGCTGTGCACGCTGATCGGCGGCACCGTGACGACTCTCGTGCTCATGACCGGCACCAACCTGGTCTCCGGCTCCCCCACCGCGGCCTTCCCGGACGCCGACTTCAACTGGTTCCCGCTCACGACCACCGGCCTCGTCTCCATCCCGCTCGGCTTCGCCTACGGCTGGCTGGGCACCCTCGTCTCCGGCCGCGGCCAGGCCGCCGAGCAGCGCCGGCAGTACGAGGCGGTCGAAGGCTGGATCCTGGCGGGGGCGACCCGCAGGAGCGGCTGACGAACGGCCGGGCGCGCGCGGAGGCCGTGAGGGCCGTCTACTCCGCGGGAGCCCGGCCCGTCAGCATGGCCAGGCTGTTGCGCACATGGTCCATCTGGGCCTGCACACAGTCCCAGACCTCACCGTGCTCCCGCAGCACCCGCTCCGTCTCCCGGGCGATACGGTCCTCCCGCAGCCTCGCCTCCGCGACCAGCTCGGCGGCGCGCGCCTGGGCGTCCCGCTGCACCTGCCGGGCCGACTCCTCGGCCTCGGCCAGCGCCCGCTGCGCCTGAGACAGCGCGACCTCCGCGCGCGCCACCCGCTCCGCCTCCCCCGCCTCGGCCTCCGCGACCCGTTCGGCCGCCGCCCGCTCCTCGTCCGCCCAGCGCTTGGCGTGCTCCCGCTCCTGCTCGGCGAGCAGCGCCGCCGTGCGCTGCCGCACCTCACGCAGCGCGGCCAGCGCCTCCCCGCGCCCCTCCTTCACCTCACGCCGTGCCGTGATCCGTACGTCGTCGGCCTCGGCCCTCGCCGCCAGCAGCCGGGTGCGGACCCGCTCCTCGGCCTCACCGCGCAGCTCGTCGGCGTACGCCTGCGCCTCGTCCCGCACCCGCCGCGCCTCCTGCTCCGCCTCCGCGAGCACACGCCCGGCCTCCTGCCGCGCCTCCTCCCGCAGGGCCTCGGCTTCCTCCCGCGCCATGTCGAACAGCCGGCCGGCCCGATCGCCCAGGCCCTCGTACGTCTGCGCGGGAAGCTGCGCCACCCTCTCCCGCAGCCGCAGCAGGCCTGCCTCCATCTCCTTGGCCAGCACCGTCAGCCGGGCGGCCCGCTCCCAGGCGGCGTCGCGCTCCCGTGAGAGGGCCGAGGTGTAGGCGTCGACCTGGTCGGGACGGTAGCCGCGCCGCACGGACACGAAGCCGTACGGCGACCTCGATGCGCTGCTCATCGTGGAACCCCTCTCCAGCTGACCCACGAATCGATGATTTTGCGCACATCTTGATGGATCAGTCAGAAGTGTTCATAACGCGACACTCCACGCACAAGCAACGGATCGCCCCGAAGATCACCCGAAAAAGCGGCCGGACCCGGTCGTCCGTACGACCGGGCCCGGAACTGACGGGGCGTCAGGAGCGGGGTGTTGGGGAAGAGCTCACAGCAACCCGTCCCACATCTGCTCCAGCAGCACCGACCACCAGCTCTCCGGCGAACTCAGTGCCGCCGGGTCCAGGGAGGCGAGCTGTGCCTGGAAGTCCACCGTCCAGCGGCCCGCCTGCTCCTGGTTGAGGCCGTAGCGCAGCCGCCACATCCGGCCGAGCAGGGCCAGAGCGCGCACGAACTCGGGCAGACCCGTGTTCACGAACTGCGGCGGCACGGAAGCACCGCCCGGCCCCGCCTCCACGGGCACCGCGACGATGTTCGCCGTCCCGTACTGCACACAGATCGCCTTGCCGAAGTCGCTCCCCATGACCAGGTACGAGCCCGCGTCAGGGGCCGGCTGCACCCCGCGCTCCTGCGCCAGCTCCGCCAGCGTCGGCACCGGACGGCCCGGCTGGGCCTGCGCCCAGAAGAACGGGCCCATGTCGAACGGCAGTCCCGCCACCACCAGGGTGTGCGCCACGATCGGCGGCACACCCTGCCGGGACACCGCGGCCTGCTCGAACCGGAAGATCCCCGGACCGAAGGAACCCGCAAGCTCCTGCGCGATGCCCTCCGGCGGGACCGGCGGCGCGGGCTGCACCGCGGGCAACGGCGCACGCACCGGCCCCGGACGCGCCGGACCGTCCGCCACCTGGTGCAACTCGCCCTGGTGCGCCAGCAGTTGCCGCATCCCCTGCTGGCGGGAGGCGTGGTCGGTGCCGTACGGGGCGATGCTGGTGATCCGCGCCTGCGGCCAGTTCTCCCGGATCATCCGCGCACAGTACGCGCCCGGCAGCTCGCACGACTCCAGCTCCGTGTGCAGCTCCAGCACCTGGTCCGGCGGCACGTTCATGGCACGCAGCTCATGGAAGATCTGCCACTCCGGGTGCGGCATGCCCGGCGCCGAACGCCGGATCAGCTGCTGCTCGGAACCGTCCTGCGCGCGGTAGCGCAGCACGGCCTGGTAGCCGGGGCCGACGGTCGGCGGGCCCTGCGGCGGATAACCGTACGACGGCTGCGCACCGGGCATGGGCTGCCCGGGCGGCTGCTGCCCCGGCATCGGCTGTCCGGACACCGGTCCGCCCATGGGCTGTCCTGGCACCGGCTGCCCCGGCGGCTGCGGGGCGCCCGGAGGCATGCCGGGGGCGCCCGGAGGCGGCGGCGGGGCCGCACCGGGGACTCCGGCCGGCGGCCCGGCCAGCATGGTCTCGGCGTGATGTACGGCACCGGGGGCGCCCGGCGGCTGCGAAGCACCCGACGGGTTCGGCGCGCCGGGGACACCGGGCTGTCCGGGAGCCGCGGGCCGCCCCGGAGCACCAGGCTGTCCCGGAGCCGCGGGCAGGGCCGAAGGGCTCGGCGGGCCCGGGAGGTTGGGGGCGTCCGGAGCGCCGGGGCCGGGCCGGTTCGGGTCCGCGAGCATGGTGGCCGCGTGGTGCACACCGCCCGGGGGCGGGCCCGGAGGGGTCGGCGCTCCGGGAGCACTCGGCGCCCCTGGAGCGTGCGGCACACCCGGAGGGTTCGGCACACCCGGCGGCTGGGGGCCGCCCGGCAGCGGTGTTCCCGGCGGAGGCGGCGGCGGAGGCATGCCGGGGCCCGCCGCGCCCTCGGGCCCGTCGGGGCCGAGCTGCGAGACGAGCTGGGTCGGCACATACCCGCCCGCCGAAGCGCCCGGTGCGGGCGGCGGCGGGGGAGGCGGCGGAGGCGTGGCACCCGGCCGCGCACCCGGAACCCCGGGCACGCCCGGCGGATGCGGCGGACCACCGGCGCGCGCAGCCCGCGGAGGCGCCGCCTTGCTGGTCGCGGCATCCGCGATGTCCGCGGCGTTCGGCGCGGGAGCCTGCGGCACGCCGGGCGCAGGCGCTCCGGGCGCAGGCGTGCCCGGAGCCTGCGGGTAGCCGTACGACGCAGCGCCCGGCGCCTGCGGAGCACCCGGCACACCACCGGGAGGCTGCGGGTAGCCGTACGCCGCCGCCCCCGGACCACCCGAGCCATGGGCAGCACCCGGCGCACCGGGCGCGCCCGGAACCTGCGGAGCACCCTGCGGCGTACCACCCGACATCACTGCCGCCTGCACATCCGGCGGCGCGGCGCCCTCGTCAGAGTCGCTCAACGGCGGCGCGAACACCGTCTCCGGCAGCGGCACCGAACGGTCCTCGCCCGCCTCAGCGTTGGTGTCCGTGCCCGCCCACGGCGTATCCCCCGCGGACCTACCCGGCACCTCCTCGCCGCCACCGGCCGCGGGCCACGCCGTACCCGACGCACCCGAAGAAGCCGCCGCGGCCGGACGCGAACCCGCCCCGTCCGACGCACCCTCACCGGACGTCCGACGCTCCGGAACCCCCCTCCTGTCCGCCGCCTCCTGGAGCCACTCCGGCGGCGTCAACAGGAACGACGTCTGGTTCAGATCCACCCGGGCCGCAGGCGCCGGAACCGCGGGTGCCTCCGCGTCCCGCGCCCCGTACTCCTCCTCGTACCGGCGGATCACCTCACCCACCGGCAGCCCCGGCCACAGCGTCGCCTCACCACTGTCCCGGGCGATCACCAGCCGCTGAGCGCCCCCGTCCGAACGCGGCCCCCCGTCCCGGTCCTCCGCCCACACCACGAACCCGAGCTCGAACTCCCGCACCCGCACCTCACGATGCAGATACGCCGGAACATCCCCGTTGATCCACTCTTCCGCGCGCTCCTGCGCCTGCGCGAACGTCACCATCGCCCGAACTCACTCCCCCACCGAAGACGCCGACGGCTCCGACGACACCGGCACCGCACGCGCGAACCCACCGTCCACCATCAGATTCGCCACGGTCTCCAACTCCGGCGGATCACCCGCGAGCCGCCCCAGGAACTGGTCGAAGTCGTCCCCGCACGGCAACAACAACCGCTCCACCCGCTCCGCAGGTGTCCACGACGCGTCCATATCCCGCGCATCGTCATACGCGCAGAACCACACCGAACCGATCCGGTCACCCTTCACCTTCACGGCCAGCAACCCGCCCTGCACAAAACCGACGCCCAGATAGTCCTTCGTCAGATGGTCACGCAGACACTTGTTCACATACACCAGGTCATTGACCGCCGCCTCGTCCCGCACCGTGAAGAACGGCTGGTCCACCAGCAGCCCCAACTCCGCGTCCAGCGCCGCACCCACCGGCGCACAACCACCCGCCGCCTTCAGAAACGACCGATACGCACCCGGCAGCCGATACCCCAGGTCCTCCTCGACCCCCTGCACCTGCGACTCCGTCACCGCCACCGACGACTTCGGCAACCCGAAATGCGCCGGCCGCGTCTCCTGCAACGGCCGCGTCCCCCGCTTGCCCTGATCCACCTTCGCCGTCGCGATCCCCCCGTGATGCCGCAACAGCGCCTTCACCTCGACCGGAACCAACTCCAGCCGCCGCGAACCCCGCACGTGATGCCACGTCCAACCATGCGGCGTCGCCACCGACGCGACCGTGTCCCACAACTCGTGCCCCGACGCCGCCAACGCCGCGTTCGCCGACACATAGTCCGTCAGCCGCAACTCATCCACACCGAAACCCTCCGGCGGATCCGCGATCTCAGCGGCCGCACGGGCATATTGCGAGAAATCCGGAAACCCGTACTCGTCGACCCGCACCCCCCTCGGATGCCGGGCCGCCCTCACCGGGTCCGGAAAGTGCACGACCTGCCCGGCGTATGCCGCGTTCGGCGGCGCGGCCTGCTGCCCGAGCCGACCTGTCGTCACGGTTGCCCCCTGCGGCTTTCTGTCTGGCCTGTACGGCGATACGGATCGCGGACCCCGACAGCCTATGCGGTACGACGACACCGGTCACCGGCCCACCGCTGCCCCACCCCCCGGCCCACCACCCCCACGTGACCAGCCGTCACCCCACCGTGACCGAACGACCCGACCCGGGCGTGTCACACCGCCCCAGCTTCCGCACCCGCCACGGCATTTGGCAGTCTGTGTCCCCACCGGGGGGATGCACGGGAGGGGAAAGACGATAATGAACACGGCACCGGCAGACACGTCCGGCGACCCGCGCATCGGCTGGAGCACCACCGACGCTCCCCCCGCCCCCACCCTCCGCCACCGCCGCGACGGCATCCTCCCCACCGTCGCCGCCGCCCTCTCCGTCCGCGGCGCCACCCTCACCGGCACCGCCGCCCGCGGCGACCAACCCCCCGCCCTGCACCACCTCGTCCAGGACTTCCTCGACACCCTCACCAGCAGGCAACGCGACCGCTACACCGGACGCTGCGCCGAAACCATCCTCATCTCCCGTCACATCGCCGCCGCCGACGCCGCCCGCAGCAAACGCGCCGCCCGCAGACCCATGACCAACGGCGAAGCCCGCAAAGCCCTCAAACACGCCAAACTCACCACCCGCCGCATCCGCGAGGACGGCGACCCCCTCCACGGCAGCTTCGCCCCACCCTGCCGCGCCTGCACCGCACTCAGCGCCCACTTCGGCGTCCGCGTCATCGACCCCACACCGCAGGACTGACACCGCACAACCCCCACGCACAACGGCACCCCCACGCCGGACCAGGAACCCGACGAACGAAGAGCAGATGCACGCCGACCGCTCCACATCCCCCAAGCTCTCGACTCCTGTCCCACTCTCGACTTCGCTCGAGCGGGGGGACCTCCATGAGCAGGGGGGACCCCCATCCCGCTTCCCCGTCCCCGTCGACGCCGCACTGCGCACCGCAGGCTGGCAACCAGGCCGCTGGGACATAAAGCAGGCGGAAATCTGGGCCGACACCCTCCGCAGCCACACCTCACCCGCAGGCCACCGGCACGCCGTCTTCCCCGCCGCCGTCGAAGCCTGGGCCGAATTCGGCGGCCTCCACATCACCGCCCAAGGCCCCGGCCGCCAACTCGCCCCCGCCACCCTCCACCTCGACCCCCTGCACGGCCTCCACATGGCCCGCACCCTCGGCGACCTCGGCCGCGCCCTCGACACCGAAGTCAGCCCCCTCGGCGAGGAAACCGACAGCCACACCCTCATCGCCATCGACACCGAAGGCCGCGTCTACGCCCTCGACCACACCGGCGACTGGTACCTCGGCCCCCACGTCGACCACGGCCTCACCACCCTGCTCACCGGAATCGCCCCCGTACGACTCACCGCAGGGTGACTCAGGCCACCCCCGCCGGAATCACCGCCGACACCCGGAACCCACCCGCATCCGTCGGCCCCGACACGAACACCCCACCCAGCGCACCGACCCGCTCCTTCATCCCCAGCAGACCATTGCCCCCACTGGGCAACCGCGCCGCCTCCACCACACCCGGCTCCGGCGGCGGCTCGTTCTCCACCTGCATCGCGATCTCCGCACTGCGATGCGCCAACCGCACATGCGTCTTCGCCCCCGCCGCATGCTTGTGGACGTTCGTCAACGCCTCCTGCACCACCCGGTACGCCGTCTGCTCCACCTCGGGCGCATACGACCGCACCTCCCCCTCCACCGACAGATCCACCACCATGCCGGCCGCAGCGGACTGCCCGATCAACTCCTCCAACTCGGCAAGGCAAGGACCCTCGGAGGACTCCGGCTCAGCGAGCCGGGACGCGGCAGCGGCAGCCGCCACCCCCACAGCGGCAAGAGACACAGCAGACCGAGCCGGCCGCGCCACGGCCCCGTCCCCGCTCCGCAGCACACCCAGCATCTGCCGCAACTCGGTCAGCGCCTGCCGCCCCATGTCCCCGACCAGGGCGGCGTTCTTCACCGCCTTCTCGGGATCCTTCCGCGCGACAGCCTGAAGCGCCGCCGCATGCACCACCATCAGACTCACCCGATGCGCGACAACGTCATGCATCTCCCGCGCGATCCGCGTCCGCTCCTCGTTCCGCGCCCACTCCGCACGCTCCTCCGCCCGCTCCGCGAGCAGCATCAGCTCCCGCTCCAGCGAATCCGCCCGCTCCCGCAAGCTCTCCATCAACCGCCGCCGGGCACCGACGTACAGACCGAGAAGCACGGGAGGGGCCGTCATACCAAGGGCGGTGGTGACGGACAGAAACGGGATGAACCCACCGGCAATGGACAGACCCCCCCGAACCAACCCCTGATGCGCCCGCACATACGTGACGACGAACATCCCCACGAACGACATCCCCGCCAGCGCACCGATGATCCGCCGAGGCAACTCCGAAGCCGCCAGGGTGTACAACCCGACGAGCCCCACCAGGAACCCCATCTGCGCCGGCGTGACGGCGATGCCCACCAACACGACAGCGACGGGCCACCGCCGCCGCAACAGCAGAGTGAGACCGGCGAACAACCCGAACACCATCCCCACCGGAGCCGGCAACCCGGCATCCCGCGAGAACTGAAGCCCCTCCACCGCACACTCCACGGCGGACACCGCCGCGAGCCCTATATCGAGCACGGCACTACGCCACCGCACCCACCACCACGGCCCCCCGGCCGCGGTGTGCACTTCCCCCGACGTGGTCATGGCCCCAGCCTACGGGCGCCCACCGCGGCTTTTCCGGTGAGTTTCCACGACTGCGCCACACCACACTCCGTAACCGAACAGAAGCGAAACGCCCCGGAATCCCTCGAACTGCTGAATCGCACACCGTTCGACCCCGGAAGGACGGATTCCGCCCAGAGGTTATGCCCATGGCACACGCACAGGGCAAGTACGCGGACTTCGAGGGACTACGGGAGCGGGCGGTGGCGCTGCGGCGCGGCGGCTACAGCCTCCGGCAGATCCGCGACGAGCTGAAGATCTTCAACAACGACATCCTCAACCAGCTGGTGAAGGGAGAGGCCCCACCGGAATGGACGAAGCGCCCCCGAGCCAAGGACGACCTGCGGGCGAGGGCACGGGAGCTACGGCTCCAGGGCTGGACGTACGACCAGATCCAGGTGGAGCTGGGGTGCTCGAAGAGTTCGATCTCGTTGTGGGTGCGGGATCTGCCCACACCGGAGCGCGAGCGCCGAACTGACATGACACCCGCTCGGCGCGGAGCGCGGCGCGCTGCCGAGGACCGCGCTGCCGCACAGACGGAACTGGCGGCCGCCGCCTATACCGAGATCGGCCCACTCACCGACCGGGAGCTATTCCTGGTCGGCGTTGGGCTGTACTGGCCTGAAGGCGCAAAGGCCAAACCTGGCGCGCATCGGCGCGTGATCTTCGTGAACAGCGACCCGCACATGATCAAGCTGTTCCTCACATGGCTTGACCTGCTCGGCGTAGCGAAGGAGCGTCGCCGGTTCTCGGTCAATATCCATGAGTCGGCCGACATCGCAAAGGCGGAGGCCTACAGGGCCGACCTAGTCGGCGTCGAGGTCCATGACCTGCTGAAAACCAGCCTCAAGAGGCACAACCCTCGAACCAACCGCACCAACACCGGAGAGGGTTACTTCGGCTGCCTCAGGGTCGCCGTTCTCCGAAGCGCCGACCTACACCGTCGCATTGAGGGCTGGTGGTACGGCATAGTAGGTGCTGGCTCCGCAGCCGATCTAGCAAATCGGACATAGCGGTAATCCCGGGTCGTCTAAGGGCAAGACGGTGGTTTTTGGTACCACTTATAGGGGTTCGAATCCTCTCCCGGGAGCACATGCCCGGTTCGGGTCCTGACCGGTGACATCACCGTCAGGGCCCGCTCTCATGTCCCCCGCGAAACGCCCCGGTATCCTGCGGATGTCCACCCCACCCCTTGAAGCCGAAGGGCATCCCCGTGAGCGCCAACCGCCCGGCCGCCGTCGTTGTTCTCGCAGCGGGTGAGGGCACCCGTATGAAGTCGGCCACACCCAAGGTTCTGCACGAGATCTGTGGTCGTTCTCTCGTCGGGCATGTGCTCGCCTCCGCGCGCGAGTTGAAGCCCGAGAATCTCGTCGTCGTCGTGGGCCATGCCCGGGAGCAGGTCTCGGCGCACCTGGCCGAGATCGATCCGGATGTTCGTACGGCCGTGCAGGCCGAGCAGAACGGCACGGGGCATGCCGTGCGGATGGCTCTGGAGGAGCTGGGCGGGTCCGTGGAGGGAACCGTGGTGGTCGTGTGCGGTGACACCCCGCTGCTGACCGGTGAGACGCTGCGGCGGCTCGCCGCGACCCATGGTGAGGACGGCAACGCCGTCACGGTGCTGACGGCCGAGGTCCCGGATGCCGCGGGCTACGGCCGGATCGTGCGGGACGACACGGGTGCCGTCACGGCGATCGTCGAGCACAAGGACGCCAGTGACGCGCAGCGGGCGATTCGTGAGATCAACTCGGGTGTCTTCGCTTTCGACGGCCGGTTGCTGGCCGAGGCTCTGAAGCAGGTCCGGACGGACAACAGTCAGGGTGAGGAGTACCTGACGGATGTGCTGGGGATCCTGCGGGGGGCCGGGCACCGGGTGGGGGCGTCCGTCGCCGCCGATCATCGTGAGATCGCCGGCATCAACAACCGGGTGCAGCTCTCGGAGGCCCGTCGCATCCTCAATGACCGGCTCCTCACGGCCGCCATGCTCTCGGGTGTGACCGTCGTCGACCCCGCGACGACCTGGGTCGACGTCACCGTGACCTTCGGGCAGGACGCCGTCGTCCACCCCGGTACGCAGCTCCTGGGTTCGACGTACGTCGGTGAGGGTGCCGAGGTGGGTCCGAATTCGCGGTTGAGGGACACCGAGGTCGGTGCGGGGGCGCGGGTCGACAACACTGTGTCCGACAGCGCGGTGGTCGGGCCGCAGGCTTCCGTCGGTCCGTACGCCTACCTTCGCCCGGGCACGCGTCTCGGCCTGAAGTCCAAGGTCGGTACGTACGTGGAGACGAAGAACGCCTCGATCGGTGAGGGCACGAAGGTCCCTCACCTCTCCTACGTCGGTGATGCGACGATCGGTGAGTACACGAACATCGGTGCCGCGAGTGTCTTCGTGAACTATGACGGACAGGCCAAACACCACACCACGGTGGGGTCCCATTGCCGTACCGGTTCGGACAACATGTTTGTGGCTCCTGTCACGGTCGGGGACGGCGCGTACACCGCGGCCGGTTCTGTGATCACGAAGGATGTGCCGCCCGGTTCGCTGGCTGTGGCCCGTGGTCAGCAGCGGAATATCGAGGGTTGGGTGGCTCGTAAGCGTCCGGGGAGTGCGGCTGCGAAGGCGGCTGAGGCGGCTTCCCGGGAGTCGGATGGCGAGGGCTGACCGGAATCAGGTGCGTCTGTGACGGCGTACCGTGATAAGTGCACACCCGCACCCCACCAGCTGAGACGGTCGTCCGTTTCCAGCCGTTGTGGCTGTGGCGGCTTCTGGATGCCCAGCTGAGTTATGACCTCTGAGGAGACAGTGTCGTGACCGGGATCAAGACGACCGGCCTGAAGAAGTTGATGTTCTTCTCCGGCCGCGCCCACCCCGAGCTTGCCGAGGAGGTCGCCCAGCAGCTGGGTGTCGGGGTCGTCCCGACGAAGGCCTTCGACTTCGCGAACGGTGAGATCTATGTGCGTTATCAGGAGTCGGCGCGGGGTGCCGACTGCTTCCTGATCCAGAGCCATACGGCTCCGATCAACAAGTGGATCATGGAGCAGTTGATCATGATCGACGCGCTGAAGCGTGCGTCGGCGCGTTCCATCACCGTGATTGTGCCGTTCTACGGTTACGCGCGGCAGGACAAGAAGCACCGGGGACGTGAACCGATTTCGGCGCGTCTGATCGCTGATCTGATGAAGACGGCGGGTGCGGACCGGATTCTGACGGTGGACCTGCACACGGACCAGATCCAGGGTTTCTTCGACGGTCCGGTGGATCACCTGTTCGCGTTGCCGCTGCTGGCGGACTATGTGGGCCGGAAGGTGGACCGGGACAAGCTGACCGTGGTGTCGCCGGATGCCGGCCGGGTGCGGGTCGCGGACCGCTGGTGCGACCGGCTGGGTGCGCCTCTCGCGATCGTGCACAAGCGGCGGGACAAGGATGTCGCGAACCAGGTGACGGTGCACGAGGTCGTGGGTGAGGTCGAGGGCCGGGTGTGTGTCCTGGTCGATGACATGATCGACACGGGTGGCACGATCTGCGCGGCGGCGGACGCGTTGTTCGCGCACGGTGCGGAGGATGTCATCGTGACGGCGACGCATGGTGTGCTGTCGGGTCCTGCGGCGGACCGTCTGAAGAACTCGCGGGTGAGTGAGTTCATCTTCACGGACACGCTGCCGACGCCGGGTGAGCTGGGCCGGGACCTGGACAAGATCACGGTGTTGTCGATCGCTCCGACGATCGCGAGTGCGGTGCGTGAGGTGTTCGAGGACGGTTCGGTGACGAGCCTGTTCGACGAGCAGTAGTACCAGTAGTACCTACCGGCCCTGGGGCTGGTGGAGATCGTTTTGGGTGCGGCCTCCTTCTGCGAGTAAACTGCTGCAGTTGCTCGGCGAGGGAGGCCGCACTCGTTTTTCGACTGCGGCGGTCCGTTATCGACGCGCTCTTCGTAGCAGGCCGTTCGTGGCCGGGTGACCCCGACCGTTTGTCCTATGTACTACTACGAGGAGTGAGACATGTCCGAGGTGAAGATCGCCGCCGAGACGCGCACCGAGTTCGGCAAGGGTGCCGCGCGTCGTATCCGCCGTGCCAGCAAGGTTCCGGGCGTGCTGTACGGGCACGGTTCCGACCCGCTGCACCTGACGTTCCCGGGTCACGACCTGCTGCTGGCGCTGCGTACGCCGAATGTTCTGATCTCGCTGGACATCGACGGCAAGACCAATGAGCTGGCGATCCCGAAGGCCGTGCAGCGTGACCCGCTGAAGGGTTTCCTGGAGCACGTGGACCTGCAGCTGGTGAAGCGCGGCGAGAAGGTCACCGTCGAGGTCTACGTCCACACCGAGGGCGAGCTGGCGCCGGGCGGCAACCTCCTGGAGCACGTTCTGAACACGCTGCCCGTCGAGACCGAGGCCACGCACATCCCCGAGTCGGTCACCGTCTCCATCGAGGGTCTGACGGCCGGCGCCTCCGTCCTCGCCAAGGACATCCCGCTCCCGTCCGGCACCACGCTGGCTGTGGACGAGGACACGGTGGTCCTGCAGGTGCTGGCCGCGCAGGCCGAGGAGGCCGCTGAGGGCGAGGCCGAGGGCGAAGAGGCCACTGCCGAGGCCTGATCCCTCACCGACACCGTTTCGTCAGCCGCTGCTCCTTCGGGAGTGGCGGCTGGCGCGTATAGAGGAGACGTGGACGTGACGACCGATCCAGGCGCGCCCTGGCTCATCGTGGGGCTCGGTAATCCTGGGCCCGAGTACGCCATGAACCGGCACAACGTGGGGTTCATGGTGGTGGATCTGCTGGCGGGGCGGGTCGGGGGGAAGTTCAAGCGGGCGGGGAAGGCGCAGGCGCAGGTCGTGGAGGGGCGGATCGGGCCGCCGGGTCCGGGGAGCCGTCGGGTGGTCCTGGTGAAGCCGATGTCGTACATGAATCTGTCGGGTGGCCCGGTAAACGCTCTGCGGGAGTTCTACAAGGTGCCGGTGGGGAATGTCGTCGCGGTGCATGACGAGCTGGACATCGGTTACGGGACGCTGCGGTTGAAGCTGGGTGGTGGCGACAACGGTCACAACGGGTTGAAGTCGATCACGAAGGCGTTGGGGTCGGACTATCACCGGGCGCGGTTCGGCATCGGGCGTCCGCCGGGGCGTATGCAGGTGGCGGACTTCGTGTTGAAGGATTTCTCCTCGGCGGAGCGCAAGGAGCTGGACTACTTCGTGGACCGGGCGGCGGATGCGGTGGAGTGTCTGGTGATCGACGGGCTGGAGCGGGCGCAGAGTACGTACAACTCGTGATGTGTCGCCCTTCGGGGTTGACCGGGTGCGCGGGGATGTCCCATGATCCCCGCCATGCCTGCCACCGCTGCCCGTTCTCGTCGGGCCTCGTCCGCTGCGCTCCGGTCGGTGCGGGTGGTGGTGATGGGGGCGGTCGCCGCGCTGATTCTGGTCGGTGGGGTGTGGGGGTCGTGGGGTACGGCGCAGTTTGTGATGCTGACCAAGGGTCGTGAGCGCGGCTCGATCGAGGTGACGCGGTGTGGGGCGGATGCGTGCAGTGGTCCGTTCAGGCCGGTGTCGGCGGGGGCGACGGCGCGTGACCGTGTGACGATCGAGCAGACGGTGGCGGTGCGGCGGGGGCGGACGTACGCGGTGGTGGTGAGGCCGGGCACGGACGATGTGGTCCGTTCGGGTCCGGCGGGGGTTCTGTATGCGTGGCTTCCGCTGGCCGGGGCGTTGTTGATGGCGTCGGTGGTGGTGGCGGGCGGGCTGCGGCTGAGGCGGACGGGGTGGCTGCTGGCGGCATCGGGGGTGGCGCTGTTGACGGCTGCCTTCGTGGCGCTGTGACGCATGTGGCTTGGCTGGCGTCTGTGAATGAAGTGTCTGTTGCCTCTTCGTGATTGACCTGTGGTGTTCGCAGGCCGGATGCTGAGCCGCCCCCTCCACGTCTTCCGTTCCGTTCCTCGAAGATGGACTGCCCATGCGTACCCTCATGCGCGCCGGTGCCTTTGTCGCCGTCGCCTCAGCAGCGTTGCTGACCGCTCCGTCCGCCCTTGCCTCGGCCCCGGGTGACAACGGCACCGTGAAGATCCACGATGCGAAGACCGGCGAGGAGCTCGTCAAGAACGAGCCCAAGGTCTGCACCTTCTACCTCGACGGATTCAAGTTCGACGGTGCCCAGAAGGTCGTCTGGCACATCGAGGCGTGGGCCAACAACGACCTGTCCAAGGGCACGACTGTCACGTCGGGGTCGCTGACGCTCGACGGCTCCGGTCACGAACGCACTGCCGACATGACTCTTCCGGACGGCCAGTACAAGCTGTTCTGGAACTTCGACAACGAGCACGGCAAGGCCAAGCACAAGGTGTTCTCGTCGGACTGCGAGGGTTCCGGCGGGGGCGGTACGGCGCCGTCGGGCTCCCCCTCGGCCTCCGTGTCGGCCTCCGTGTCCGCCTCCCCGTCGGGCACGGTCGGTGCGAGCGCCTCGCCGGGTTCGTCGTCGGGTGCGGGGGCGTCGGTGTCGGCCTCCGTGTCCGCGTCCCCTTCGGCGCAGGGTGGCAGCGGTGACCTGGCCGAGACGGGCAGTGGTGCTCCGGTGGGGCTGTTGTCCGGTGTGGCGGCGGCGCTGGTGGCCGCCGGTGGTGGTCTGGTGCTGTGGCGCCGCAGGGCCGCCCGGGGCTGACGTCCGCGCGATGTGACGGTGCCCCCGAGCCTTGTACGGGCTCGGGGGCACTGTCGTGTCCGGGGCTGTGTCAGCCGGTGTTGCGCAGGCCGGCTGCGACGCCGTTGACGGTGAGGAGCAGCGCGCGGGAGAGCAGCGGGTCGGGTTCCTCGCCTGCGGCGGCCGCGTCGCGCTGGCGCTTGAGGAGGGCGACCTGGAGGTAGGAGATGGGGTCGAGGTAGGCGTCGCGGATGGCGAAGGTCTGCTTCAGCACCGGCTGGGCGTCGAGCAGTTCCTGTTCGCCGGTGACGCGGAGTACCTCGCGGACGGTGAGTTCGTGTTCGGCCCGGATGGTGTCGAAGACGTGCTTGAGGTTGTCGGGGACGAGTGTGTCGACGTAGTGCTGGGCGATCCGCAGGTCGGTCTTGGCGAGGGTCATCTCGACGTTGGAGATGAAGTTGCGGAAGAAGTGCCACTGTTCGTGCATCTCGTTGAGCACGGTGTCGAGGCCGGCTTCGCGCAGGGCCTTGAGGCCGGAACCGACGCCGTACCAGCCGGGGACGATCTGCCGGGACTGGGTCCAGCCGAACACCCAGGGGATGGCGCGCAGGCCGTCGAGGCCGGCGCCGGAGTCGGGCCTCCTGGACGGGCGGGAGCCGAGGTGGAGGTCGGCGAGCTGGTCGACGGGCGTGGAGGCGAAGAAGTACGCCGGGAGGTCGGGGTCCTCGACGAGCTTTCGGTAGGCGGCGTGGGCGGCGTCGGAGACGACGTCCATGGCGGCGTCCCAGCGGGCGAGGGCCTCGCCGGACTGGCGGGGGGCGGTGTGCAGGGCGGAGGCCTGCAGGGTGGCCGCGACCGTCAGTTCGAGGTTCTCGCGGGCGAGGGACGGGATGAGGTACTTGTCGGAGATGACCTCGCCCTGTTCGGTGACCTTGATCTCGCCTTCGAGGGTGCCCCAGGGCTGGGCGAGGATGGCGTCGTGGGTGGGGCCGCCGCCGCGGCCGACGGTGCCGCCGCGGCCGTGGAAGAGGCGCAGGCGTACGCCGTAGCGGTGGGCGACGTCGCGCAGGCGGCGCTGGGCGCGGTGGATCTCCCACTGGGAGGTGGTGATGCCGCCGAACTTGGAGGAGTCGCTGTAGCCGAGCATGACCTCCTGGACGTCTCCGCGCAGCGCGACCAGGCGCCGGTAGGAGGGGTCGGAGAGCATGTCCTCGAGGATGGTGTCGGCGGCCTTGAGCTCGTCGGTGGTCTCCAGGAGGGGGACGATGCCGATCTTGGCCCAGCCGCCGTGGAGGTCGAGGAGGCCGGCTTCGCGGGCGAGGACGGCGGCGGCGAAGACGTCGTCGGCGCCCTGGCACATGGAGATGATGTAGGACTCGATGACTTCGGGGCCGAAGACCTTCAGGGCGCGCTTGATGGTCTTGAAGGTGCCGAGGGTCTTGGCGCCGGCCGCGTCGAGCGGTGCCGGGGTGGGGGCGAGGGGGCGGCGGGAGCGGAGTTCCTTGGCGAGCAGCTTGTGGCGGTACTCGCGGGGCATGTCGTCGTAGCGCCAGGATTCCTCGCCGAGCCGGTCGAAGAGCTGGCCGAGGGCGTGGTGGTGGGCGTCGGCGTGTTCGCGGACGTCCATGGTGGCGAGCTGGAGGCCGAAGGCGGCCAGGGTGCGGATGGTGCGGGCGAGGCGGCCGTCGGCGAAGAGGCCGCCGCGGTGGGCGCGCAGGGAGGTCTGGATGACTCTGAGGTCGTGCAGGAGTTCGCTGGTGCCGAGGTAGTCGCGGCCGGGCTCGTGCTGGGTGCCCTTGGCGAGGCGCCGCTTGGTGTTGACGAGCTTCTGGCGGATGCAGGTGGCCTTGAGCCGGTAGGGCTCCTCGGCGTTGAGGCGCTTGTAGCGGGGGCTGATCTCGGGCAGGAGGTCAAGGTCGGTCTTGAGGGACTCCAGGAGTTCCTCGGTGGCGCCGGTGTAGCGGATGGAGTTGGACAGGAAGCCGCGCAGCTCGTCGATCGTCTCCAGGGCGTCGTTGATGCCGTGCTCGTGCTGGAGGATGAGGACTTCCCAGGTGACGTCGGGGGTGACGTTCGGGTTGCCGTCGCGGTCGCCGCCGATCCAGGTGCCGAAGGTGACGGGGCGAGTCTCGTCGGGGAGCTTGATGCCGACGCGTTCGAGTTCCGCGGTGAGGTCCTCCAGGACGTCGCCGACGGCGCCGGCGTGGAGTTCGTCGAGGTAGTAGATGGCGTTGCGGGCCTCGTCGGCGGGTTCGGGGCGGACGACGCGGAGCTCGTCGGTCTGCCAGACGAGGTCGATGTTCTCGGCGAGCCGGGTGTCGTGGCGGCGGCGGTCGGACTCGATGACGGGGGTTTCCAGGAGTGCGGCGATGCGCCGGAGCTTGTTGAGGACGGACCGGCGCGCGGCCTCGGTGGGGTGCGCCGTGAAGACGGGGCGCACGTTGAGGTTGCGGACGGTGTCGCGCAGGTGGTCGGGGTCGGCGTCCTTGAGGCGGTCGGCGGTGCGGGAGAGCAGGCCGCCCTCGGCGGCGCGCTTGGCACGCAGTTCGCGGCCGCGGTGCACCTGCTCGGTGACGTTCGCCAGGTGGAAGTAGGTGGAGAAGGCGCGCACCAGCTTGGCGGCGGTCTCCAGTTCGGTTCCGCGCAGCAGTTCCGCGGCGGCGTCACCGTTCTCGCGGGTCAGCCGGCGGACCCTCTCGACCAGTTCCAGGAGCTCGGGGCCTTCCTGGCGGACGAGGGTCTCGCCGAGCAGGTCGCCCAGTCGGCGGATGTCGGCGCGCAGTTCACTGCTGGTCGTCGTCGTCTGGTCGTCGGCACTGCTCACAGGTGCGGCTCCTTGCAGTGTTGAAGCTCATCCGAAGGGGGACCCGGATGGGTGCCGTGCGCGGCGGCTGCCGCATACGGTCCGGGCATCCGGGAAGAAATCAGAGCGGACCGCGCTGTCCGACCGACTCCAAGGATAGGTGGCGATGCGGACGCGCAGGCTTTCGGGCTCTTGCCGCCGGGCGACGCACTGCCATACTTACGACGCCGTAGGTTACGGAACCGTAGGGTCTCCCGTCAGGTGGCGGGAGCACGCCGGGAGCCGTATCCGGACATTTGCCTCGACCCTCGACCCCACAGGGGACGCCCCATGACCACGAGCTCCGATGTGATCGAAGACGCCCCGAAGGCGAACGACGACTCTTCGCTGCCCTCCGCGACGCTGGGTGGCGAGCAGAAGCGCTCGATCGAGCAGATCACGCTGCTGCTGTTCATCACCGTCCCGTTCCTGGCGCTTGTCGCGGCGGTGCCGCTGGCGTGGGGATGGGGCGTGAGCTGGCTCGATATGGGCCTGCTGGTCTTCTTCTACTACCTGGGCTGCCACGGCATCACGATCGGTTTCCACCGTCACTTCACGCACGGCTCGTTCAAGGCGAAGCGGCCGCTGAAGATCGCGCTGGCGATCGCGGGGTCGATGGCCGTGGAGGGTCCGCTGGTGCGCTGGGTGGCCGACCACCGCAAGCACCACAAGTTCTCCGACGCGGAGGGCGACCCGCACTCCCCGTGGCGCTACGGGGAGACGGTCCCGGCGCTGATGAAGGGCCTGTGGTGGGCCCACGTCGGCTGGATGTTCGACGAGGAGCAGACGCCCCAGGACAAGTACGCCCCGGACCTGATCAAGGACCCGGCGATGCGGGCGATCTCCCGCCAGTTCGCGCTGTGGACGACCGTGTCGCTGCTGCTGCCCGCACTGATCGGCGGGCTGGCCACGATGTCCTGGTGGGGAGCGTTCACCGCGTTCTTCTGGGGGTCTCTCGTCCGGGTGGCTCTGCTGCACCACGTGACGTGGTCGATCAACTCGATCTGCCACGCGGTGGGCAAGCGGCCGTTCAAGTCGCGCGACCGTTCGGGCAACGTGTGGTGGCTGGCGATCCTGTCGTGCGGCGAGTCGTGGCACAACCTGCACCACGCGGACCCGACGTCGGCACGGCACGGTGTGGAGCGGGGCCAGCTGGACTCCTCGGCGCGGATCATCCGCTGGTTCGAGCAGCTGGGGTGGGCGTACGACGTGCGCTGGCCGTCACGCTCGCGTATCGATTCGCGTCGCAAGGTGACGGGAGTGGCTCCCGACACGGGAAGGTGACCGCCGGCACGGCATGATGGCGGTGTGGCGACCGACTCCAGCACCCCCAGCAGCGACAAGCCGCGGCGCCCGCGCCGTACTCGGATGACCGGTGCCGAGCGCCGCCAGCAGTTGCTGGAGATCGGTCGCACGCTGTTCGCCGCGAAGGGCTTCGAGGGGACGTCGGTGGAGGAGATCGCGGCCAAGGCCGGGGTGTCCAAGCCGGTGGTGTACGAGCACTTCGGCGGCAAGGAGGGGCTGTACGCGGTGGTGGTGGACCGCGAGATGCGGCGCCTGCTGGAGATGGTGACCAGCTCCTTGACGGCCGGGCACCCGCGTGAGCTGTGCGAGCAGGCCGCGTTCGCGCTGCTGGACTACATCGAGGAGTACACGGACGGTTTCCGGATCCTGGTCCGGGACTCACCCATCCCGCAGTCGACGGGCTCCTTCGCGTCGCTGATCTCGGACATCGCGACGCAGGTGGAGGACATTCTGGGCCGCGAGTTCAAGAGCCGCGGCTTCGACCCGAAGCTGGCCCCGCTGTACGCGCAGGCGCTGGTCGGGATGGTCGCGCTGACGGGCCAGTGGTGGCTGGACGTGCGCCGCCCGAAGAAGGCGGAGGTGGCGGCGCATCTGGTGAACCTGGCGTGGCACGGCCTGGACGGGCTGGAGCCGAAGCCTCGGCTGATAGGTCACCGGAAGAGCTGAGACCGCGGGGCGGTCAGCGTCGGGTGATCGCCTCACCGATCGTGAAGCCTTTGGCGGGGCCCGCGGGGATGACGGCATCGATGCCGTAGCGGACCCGATGTTCTTCCTTGTACGTGGCCTTCTTGTAGTCGGGTTCGCTCAGGATCAGAACGGCGCCGCCCTCGTCGATATCATCGATGATCACGTAGAGGGGGATGTCCGCCCGGGCGTACTCACGCCGTTTGCGGACCCGATCGCGCTCGATGTTGCGACGGCCGGGGGAAACAACCTCGACGACCATGAGAACTCCCGCGGCGTCAACTCCAAGATCCTCCTCGTCGGGGATCTCGTCGAGGTCCCTGGGAGCGACGAAGAGGTCGGGAATCCAGGACTTGCGGCGGTACATGACGTTGATGTCCTGGTACGGCGCATGGCCACCATGCACGAGATGGGCATCCAGCGCCCGCCGAAGACGGTTGATGAGCACGCCATGACGACGACCGGTGGGCGACACCTCGATGGACCCCTCGATGATCTCGGCGCGGTAGCCCTCGGGGAGATCCATGGCCTTCCAGGTCCGCCACAGGATCTCGTCGAGTTCGGAGACCGGCTCGTTCTCCACCACCGGAATCACCTCATGCGCGAGAGTGGTCACCTCCTCCATAAGTCTGGGCGCGGGCGCCACTGCGGCACAAGCGACACCCGAACGCCATGGACGCGAAACACTCAGTGACGCTCGTACCGCAACTGATCATCCGAACGAGTGATCGTCTACTGAAGGGGCTCCAAGAACTCCAGCCGGTTCCCCACGGGATCCTCCGAGTAGAAGCGCCGGTGGCCGGGCAGGTCGTGGTCCCAGGTGACCGGTGCCCCCCGCTGGGCGAGCCGCGCCGCGTACGCCTCGATGCCCGTGACCCGCAGCCCGGGGTGGGCCTTCTTCGCGGGCCTGAAGTCCTCCTCGATGCCCAGGTGCAGCTGCACGGTCCCCGCCTGGAACCAGCAGCCTCCGCGCGCCGCGAGCACCGGCGGCTTGGGGATCTCCGTCATGCCGAGGACGTCGACGTAGTACGCGCGCAGCAGGTCCTCGGAGCCGGGCGGGGCGGCGAGCTGGACGTGGTCGACGGCGGTCAGCATCGGTCAGGCCCCTTTCGTCGCGACGGCGAAGATGCGGCGGAACGGGAACACCGTGCCGTGCTCGGTCGCCGGGTACGCCTCGCGCAGCGCCGCACGGTAGTCGGCGACGAACTCCTCCGCCTCCTCCCCCAGCTCGGCGAGGATCGGCCGCAGTCCGGTGCCCTTGACCCAGTCGAGGACCGGGTCCTCGCCCTGCAGCAGATGCAGATACGTCGTCTCCCAGACGTCCGCCGCGCAGCCGAGCGCGGTGAGGTGGTGCAGGTACGTCTCCGGGGTGAGGACAGCGTCGTCGTGGCGCAGGGTTTCGGCGAGGCGGTTCCTCCAACGGGCGGAGTGGGCCAGTTCGCGCATCAGCCGGTGGCTCGGGGAGCCGAAGTTGCCGGGGACCTGGAAGGCGAAGGTGCCGCCCGGCTCGAGTGCTGTCACCCACTCGGCGAAACGGCCGGTGTGTCCGGGTACCCACTGCAGGGTGGCGTTGCTGATGATCAGGTCGTACGGCTCCTTCGGCGCCCAGGTGCGGGCGTCGGCGTGCGCGAAGTCCAGGCGGCCGCCGCCGGCCGTGGGGCCCGTGTAGGCGTCGGTCTTCGCGAGCATCTCCGGGGAGTTGTCGTAGCCGGTGATGTGCGCGGTGGGCCAGCGCTCGGGGAGCAGGACGGTGACGTTGCCCGGTCCGCAGCCCAGGTCGGCGATGCGGGGCGGGTCGCCGGGAAGTTCGGGCACGCGGGAGAGCAGGTCGGTGAAGGGACGGGCGCGGTGGTCCGCGTGGCGGAGGTACTGGGCGGGGTCCCAGGTGGGGCCGGTGGTGGGCATGGCGGGGCCTCCTCGGGGCGGACGGACGAGCGGGCGCCGCGGCGCGGACGCGCGCCGTCGTACGGAGGCGTCGCCCCCGTTCGACGTCGCCTCCGTACGGCTCGCCATCCTCGTAGGCAACTCTCTCGACGTCAAGAGACTCCACATCAAGATGTCTCACGTCAAGAGACTTCACATCGACACAACCACTACACTGATCGCATGGAGGACGAGGTCGATCGGCTGGTCGCGGCGTGGCGCAGGGAACGCCCGGACCTCGACGTGGAACCGCTCGAGGTGCTCAGCCGGGTGAGCAGACTGGCCCGGCATCTGGACCGCGCACGCCGGCTGGCGTTCTCGGAGCACGGCCTGGAGCCCTGGGAGTTCGACGTCCTCACCGCGCTCCGCCGGGCCGGCAGCCCCTATCAGCTGTCCCCCGGCCAGTTGCTCACCCAGACGCTGGTCACCTCCGGCACGATGACCAACCGTATCGACCGCCTGGCGAAGAAGGGCCTGGTCGAGCGGCTCCCGGACCCGAGCGACCGCCGGGGTGTGCTGGTGCGGCTCACGGACGAGGGCCGGGACCGGGCCGACCAGGCCCTGGCCGGACTCCTCGACCAGGAGCGCGCGATCCTCTCCGAGCTGAGCTCGGCCCAGCGCGGTGAGCTGGCCGCGCTGCTACGCCAGCTGACCGCCCCGTTCGACAACATCCCCGGCTAGGTCGACCGGCCCGACGCCGGCCCTGCGGGCGAGGGCGACGGCGGCGAGGGTCGAGTGGACGCCCAGCTTCCCCAGCACGTTCTGCATATGGGTGCGGACGGTGTGCGGGGACAGGAACAGCCGCTCGGCGACGGCCTTGCGGCCCAGTCCGGCGACCATGCACCGCAGCACCTCCCGCTCCCGGGGCGTGAGGGACTCCACCAGACGCTCGCTCTCGGTGCGGTGCTTGCGGGCCGCGGTCAGCTCGCGCAGCACCCCGGTGAGCAGGGCGGGCGGCAGGTGCGTCTCGTCCCGCAGGACGCCCCGGATGACCGTGAGCAGCCGCTGCAGCGAGCAGTCCTTGGCGACCCAGCCGGAGGCGCCGGCCTGCAGGGCCAGGGCGGCGCGGCGCGGGTCGTCCTTCTCGGCGAGGACGACGGTCCGCACGTTCGGCTGGCCGGAGCGGACGCCGGCGACCAGGGAGATGCCGTCGACGAGGCCGTCCTCGTCGCCGTCCTGGACGGGGACCGCCGGGCGTGAGCCCAGGACGTTGCCCGCGAGGTCCGCGTCGACGAGCATCACGTCGAATCTGCGGCCCTCCGCGGCCGCCCGCTCCAGGCAGCGCAGCGCGGCCGGACCGCTGCCGGCCGCGGACACGTCGACGTCCGGTTCGGCCGCCAGGGCGGCGGCGAGGGACTCGGCGAAGATGCGGTGATCGTCGACGACCAGAACTCGGATGCGAACCACTGATACCCCCACTGTTCGGGGGACGGCCCGGCGCGGACACGGCGCCCGGAGCGCTCCCCGGATTTTCACCTGGGACGGGTAACGCAGCGGCACGGCCGCCGCCGTGCTGGAACTGCTACCCCCGCCCCGGGCGCCGTACCCGACTGTCTCGCCCCCTGATCAGCACCAGCCCCCACCGGTGCTGTTCACAGGGTAGGGCCGCCGGCCTGGAGCGGAAGGAGATTTGCAGAACTGGTCGGCTGACCCGTTTATGGTGAGCCGCATGTTTCGTATCGAGACAGAAGTCGACAAGGAGCGGCGGGATCTGCTTCGGGCTCGGCTGCGCGAGACGAACACGGTGGCGTCCCCGGTGCTGCGCGCCCTGCGCGGAACACCGGCGGAGCGGGATGTTCCGCTCCATGTGTGGGCGTTGGACGCGGCGGGGGGACTGGCGGGCGGGCTGGTCGGGCACACCTGGACGACGTGGCTGCACGTCGCGTACCTGTGGGTGGACGACCGGCACCGCGGCGCGGGCCTCGGCACGCGGCTGCTGGCGCAGGCGGAGCGCACGGCCCACGAGGACCGCGGCTGCACGGCGTGCCGCCTGGAGACGTGGGACTTCCAGGCCCCGGAGTTCTACCGGAAGCAGGGCTACGAGGTGGTGTGCGTGATCCCCGACTATCCGCCGGGGATCACGGAGTACACGTTGACGAAACGACTGGGCTGAGCCGGACCGGTTTCGCCCCCGCCGCCCCTACCCGTCCCATCCTCCAGGGGCTCCGCCCCTCCGACCCCACCAGGGGCTCCGCCCCTCCGACCCCACCAGGGGCTCCGCCCCTCCGACCCCACCAGGGGCTCCGCCCCTCCGACCCCACCAGGGGCTCCGCCCCTCCGACCCCACCAGGGGCTCCGCCCCT